>CAXTBJ010000103.1:0-10015 GCA_964242585.1 uncultured Bryocella sp.
CGAAGCCCGCAACACCTCCCAAAACATCCTCGAACAGACCCGAATCAAATACAGGTTCGACAGGATCGGCTACGTGATGGTGCTCGACCACGCCCACATTCTCGTCTCCGAACTCACCGGACACAAGCTCGAAACAGCGATGCAGGTCATCAAGCAACGCTTCTCCCGCACCCGCCCCGAAGACTCCGTCTGAGAAGACCGTTACCACGACTTCGATGTTTTTACCGAAGGCAAGCGCATCGAAAAGCTCCGCTACATCCACCGCAACCCGGTAAAACGAGGCCTCGTCCTCGCACCCGAGTGGTGGCTCTGGTCCAGCTTCCGCGCCTACGCCTAGGGCGAGCCCAACCCGGTAACCACCGCCCGCTCCTGGGCCTGGCCACAACCCAAACCTAACTCCAGCAAAAAGAGTCGTCGTAGCAAACGACCGCCTTCCGCCAAGGCGACCAAAACCCACAGAAGCACCACCGGCCACCCACCCAAATCCCCAGAACTGAGTCGAACTACCAGGAGAAACAAGAGACCACTTGCCTTAGCTAAGCGATCTGGCTAAGCTAAAGGAAATGGAAGTCAACATCCATCACGCTAAAACGAATCTCTCCAAACTCATCGCCGCCGCCGAGAGCGGGGAAGAGGTCATTATCGCTCGCAGTGGCAAGCCCGCCGTGAAGCTGGTACTCGTTGGCGACAACAAGCCGACGCGCCGCAACCTGCTGGGCAGCGGCATCGGTAAGCTCTGGATGGCCGATGACTTCCACTCCCCCGAAGCGAGCGAAGAGATGGCCGATCTCTTCGAGGGTGGCTCCGAGCTCGAGTGAAGATCCTGATTGATTCTCACGTCTACGTCTGGGCTCTTCTGAATGACCCTCGCCTTTCTACAAAGGCAAAGCGCATTCTTCAGTCCGACGAGCATGAACTTTTCTTCTCAATCGCCTCGCTCTGGGAACTGAGTATCAAGATTCGTCTCGGCAAGCTTCGTACCTTGACGTCGTCGGTCGCCTTACTCCATGACTCGCTAAAGGAGAACGGGATCGTCATTCTCCCGGTCCGCTATGAGGACATCCTGGCCCTCGAACAGCTTCCGGCGCACCACCGCGACCCCTTCGACCGCCTGATGATCGCGCAATCTCTCTCCAACGGCCTCCAACTCCTGACCGAGGACGCCGCGATCCGTCGCTATGAGCATGTGGCCCTCGTCTGGTAGTCCGGAAGCGGGAGCATCCGCACCACCCTCCTTTCGCATCCCTTTCACTAAAGCGGCGTACGTGGAAGCTGGCGAGGGAGGTAGCCTCGTCTGCGCGCGCTCCGGGCCGTTCTACCAATTACAAGCCTTCGGGCACTGGAGCTTCAACATGCGTCGATCGCTTCTGATCGCGGCAGCGGCCTTGCTTTTCGTCACACCGGTTCACCGGGCCGTGGCCCAGGCAAACACCAGCCTCAATTTCTCACCGGCGGCGGCACCCGCGTCCACACCGCCAAAGGAGAAGCCACCCATCGGCGCGGTTACCTTCGGCTACTTTTATCTGGCGCCGCAATCGGCTCCCGGCACCTTTGTCTGGCACACGCAGGGTTTTTACGGCATCGGGCAGATCAATATCAAGCCCTGGCTGGCCGTCATTGAAGACAACACCACGTCCTACAACACCGGGGCGGGCACCCACGAAAACATTCACTCTTACCTTGCCGGCCCGCTGGTCACGGCTTTTCCTAAGAAGAAGCTTTCGATCTCCTACTTCGCGGATGCCGGCAAGGTCCGCGACTCCAAGAGCGGCACGATCACCTCCGTGCCCGTCTGGGCCACCGGCGGCGTTCTCACCTATAAACTCAACAAACGTTTCGGCCTGCTCTGGGTACCCGGCGAGTACGTCCGCAGCTACCAGCCGAATGGACCGCTGAACAATTTCACCTCGCGCTTTGGCATAGTTATCCCGATTCCCTGAGCAAAGGAGCGATCCTATAAAGACGACGCTTTATTTGCACACTTTTGGGCGAGGGAAGGCGTTGCACGCAGATACGAGCCGGTTCGGTAAACTTCTCCCAAAGCAGCTCTTACAAACACCGCAGAACCGACAGGTCAACCGCAGCCTCCCACGAGATTTGGCCCCTAAATCCCGTATGTCGAAGACTTTACGAAAAATTAGAGGGGGGGGGGGGCGGCGCAAGCTGTTGGAGGCCTGAATCACAACCCAGGCCTCCACAGCTCATCAAGCCGACCTGTTAAGAAGCATGTTTGGGCGGGAACTTGTCAAACATCTTGTTGACGGTTTTCTGCAGCAGAGCGACGTTTTTCTCCTCGTGCTTGTGCAGGTCGGCGGTGCTTTTGCCGCGGAAGACCAGGTTGTGGGTGTGGGTGTCGTACAGGTCAACCATCAGTGTGCCGACCGGCACCTGCTGCACGGTGGTCTGGGTTTCGCCGCCGCCCCAACCGCCGCCCCATCCACCCCAACCCCGATAGCCGAAGCCGGGCCCCAGGCCGGTGTAGAAGCTGTTGTATTGCTGCTGGTCGTGAACGCCGCCGATGGCCGTGATGGCCAGATCGCCGCCGTCGGGCACCATCTGCATGCCGTGCTTCTGCAGATCGCCGGTGATGTCGTCGCGCAGGCGCTGCTCATACAGCGGATCATCGGTCTGGATCTTGGCGAAGGAGAAGGTGTGATACCCCTCAAACTGGGCGTTGTGGTCGTAGTCCGTGCTGACGTTCTGCGCGCGGGAAGCAGGCGCTGCGCTCAGCGCGAGGAACAGCGCCGCGCTCCCGATTGCTGCCTTGGATATATTTTTCATCGTAGCTCCACCTGGGCGACAGGAGATGCGGTCGCCTCACGGTGGTTTGGATGCGCGGCAGGGCTTTGCCGTCGAGTTTGCCGGCGTCCGCAAAGAACGGCACCCAACCGTCAGTCGGGAAACAGCTAGTCTGGGAACAGCACATGGCTCGCTTGCCCATGCAGCTTCAACACGCTGTAGGTCGGATTGCCGCCCTGCGCCGGCGGCCCGAGCAGCGAGGTGTGATGCTGGGCCAGGATGCCCATCGTCTCAAAGCTCTGCGCTGAGCCGGGTGTGCCGTGCACCACATTCGGCAGCAGCATCGAGAAGGTCAGCGTGCGGAGGTCGGGCACGACGTTCAGGGTGACCGTGATCATCGTGCCCAGTGGGGTGGGCAGGGTGCCCACCTGCGATCCGGAGAAGGTGAGCGTGCCTTCTGGACCCTTGTAGTCCAGTACCGGTCCATCCAGATTGATGCCCGGCGTCAGCGGACCCGCCTTTTGCAGGCTGTAGGTGATCTCTGTCTTGCCCTGGGAATCTTGGAGGGCGAAGTGGTTGTCAGTGGCCGGCAGCAGAGGGGTGCCGTTGGAAACGGTGGCGGTGGTGGTAGCCATAATTGTTCCTTGTCCTTTGTGCGTTTCAGGTCTGTGGGGCTCGCGAGCCCCTCGGATGGTCAGTTGTAGGGGCCGCAACGATGAAATGTTCAGGCCCAAACGGAGGCGGGTACGGTGATGGGAACGGAGGGCACCAGCGTCGCCACAGAGACATGCGGCCATGTGAGACCGGCAAAGTTCAGCATCACCGTCTGGGTGTACTGAATCTGCACGGAGGTCACGGTGATGGGGCGCGGGGCCAGGAGGGTGCTCGGCGGTGTCACGGAGAAGGTCGGTACCAGCTGACCGGGCGTTTGCAACAGCGGCTTCAATAACAGCGGTGGTTGTCCAGGTTTAAAGGCCGGAACCTGGAGGGTGTGCTCCACCAGCTCGATCCAGAAGATCGCCGACATTTGCAGCGTCTGGGCGTTGGGCGCGGTCACCTGGGGGTCGCCGTCCAAAAACGCGATGTTGGCGGTGCCGCCGCCGAAGGCCGGCGTCGTCTGCGGCGTGGAGGCCGTGCTGATGGAGATCACGGTGGTGCTCTTGATGGTCTGCCCCTTGATCTGGTTGCGGAGCAGCGTGTTGGGGTCGTCCAACATGGCCTGCGTGATCTTTCCGTCCGCGATGTAGGTGGTGAGGTCCTGCGGGATGCGGGCCGTGCCTGCCGTGGCGGCGGTTTGGCTTGGAAACCTGACCTGGTTCGCGGGGATGTTCGGCAGTCCCGTCCGAAAGGGTGTGAGGCCTACGGGGGCGATGGCCGGTCCGCCAGCGAAGACCGCAGAGGTACCCTGCGCCTGGATCGTGGCGCCGTGCGGAATCGACCCCATGCGCACCAGGGTCGGCCCCTCATTGGGAGCCGCGGTGTTGGGAACCGCCATCCACAGGCCCGGCTCGGCATGGATGCCCGGGTTCTGGTTGGGAAAGGTGACGTCTTTGATGGTCTGCAGATAGGGCACACCGTTCAGAAAGATGTCGCCCTGCGGATTGGAGCCGCGGTTGGGAACGGACCCCAGGCTGGGCGAAAAGGTCAGTTCCTCGGTGGTCAGATTCAGTTCCAGGATGTTGTCGCTGACCACCGGAACGGCTAATACGGTCGGAGTTTTGGTGTTGTCCGGGCGAAAGATGGTGTTGAAGCCGCCCCCGACCCAGCTGCCTACGAACGCGGCAAGGGGCCCCAGGGCGGGCGGCGGCGACGCCGGTAAAGGCACATGCAGCGTGGCCACATCGAGCAGGGGACGAACCTCGCCGAACTCGAAACTGGCAGGCAGAGAGAGGCTTTGGTGCAGGTCGGCTGACTTGACGACGGGTGTGTTGACGAGGGACTTCGACGGCGTGCTCATGGGTATCTCCACAGTGGATCGAATGAGTTGGGCCCGACAGACGCATCGCTGATCGAAGCGGCAACCCAAATCCTAGGGGCAATGGAGACGATGTCCAGTCAGGAATTTCTCAAATGACGCCTTTGATCATTTCTTGTTCAGCTGCAGTGAATGGGGCAGGGTGCAGGCTTGTTGGGCCGAGAGCTCTAGTGGAGGAAGCCCTTCGGTCCGGTCGGCAGCGTGAGGTGAAAGGTAGAGCCTTGGCCCAGCGTGCTGGTCGCCCAAATCGTCCCGCCGTGCTGCGCGATGATGCTGCGGCAGAGGGACAGTCCCAGGCCCGTGCCGCCCATCGCGCGGGAGTCCGAGGCATCGACCTGTTTGAATCGCTCGAAGATGGTTTGCAGCTTGTCGGCGGGGATACCGCGACCGTGGTCCTGAACCTCCAGAAGCGCCTCGCCGGATGTGTTGGCGGACGCCCGCAGAACGACCTCGGTCTCCGCTGCGGGGCCCAGCTGCGGCGCGAACTTGACGGCATTGGAGACCAGGTGCGTCAGGGTCTGCAGCAGCCTGTCCGGATCGGCCCAGACGGAGACATCGTTTGCCTGCAGGACCAGGCGCACACCGGCCCGTGCCGCGGCGGGTTGCAGCAACGTCGCCGTGCGCTCGAAGAGCGGCTGCAGCGCGCACTGGACGAAGTGCATGGGCGCCTCCCCGGAGCCGATCCGTTCCAGGTCGAGAATGTCGTTGACCAGCCGCACGAGCCGGTCCGTGCTTTCGACCGCGATCTCCATCATCTGGTGCGTGCGGTCCGGGTCCGCGCTGAGCCTGCCCGCGGCGACGAGCCCCAGTGCGGCGCGCAGGCTGGTGAGCGGTGTGCGCAGTTCATGCGAAACGGCGGAGATGAACTCATCCTTCATGCGGTTCAGGGCGTTGCGTTCGCTGATGTCCGTGAACGCGACGACCACACCCACGGCCCGGCCCTCCGCCGGGGAGGCATCGCTCCCACCGGCGGTAGCCGGATCGGGATGCTCGATCTGCGGGCAGGCGATGTACTCCACAGGGAGGGGGGTGCCGTCCTTGCGCCAGAAAACCTCATTGGCTACCCGCACGGGCGTGAGTCCGCGCAGGCTGTTGCGAATCGAGCACTCGGCCTCCGGAAGCGGTGTGCCGTCCGGATGGGAGTGATGGATAAGCTCGTGCATGTCGCGGCCGAGCAGCTCCTCGGGCCGGTACCCGAGCATCAACGCGGCGGCTGGATTCACCACGGTTACGCGGCCCTGAAGATCGACGCCATAGATGCCGTCGCCGATGGATTCGAGCACGGAATCGGACTGCCGTATCAGGCTCCGCAGTCGCTCTTCGGCCCTGATCTGCTCGGTGATATCGACGGCGAAGCCCAGTACATGGCGCGGGGCCTCCACCGGCTGCACGAGACGGTTCTTATAGGCCAGCACCCGTCGTTCGCCGTTGCTGTGCTCGACGTGCAGCAACCCCTTTGCCTCGCCCGCGGCCCGCAGCGCACCGAGATACGGTTGCAGCTCGGCCCGAAACGACGCCGACAGCAGGCTGCTGAGGTTCTGGCCCACGATCGCTCCCACCGTGCGTCCCAGATCGTGTGCGCCCTGCTCATTGATGGAGAGGATTCTGCCGTCGAGGTCATGCGTGAACACCAGGCCGAGCGATCCCTCCACGATCTCGCGGTAGCGCCGTTCACTTTCGCGAATCGCGGTCTCGGCCTCATTCTGGACGGTGACGTCGATACCGGTCGTGATCAGGAACCGCACCTGGGCGTCCGTGCCGGTGAGCGCGGTGGTCGACCAGGAGATGCGTCGGCGGGTGCCGTCGGCCGCTAGCCAGTCGTTCTCAAAGGTGACTGGGAACTCGCCTCCCCGGGCCCGGTCGAACTGCTCCATGTAGCTGGCGATATCTTCTTTGGGAATCAAGCGCTCCCAGGCGCGCGTGCCGATCAGGTCGGCGGCGTTGTAGCCCGATAGCAGCTCGCAGAAGCGATTGAAGCGCACGATGCGGCCGTCGGCGTCATAGACGACCACCAGCGCGCCGACCGTATCCAGGACGGCCGCAACGAAGTTTCTCTCAACGGTCAGCGCCGCTTCGACTCTCTGCTCGGTGGTGGACATCGCGTTCATACGTCAAGACGAAGCATACGCAGATCCATGCGCCGAAACTCTCCCACTTTCGCCTCAGCGAGGTACAGATCCGTAGCTCTTCCGTCACAGGATTGGACGTAAACCATCCCCGTTTGCCACAAACGTGGAAGACCGGGCGGGCGAGTGCTATGCCGTTCCAGGCGGTCGATCTCAAACTGAGTGTTGCGCAGCACGGTACAGACCGGAGATTCTACGCCGGCGGTCGGATCAAGTTTGGTTCCGAATATCCACGGGTTTCTTCAGCCGCGGCTCGCTTGGGTCTTGTCGCGGGCCCGCGCGCGCCGCATACTCGGAAAAAAGGCCGGGAGCAAGTGCCGGTTGAGATACTCGCGAGAGAGGCCTTGAACCAATACCGTCGTGAAGATGTGCTGCGGATACTCCAATTGCCGGCCCGGCAACTGGAGATTTGGGAGCGGGCAGGGCTGATTGCGCCGTCGGCGGTGTACGCCTTCGACGCGCTTTCGCAGTTGCGCAAGCTGCGCGATCTGGCGAAGACCCGCATCTCGGTGAAGAATATCCGCCGCTCCGTGCAGGCGATGCGTCAGGTAGCCGGGCTGGCCCATCCGCTCGCCGAGGCCGTCGTCGGGCCGCACCGAACGCGTCTGGCCTTTCGGCAGGGCGGGGCGCTGGTCGATCCGTTGAGCCCGCAGCTGGCCTTCGACTTCGAGATCGGCCACGCGACGGGAGCCCGCCTGTTTGAACACGCCGCCGCGCCGCCCCGCCTGTCCGCAGCCGAGATGGCGGAGATGTTCCAACGCGCCGTGCGGCTGGAGGAACGGCTCGAGACCCTGCCCGAGGCCAAGGAACTGTATGAGCGCCTGCTGAAGATCTCGCCGACACATGCCGCCAGCGCCATCAATCTGGGCACCATCTGCTACAACGAACGCGATTACGCGAGGGCGGAACAGCTGTATCGGCTGGCAACGGAGGCCGACCCCGAATATGCCCTCGCGTTCTTCGATCTCGGCAATGTGCTGGATGAACAGGCGCGTCTTGCCGAAGCCATCCAGGCCTATTCCCGCGCCCTTGTGTTGGTGCCGACCTACGCCGACGCGCACTACAACCTGGCGCTTGCCTTTGAACGGCAGGGCGAAACGCGCAAAGCACTGCCGCACTGGATCGCCTACGCGCAGCTGGACCCGATCGGTCCGTGGTCAACCCATGCCCGCGCGCAGACGCGCCGCATCCTCGCGTCGGAGCGGCTCGCCATCGTCAGCCGGCACGGCCGGACCATGCGTGCCGTGAGTTGAGGCTCCGGGTTACGGCGCGTTGCCGGCACCAGGGCGTAGCGGAATACCCGTAGAACCGAATCTTTATATACCGCAGAGACATGAGTCGCAGCATCCTGTGCGCGGGTTGACCTGCAAACGATGGAACATCGCGGCACGGGGAACATCGAGGCCTGTTCTTCGGCGTGAACCTCAGCTTTCAACTATAAAAAGCCGCGACTTGAGACGAGCGGGAAAGAAGAGCGGCGAAGACGATACACTCCACTGCAACAGCATCCCGCGCAACGCCATGCTGTCCCGAACGGAGACTATCCCATCCATGGCCGCAACCCCGACCTTTCAACCCTTTGTGCCCGCAAACGAAAGCCGGAAGGAGTTATCGGCGCGGGCGCTGCTGCTGGGAAGCGTCTTCGGCGTTATCTTCGGGGCGGTGACGGTCTATGTGGGGCTGCGAGCGGGGTTGACGGTGGCTGCCAGCATTCCCATCTCGGTGCTTTCGATCTCGATCCTGCGTGCCTTTGGCCGGGCCTCGATCCTTGAAAACAACATCGTCCAGACCACGGGTAATGCAGGCCAGTCGATCGCCTCCGGCGTGATCTTTACCCTGCCTGCGCTGATCTTTCTGGGCTTCGATCTGCAGAGCTTCCGTATCTTTATTCTGGCGCTGTTCGGCGGCTGGCTGGGGGTGCTGTTCATGATCCCGCTGCGTCGCCAGCTGATTGTGGAGGAGCACGGGACGCTGACCTACCCCGAAGGCACGGCCTGCGCGGACGTGCTGCAGGCAGGCGAGCGGGGTGGATCGTTTGCGAGCCGGGTCTTCTTCGGCCTGGGTCTCGGCGGGCTCTATACGCTGTTTCAAAACGACAACCTACTCGGGCTCTTTCCACCCACGCCCAACTATCAGCCCAACTTCGACCCCAACGGCCAACAGATTTTGCGCGGCGCGGCGATTCGCGCGGATGTCACACCGGAGTACCTGGGCGTGGGCTACATCATCGGCATCCGCGTGTCGGCGATCATGCTGGCCGGCGGTGTGTTTTCGTGGCTGGTGCTGATGCCGGCCATCGTGTTCGTCGGCAAACACCTGCCGGGGCCGCTCTATCCCGGCACGGTGCCCATCAACGACATGACCCCGAGCGACCTGTGGAAGACCTATGTGCGACCCATGGGCGCCGGCGCGGTCGCCGCCAGCGGGCTGATCACGCTGCTGCGGACGGCGCCGACCATCGTCAGCGCGCTCACGGCCGGTTTGGGCAAGATGGGCGACCGGGCGTCTGCCGCGCTCGTCACCGGCCGCAGCCGCACGGAGCACGATCTGCCCATGAGTGTCGTTGCGGGCGGCAGTCTGCTGCTGGTGCTGCTGATGTTTTTGTTTCTGCAGTTCAAGCCGGTGCCGGGCGCGCAGGTGGGTGCGCTGGCAAACCTTGCCGCGGCTTTGCTGGTGGTGGTGTTCGGGTTTCTGTTCGTCACGGTCAGCGCACGCATCGTGGGCATCGTCGGTTCCAGCGCCAGCCCGGTCAGCGGCATGACCATCGCGACCCTGATGGCGACGGCCGCCATCTTTCTGGTGAAAGGATGGACGGCCCCCGCCTTCGGCGCGCTGGCGATCACCATCGGCGGCATGGTCTGCATCGCGGCCTCGAACGCCGGAGACACCTCGCAGGATTTGAAGACCGGCTACCTGATCGGCGCGACGCCCTGGAAGCAGCAGGTCGCGGTGATGGTCGGCGTCATCGTGAGCGTGTTTGCGATCGGACCCACGCTGAGCGCCATGAACAAAGGGTTCGAGAGCTTTCAGCGGCTGCAGACGCCGCGCGCGGTGTCGCTGGATGCGCTGCCGGACGGCGTGCAGAATCAGGGCCCCTTCACACGGGATAATTTGACGATCACACCGCATTCCCTGGCCAAAGCCGAGTCCAATGCGCCCAGGGAGACGGTCTCGG
>CAXTBJ010000104.1:0-9929 GCA_964242585.1 uncultured Bryocella sp.
GAGGTGGACCACCTGATAATTGTTGAGCTGATACTGGCTCTGCGCGCCGAACAGGAAGTCGCTCAGGTAAGCAGCCTCTTTCAGGCCCGTGTCGGAAGAGCCTGTCAAGGCCGTGGACGAAGCGCCGTTGAAGCTGAAGCCGCCGTTATAGGTGGATTGCCCGTAGGTGGGGTTGAAGTCTTCATCTGTGGTGAAGATGGCCTGGTACTCGTAGCCCATCTTGTAGCTGCTGCGCCCGTGCAGCAGTGCCAGGTTGACCTTGGGGTTGTAGACGTACGGGTCCTGAAACTGCGGATTGCTGGTCTGGTTGCCGAACTGCGTAAACCCGGTGACGGTCTGGGCATTCAAGCTGCGAGCCACGGTGGGGTCGGTCGGCAGGCCGGGGATGCCGGCCATGAGACTGGGTAAATTTTGCCCATAGGGGAATTTGCCGCCGTCGGTGCGCGTGAAGGCAAAACGCGCGTCCACGATGGCGTTCTGTGTGAGCGTGCGCGTAATGCCGCCGGCGATCTGCTGATTGAAGATTTGCACATTGCCGTTGGAGTTGCCGCCGGCCGGACCCTGGATAGCGGGCGGCGACAGGATCGCGCCTTTGTGCTGGCTGTAGCGCGCAAAGGCCGTGGTCTTCTGGCTGAAGGTCTGGTCGATGCGCACGTCGCCCTTATCGTCGTTGATGGTATCGGCGGGCAGCGAAGCGTAGTTGTTGCTGAAGGGATTGCCGGGAACGTTGGGCGCGGGCAGCGCCTTGAGAACGCCCGCGGCGAAGGACGACACCGTGGGATCGTTGAACGGAACGACGCCGTTCGCGTAGATCTGGCCGGTGATGGGGTTGCGCACCGCTACGGGCGTGGAGCCCTCATTTGTCAGGGAGGCGCCGGTCGGGCTCTTGGCGGCGCTGAGAAAGGTATAGCCGCCATTCGCCACGGCCAAGGCGCTGGTGCCGGCTTGATTCGCCGTGGGTACGGTGGCCTGCATGATCGCGTGCACCACCTGCCGGTCGCCCTCATAGTCGGCGAAGAAGAAGGTATGGCCCTTCCAGATCGGGCCGCCGAAGGTGCCGCCAAACTGGTTGCGAATCAGAGTTGGTTTCTGCGGCGTACCGGTTAGCGGATTATTGGGCGGCGTGAACGGGCCGATCGCATTGAACACGGTATTACGGAGGTAGTCGTAGGCCTTTCCATGAAAGTTGTCGGTGCCGCTGCGGATGCTGACGTTGATCACCGCTCCCGCGGAGCGGCCATACTCCGCACTGTAATTGTCCGTTTCCACGCGGAACTCCGAGATCGCATCGGGCGATGCCGGGATGGCCTGATTGGAAAAGCCCTGGTTCGATGTACCGTATGCGTTGTTATCCAGACCGTCCAGCAGGAAGTTGTTGAATTCACTGCGTTGCCCGTTCACGTTGAAGGAGGCATCGCGGCTAGAGTCCGTCTGGTTCTCCAGCGCATCGCGGCGGACACCCGGAACCAACGCGGCCAAATCGGCATATTCGCGCCCGTTCAGCGGTAGATTCTCCACCTCGCGCGTTCCAATGACCTGTCCGCGCTCACTATCGTCGGTGTTCAACAACTGTGCGGCATCGTTTACTGTTACGGTCTCGTTGTGGCCCACCTGCAGCGTGACCTCCACGCGTTGCCGGGCATTGACCTGCACCGTGAACGGCTGGGTGGTTGTGAGGTCAAAGCCGTTGGCGTTTACGATGACGCGATATTGTCCGATCTTGACGTCGGTAAACTCGTATTCCCCCTTGCTGTCCGCGTGCAATCGTACCTGTGTGTGCGTGCCCTGGTTGACCAGCGTCACCTCGGCATTCGGGACCAGGGCACCCGAGCTGTCACGCACATCGCCAAGTACGGCAGCGGTTTCAAACTGAGCTGACGCCAAGACGGAACAAATCAAAAATGAGAGCAGCAAGACGGCATAGCGCATAGTTCACCCGACGTATATGTGGTGCCGAGGCGATCGAAACCGGCTGCGCCGCAAGGCGTGAGCTGATGCCTGAATTCGATTGACGGTTAAGGATGAGCGTATGCAGCGAAGGTAACCTGAAGGTTGCGCCAGTGTTTCAGTACGGTAAAGATCGTTGCGCCTGCACCACGGACCGATTCCGGTCGCGGCGACGTGCCCATGGGAATACCCGCAGCGTTATCACGGACTCTTCTCTTTGTAAAGAACGTTTATTTACTGAGGCGAGCCGCCGGTCCCGTGAGAGACTCTGGTGAGTCAAGCCGCCGGAATGTCTCCTTCACCTTCCACTCCTGCCCAAAACTCGCCCTCACGTCCTTCCCACCTGCGCCAGGCGAACGCCCGCGGGCTGCTCTACCTGTTGCGAAAGAACAATCCGTGCTCGAAGGCGGATCTTGTTCGCCTGTCCGGCCTCAGCGCGCCTACCGTCTCAAGCGGTGTCTCGCACCTAGAAAGCCTTGGCCTGGTTGAATTTTTAGGGGAGGGGGAATCGAGCGGCGGTCGCCCGCCAGGGCTGCTGCGCTTCAAGGCCAGTCACGGCTATGTCGCAGCCGCCGATATCGGGGGCTCGCGCCTGCGCATGATGATGACGGACCTGAGCGGCGAGATCGTTACCCAATGGTCCACCGTGCTGTTGAAACAACAGAAGACCCCACCCGCGGTTTGCGCACTCATCGGGGACGGTCTCCGCATCATGTGTGAACAGAGCGGCACGGACCCACGCAAGCTGCTGCAATTAACCGCCGGCGCTCCTGGAATCACGGACGTCGATACCGGCAGGGTGCGTTCCGCGCCCAACCTCAAGGATTGGAATGACATTCCGCTGCGCGATCTGCTGCGGCAGCAGACGGGTCTGGCCGTGCAGGTGGAAAATGATACGAATCTGGCCGCCGTCGGGGAGTATCGGCGTGGCGCCGCGGTTGGCAAAGAAAATTTCGTCTTCATCGCCATCGGTACCGGCGTGGGCGCGGGTATTTTTCTACGCGGCCAGCTGCACCACGGCGCGCAGTGGTGTGCCGGGGAGATTGGCTACTTTGGCGTCAGCGGCCAGGAGCGCAAGGCCATGGAGGTTCGGCGCACCGGTCAACTGGAACGTATGATCGGGGGCGGTGGTATTGAGCAGCATTGGCTTGGTTTGCTGAAGGCGCATCCATCGCAAGCGAATGCGGCGCTCGGACGCCTGCGCGCGGATCAGATCTTTGATCTGGCCCGCGACGGTGATGCGCTCGCGCGGGAAACGCTGACCTTTGCCGCCGGCCTGCTTGCGGATACGGTCGCGGACATCTCACTGCTGCTCAACCCTGAGCTTGTTGTGCTGGGCGGCGGCATCGGCGCGCACCCCGAGCTTTGCCGTGCGACCGCGGCACTGGTACAGCGCCATGAGTTTGCACAGCCTGAGCTTCGTTCAAGCGCGCTCGGCACACGCGCGCAACTCTTCGGTGCCATCTCGCTTTCGATCGCCGCCGCCACTTCCAGCCTGTTGCCCTCTCCCTGTTAACGCCGGTACAAGCGGTCATGTTCGGTGTGAACGGGTACATTATTATTCTGTTGACTTCTCCCGAGCAGCTGTTATGCTCACGGAAAATCACTTACTTACGACATCTTAGTAAGTTTCGAGCGGATGGGCAGGAAAGCGGCCGATTCCCGAGGGATCGGCCAGACTCATCCAGAGGATCTCGCGCCATGACGACTGAAGTCTTCCCGAAGCTCTGCAAGACGGCCCTGGTGGCCGCTTGCTGTGCGACCCTTGCCCCCATCGCCTGGAGCCAGTCGCAATCGATCAACGGCAGTCTGCGCGGCGTGGTAACCGATGTGGCCGGTGCACCAATTCCAGGCGCCCAGGTGGTGGTCAAGAACCGTGACACCGGCTACACCCGCGAGGTCACCTGCGACGGAGCCGGCCTCTATATCGCACCGGCGTTGCCCATCGGAGTCTATAGCGTCACCTCCACCGCCTCCGGCTTCGCCCCGCTGACCCAGACCGGCATCGAGCTTACGGCAGGCCGGGATGCGACTGTCGATGAGCATCTTGCGGTGGGAGCCGTGGCGACGGAGGTGGAGGTCACGAGCGATGCACCCATCATCGATCCGGCACGCTTCGACCTGGGCCGCACCATCTCCGAGACCGAAACACAGAACCTTCCTCTGACTTCGCGCAATCCCTATAATTTCATTCTGTTTCAGCCGGGCATCAGCGGCCATCCGAATCCTGAGAACGGCATCCCGCGCACGCTCAACACCAATGGCTTGGTGGACCGTGTGAACTTCCAGTTGGACGGCATGGTGGATACGGAGAGCGACCGCTACGGTCTGCGGCTGTTCGCCATCTCCGATTCTTATGTGAAGGAGATCGACACGATCTCCAACAGCTACGCGCCGGAATTCGGCAACACCGCCGGCGTCATCTTCAATAGCATCACGAACTCCGGAACCAACGCGTACCACGGCGAGGCGCAGTACATCTGGCGGCCCAAAGCGGCAAGTTCTTGCCCGATTCTAAACAACTGCAATCCCAACGTTCCCGGCGGCGTGATTAAACCCAGCCTGCACGTGGATGATTTTGTCGGCAAGGTCGGTGGTCCAGTCATTCATGACAAATTCTTTTTCTTTGTCAGTTATGAGCATCTGAAACGTGCCAATCCCACCGCGAATACGATCACACCGGGCAACCAGACCATGTTGGAGACGCTGGGGGTAAGTCCGTCGGACTTCGCCACCGCGGCGCAGGTACAGTACGCGCAATGGTTCGATGTGCGCGGCGATGTCAGCATCAACCAGAAGAATCAGCTGTTTGTCCGCTACAACTACTTCCGCAATCGCTATCCTTTTAATACGAATGTGGGTGGGCTTTACGCACTCAGCGCGGCGGCTGATTTTCAGGATCGTGCGCACATCATCGGCGCGCAGCTTGTGACCACGTTTTCACCAACGCTGCTGAACGAATTTCGCGGTTCATGGCCTTACCGCAATGAGCATCACGTGGCTGATCCGCTTACGGGCACCGGCCCGCTCATCACGATCAGCGGCATCGCCAATTTTGGCGGATCGAACAGTGTGGGCGATAAGTTCCAAGAGAAGATCCCCAGCTTTAATGACAATGTGACCCTGATCAAGGGACCGCACTCCATCAAGTTCGGCGTGGGCTTTCAAAAGAACAACGACACGCAGTTGGCTGATGTCTACACGCAGTACACCTTCACTTCGATCGCTCAATATGCAAGCGCACTGAGCGGCAAGACACCCCAGGTGTACTCCAGCCTCGCTGCCAGCATCGGTCAACCGGGCGCGGGATACCAGTCCATCTTCTTTGACCTCTTCGGCCAGGACACATGGCAGCTGCGCAAGAATCTGCTGTTTGTCTATGGCTTGCGCTATGACCAGTATCGCGCCCCGACTCCACCCGCAGGCGAGCCTTACCCGCTCACACAGAGCTTTCGCAATCCCCTGGGTGACTTTGCACCGCGGTTCGGCATAGCGTACACGCCCAACCCGAAGACGGTTGTTCGTCTGAATGCCGGCATGTTCTATGAGGCGACGCCGACCAACACCTGGTATAACCCGCTGTACAACAACGGTGCCTTCGGAACGGGTTCCTTCATCGACACGATTGCCGGCTCCACGGCACCCACGGCCTGTCAGCCATCCTTTCCCAGTTCACCGCAGACTCAGCTGCCCGGCTGCCCCATCCCAAGCCAGAGCATCTATGCTCTGAACCCGAACTTCAAGAATGAATACACATGGAATGCAAACGCCCAGGTAACCCAGCAATTGGCGAAGAACGATTCGCTTACTCTCGGGTACATCATGGCGAACGGTCGCAATCTGCAGTTCCTGCGAAACTCGAATCTGATCAATCCCACCAGCTACCTTGCTGATGGGCGGCCAGTGTTTTCCGCTACGGTCAGCACTGCCACACGCGCCACGCCGGTGCTCAGCAACGGCAATCCGCTGAACAACATCACGTATGAGGATATCGGCTCCAATTCGTCCTTCAATGCCCTTACCGTCACCTACGATCACCGCATGTCGGCCGGGCTTTCTACCAACGCCTCCTATACCTGGTCGCACGCTATCTCGGATACACCCGAAGGCAACACATATGAATTCAGCACGCCCGTCGAAGACCCGACCGATCCGCTGCGCGATCGCGGGAACAGCAGCATCAACCGGCCGAATGCCTTCACGGCAAGTGTTATCTACCAGCCGAGTTCGCATTTCGAAAACAAATTCCTGAATGGCGCCGTGCACGGCAATGAGCTCGCGCTCCTGGGTAATGCAACCTCCGGAGACGAACAGACCATTACAACGGGTACCAAGCTCAACGTCGATGCACTGGCCACCAGCCGGCCGCTGTTTGTGGGGCGCAACACGATCCGCACACCGAACATTTACCAATTCGATATGCGCTTCACACGCACCCTCGGCACTTACTTCGAACACGTTCAACCGAAGCTGCTGGTGGAAGCCAATAATTTCCTCAATCACTCCAATTTCACCACCCTCAACACCAACGCAACCGTTAATACCAGTGCCGCCGCCGGCCCTATCGGCGCCATCACAGTAGCACCCACCCTGCTGCCTACGAGCACTCTGCTAGAGGCGCGAATTTTGCAGTTTGGCCTTAAAATTGACTTCTAGCGTTTGAGTCCCAGGGCCTATGAAGTCATCTTCTTCAGACGCAATATCCAATGCGAATCCGCGGCGGGAAACTGGGCCGCCATCGCCGTCGTTCTCTCCCGCGGATGTTTTTCCTGCACCCATCTATCGAAGTACCGTCTTGGAACGGATTTTCGTCGAGGCCAAGCGCTATTTTCTGGAGCCCTTGCTGGAGATCGAATACGCCCACACGCTGATGCTGGCGCGGCAGAACATTATCCCCGAACAAGAGGCCGCACAATGCGTTAGGGCTCTCGACGCGCTGGATCTGGCTGCACTGCGCGACACCCACTATGATGGAAGCTTTGAGGACCTCTTCTTTTTGGTCGAGCACGAGCTTGCCCTGATCTGCGGCTCCGAGATCGCAGGCAAGATGCACACGGCACGCAGCCGCAACGACATCGATATGACTATGTATCGCATGGTGCTGCGCAGTCTGCTGCTTGAAACCCTTGCTGTCCAGCTTGCATTGCGGGGCCAGTTGGTCGAGCTTGCCTGGAAACATCGGGCTGCGCTCATGCCCGCCTACACGCACAATCAACCCGCGCAACCCACCACCCTTGGCCATTACCTCATGGCGTATGTGGAGATTCTGGAGCGGGATGCGGAGCGCATTCTTCCAGCCTTTGCTCGGCTGAATCGCAATCCTCTGGGAGCCTGTGCGATCACGACCACGGGCTTTCCCATCGACCGAGAACTGACGGGACGTATGCTCGGGTTTGACGGTCTGCAGGTGAACTCCTATGGAGCAATCGCTTCGGTCGACTACCTGACCGAGAGCGCGTCGGTGCTTGCCGTTGGCATGGTTTCACTCGGCCGCTTCGCGCAGGATCTGCTGCTCTGGTCTACGGTGGAGTTCGGCTATCTTCGCCTCTCCGATGCTTACGTGCAGATCTCCAGCATCATGCCGCAGAAGCGTAACCCGGTGCCGCTGGAGCATGTTCGTGTTCTAGCCAGCCGGGCGCTCTTTGGCGCACATGGCGTGCTCGCTTGTCTGCATAACACGCCCTTCGCGGACATGAATGATGCGGAGGACGATCTGCAGCCCGCGGTCTACAGCGCTTTCGATGATGGTATTCGCAGTCTTACGCTACTTGCCGGTTTGCTTGAGAGCGCGGAATTCAATGTGAGCCGTATGGCAAACGCTACCGATGCCAGCTTTCTCACCGTAACAGAGCTTGCCGATACACTTGTCCGCATCTGTGGCATCAGCTTTCATCAGGCGCATCACCTGGTCAGCACGGCCGTCCGTGAGCTCACGGCGGAGCGTTCCGGATTTGATCCCGAGATGATGGCTGCCGTCATCGAACGCCTTTTGCAAACGGACCTACCCGGCGCTCACTCGATTAGCCGTGCACAGATACTGACCTCGTTGAGTGTGCGTCGGTTTATCGAGGTGCGCACGATTGTCGGCGGCCCGGCGCTCGAGGCTCTCGAACCTGAGATCCTGCGTGCCCGTGAGCAGCTTGCAAACGATACCCTTTTTCTGAAGACAAAGCGCGAAGCCCTGCAGCAGGCGCACACGGATCTGCGCCGCGCGTGCCGTGCGCTTACCCAAGCAGACGATGCCCTGATGCTGCCGCATCCCGCCGAGTCCTTGTAAAAACAATATGTTTCCACGTCAGAGATCGGCGTGGCCTAACGCGGTTTGAGATGCCGCAGAACAAGCAACGGGGCAAGCGGTCTAACTTCCACTTAGACGGATCGTTGTTGAAACGCCTCTTAGCCTAGAACATCATCCACCTTGAACCATGTCCTGGCACCTGTCTCCCTTATGCCTTTCTGATCGTGCCGCGAGTGGGATGGTGTTGTAGGCCTTTGCTAAGCTGGGCCTCGATGCGGAGAGTACCCGTTCCAATGCATGACCCCGATAGTTACTTTGTAATTCCCACACACCGATTGCGCGATGTGGGGCAAACCGTCCGCGAGTATGACGAACACTTTTGGCGGAATGGCCACTCACCCAAGATCATTGTTTTCGATGATTCGACGCCTACCAATGTGGAAAAGTATTTTCCGCAGTTGCAGCAGGTAAAAACGCACTCGGATCTCTTCTATGTGGGACCTCAACAGAAGGAGCAGTTTCTCATCTACATCAACTCAAGACTGCGAAATAAGCGTCTTGAGCCTCTGGTGCGGAACCTGTTTCGTCCCAGCTACGGCGGCAACCGCAACTACACGCTGATGTATTCGCTCGGCGGTCTGATGGTGAGCTCCGATGACGATATGCGGCCGTACTCGCTGATGGAGGATAGCCCCGAATCGCTTGAAGACAACGAGATCAGCCGGGGACGCCTACATCGCGTGGGCCAGAATGGGTACGCGCGCAAGTCGTTCGATATCATGTCCGCTTTTCTGGATGTGTTGGGCAAACCTACATCCGAAGCGCCCGATAACTATGAGCGCGGAGAGCTGCTGATCGACACGGCAATGGATCTGGAGACAAATGCCACCAAGGGTTTGACTGAGGAGAACGCGATGCTGCTGCAGCGGGGTCCCATGCGCAGCGATGCAATCGTGAAGATCGCCCAGACCTTTCGCTCGGGAACCAATGACATTGACGCGATCGATTATGTCGACATGTTTCTCGGCAACGATCAGCAGATGAGTCCGGACGATCTGAACGATCTTTATGTGCTCGTGAACTTCAGGCCCGTATTGACCAATAAGAACTGGCGCATGGACTGCGGGGTGGCGGGCTATGACAACACCTTTGGCCTGCCACCCTTTTTCCCCACGCGGCTCCGTTTTGAGGATTTTATTTACCGTGTCTGGATACAGCAGGAAGGTATCGTGGCGGCGCACGTTGACGCCGCACAGCACCACACCAAGAGCAACTACATGCGGAACCCGCCCGCCTCAGAAGTGCTGAACGAGGAGATCGCGAATCTGTTAAAGCACAAGATCAAAGATTCAGTGACGAACATCGATGAACTGGGCGTGAGCTTCGACTACACCGGTGAGATCACTGTCAAGGACGCTGAGGGTATCCTGGACAAGATTACAGACCTGCATCGCCGTGCCATGGATACGGCGCGTGCCGCGAAGAATGAGGAACGAGCCGAGTCGCTGCGCCTGTTTGCAACGAACTTGGAGAAAGCCTTCTACAGCTTCGAGCCGGATTTCTTTCAGCACAACCTTGTACGGATTGTCGATGATGCCGTCGGCGTAATCAGGGCGTCTTTGGAGTTGTGGCCCACGCTCGTGGAGATCTGCTACTTCCAGAAGACACGTCATGGATTACCCATGCTGCGGCTTCAGGGCTGAGGCACCGTCTTCCTCGGGTTGCACTTGGAATTGTCCAAGTG
>CAXTBJ010000105.1:0-9731 GCA_964242585.1 uncultured Bryocella sp.
GGCAGGCGGACGCACGCGGCTGCCTGCTGCTGCTCGAAAGCCTGCTGGAGACGCCGGAGCTGGCGGTGCGGCTGCTGGAACTCTTCCGGCGGGCAGAGCCGGCAGCCGCTGACCGACGGCTTACGGCCGAAGGTGCAGATTCCCTTCGGGAAGGGCAACAAGAAAATAAAGTTTGCTGAAACTACCAAAGAGTTTGCTGAAACCGTTAAGAGTTGCTGAAATTATCAAGATACCGCCCACTGCCTGCGCCATGCGGCGCATGAAGAACATCAAGGAATACGACAGGTAAGGAGCTACCCCGTGAATTCCGCCATCGCTCATCTTGACTGGGACGCCGTGTACCTCACCTGCTTCGGCGTCGGTCTGGCGCTCAGTGTGCTGGCCTTTGCGGGCGGCTTTTTGCACCTGCATGCCGGGCACCTGCGGTTTGGCGGGCATGGGCATGTACTGCCCAAGGCCGCCGGCCACCAAACGCATTCTCTTTCGCCGGTGAACGGCTTCACGGTTGTGGCCTTTCTGTGCTGGTTTGGGGGCACAGGCTACCTGCTGGCGCATGGCCATGTGTTTGCGTGGGCGCTGGTTTTGGGTTTGTCCCTTATGAGCGGTCTGGCCGGCTCCGGGCTGGTGTTCTGGTTCTTTGCGGAGGTGATGCTGCCGCGGGAGCGCGCGCTTGAGCCCGCAGACACACCGATTATCGGGGTGCTGGGCCATGTGAGCGCGGCGGTGCCGCCGGGCGGTGTGGGCGAGATGCTCTACAGCCAGGGCGGTGCGCGGCGCTCCATGCCGATCGCCGCCGAGGACGGTGCACCCATCGCCCGCAGTGCCGAGGTGGTGGTGCTGCGCTACGCGCGAGGCATCGCCTATGTGCGGCGATGGGACGAGATGCAGCAGATTCTGCTGGGGGATGCGCCGGCTGCGCAGAGTACTGGGGAGTAGGGAGTAGGGATTAGGGAGTAGGGCACAGGGAGTAGGGATTAGGGAGTAGGGCACAGGGAGTAGGGATTAGGGCACAGGGCACAGGGAGTAGGGCGTAGGGACACGGTAGAGGTGGCGCTAGCCCACTCTCATTCTTCGTCAACCACCAATCACGGTAGGCCCTCTGGAGAGAGGAAGCCAATGTCAAATCAAACTTTGATCGTCGTTGTGGGTCTGATCGTTCTTGTCACCTTGATCCTGATGAGCGCGCTGGCGCGGTTGTTTCGCAAGGCCGGCCCGAATGAGGCACTGATCGTCTACGGCATGCGCGGGCAGCGTGTGGTGAAGGGGCATGGGACCTTTATCTTCCCGATGGTGGAGCACGCGCGGCTGCTGTCGCTGGAGCTGATGAGCTTCGATGTCGCGCCGCAACAGGATCTGTACACGCGTCAGGGTGTGGCGGTGACGGTGGAGGCGGTGGCGCAGATCAAGGTGCGCTCGGATGCGGAGTCGATCATGACCTCCGCCGAGCAATTCCTTTCGAAGTCGCCGGCGGAGCGCGATGGGCTGATCCGCCTGGTGATGGAGGGTCATCTGCGCGGCATCATCGGGCAGCTCACGGTGGAACAGATCGTGAAGGAGCCCGAGATGGTGGGCGAGCGCATGCGCGCGACCTGCTCGGAGGACCTGAGCAAGATGGGGCTCGAGGTGGTGAGCTTCACCATCAAGGAGGTCCGCGACAAGAACGAGTACATCACCAACATGGGCCGGCCGGATGTGGCGCGCATTCGGCGCGATGCGGAGATCGCCACGGCTGAGGCCGAACGGGATACGGCGATCCGCCGGGCCATTGCACTGCGCGAGGCCGCGGTCGCCAAGGCCTCCGCCGACCAGGAGCGCGTGCTGGCCGAGACGATGTCCTTGGCCAAGCAGGCGGAGGCGCAGCGCGATCTCGATATCCAGCGCGCAACCTTTGAGGAGCAGAGCCGCCGCCAGCAGGCGCAGGCCGACAAGGCCTATGAGCTGCAGACCAACGTGATGCAGCAGAAGGTGATCGCCGAACAGGTGAAGGTGCAGCAGATTGAAAAAGAGGCGCAGGTCAAGGTGCAGGAGGCCGAGATCCAGCGCAATGAGAAGGAGCTGATCGCGACCGTGCTGAAGCGGTCGGAGATCGACAAACAGCGCGTGGAAAACGTCGCCAACGCGGAGCGTTCGCGCCTGATTGCCGAGGCGGAAGGCCGGGCGCAGGCCATTCGCGTGCAGGGTGAGGCGGAAGCCACGGTGATCTTCCAGAAGGGCGAGGCCGAGGCTAAGGCGATGAACGTAAAAGCCGAGGCCTACCAGGAGTGGACGCAGGCCGCGGTGGTCGACAAGCTGCTGACCAATATGGCCGATGTAGTCCGGGCCATGGCCGAGCCGCTGGCCAATGTGGACAAGATCACGATCGTGTCTACAGGGGAGTCGAAATCGACCGGTGCGAGCAGGATCACGGGCGATCTGACGGAGATCGCCGCGCAGGTGCCGGCGCTGTTTGAGGCGTTGAGCGGCATGAAGATGAGCGACCTGATGAGCAACGTGAAAGGGATGGCGGCACGCCCGGACGGCGTGGCGGCACCGGCGCCCAAGACGCTTGACGGCACGCCGCCGAAGGCCAATTGAAGCAGTTGTCTGTTGCTAGTTGGTTGTTGCTAGCGGCTGGTTGTTCGTCTTTGGCGGGTGGGTTTTCTCGCTGTGTGTTGTTCTTCTGGGGCCCGGGCATTGCTTTCTCATGCATTATCGCGAGGGAATGGCGTGCTGTAGGGCCCGGGCAATAGATGAGGCAAAGGAGCAAGCATGGCTCTCATGGAACGTGTCGCCACCCTTTTGCGCGCGAATGTGAACGATCTGCTCGATCGCGCGGAAGATCCGGAAAAGATGCTGAAGCAGATCGTTCTGGATATGGAGAATCAGCTGCTGCAGCTGAAGACGCAGGTGGCCATGGCTCTGGCCGACGGGCACCTGCTGGAGAAGAAGGCACGCGAGCAGGAGGCCGGGTTAGCCGATTGGCACCGCCGAGCCGAGCTCGCGGTGAGCAAGGGGGACGATGCGCTCGCGCGTGCCGCACTGGAGCGGGCCCTGACGCAGGAGCGGATTTTGGCGGCCTTTCAGGCGCAGGTAGCGGACCAGGCGGTTGAATCCGAGGCGCTGCGCTCCACCTATACCCGGCTGGGGGGCAAGCTGGCCGAGACCCGGGTGCAGTGCGATCTGCTGGTTGCGCAGCACCGCCGCACCCAGATCGCCGCGCGGGCCACGGAGGCGCGAGAGGTTCTGGAACAGGGCACATCCAGTTTGCCGCATGCGGGAACGATCGGTCGGATGCGGTCGCGCATCGACAGAACCGAGGCTGAGAACCAGGCCGCCCAGGCATTACTGCCCGGCGAGACGCAGCAGGCGATGGGCTCGATCGAGGACCGTTTTGAAGCGATGGGGCGCGAGGACCGGGTGGAGCGGATGCTCGCCGAGCTGAAGAGCAAGCAGACCCGTATGCTTTCGGCGGGTTAAGAGGTTCCGAGGCGTTCTGGCTACACTGTCCCTGTGAGTCTGCCTCTGGTCCGTGCGACGCGGTATGTCACCTCCCTGCGTGAGGGAGGGTCTTTGCCCGCGCTGGTCGATGCGGATGATGGCCGGCGCTACGTGGCCAAGCTGCGCGGTGCGGGGCAGGGTGCGCTGGCGCTGGTGGCGGAGATCGTAACGGGCGAACTGGCGCGACGCCTGGGTCTGCGCGTGCCTCGGCTTGTGCTGGTGGAACTCGACCCGGCGTTCGCCAAGAATGAGCCCGATGCGGAGATCCAGGACCTGTTCCGGGCCTCGAGCGGTCTGAATGTCGGGCTGGAGTTTCTGCCCGAGGCCACGACCTTCGACGTTGCCGCGCGGGATACCCTGGGTGCCGAGGAGGCCGCCCGGATCGTGTGGCTGGATGCGTTCACCCTGAATGTGGATCGCTCGCCGCGTAACCCGAACCTGCTGTGTTGGCGTGGAGATACATGGCTGATCGATCATGGGGCGTCGCTGTACTTTCATCACCACTGGGCCACGGCGGCAAACAAGGCCAGATCGACGTTTCCGCAGATCGCCGACCATGTGTTGTTGCCGTTCGCCGAGGGGCAGGGCGGGCCGGCCGCCGCGTTTGCCCATGGGCGGATTACCCCGGCGGTGCTGGCGGAGGTGTTGGCCCTGGTGCCCGCAGCCTGGCTCGTAGAGCTGTCCATGGCAGCGGGCGATGAGGCTTCGCCGGAGCGGCGCCGGGCGGATTATTTGAGTTTACTTTGCGAGCGGTTGGCGTTTTCGGCAGGCTTTGAGGAGGAGATTGCCCGTGCCCGCGCCGTATAGGTATGCCGTGGTGCGGATTGTGCCTCGCGTGGACCGCGAGGAGTTCCTGAATGCCGGCGTGATTGTGTTTTCGCCCGAGCGACGATACTTGAAAGCCGAGACGCGGCTGAGTGAGGCTCGTTTACGGGCGCTTTGGCCTGACGCCGATATTTCGGTCCTTGAGCGTCACCTGCTGGCCGTGCCGCGCGTCTGCGCCGGTGAGGCGGCGGCAGGACCGATCGCACGTTTACCGCTCAAGGAGCGTTTTCATTGGCTCGTTGCCCCGCGCAGCACGGTCATCCAGACCTCGCCGGTGCGGACGGGGCTGGCAGATGAGCTGGATGCGGAGCTCCAGCGATTGATGCGCGAGATGGTATGAGGGATTATTGTGAGCTCCAAGATTGTCTAGAGTGGAGAGATCTGCTTTCGGCCTGACTCGTGCGCCGGGAAGCAGATCCCTCCACTTCGTACGGGATGACAACCAAAGAGGACATTCAGGTCAATTCTTCGGCTGCTTGTCGACGCCCCTGGCGGGGTTGGAGGCGTTGACCAGCTCGGGTGTGGAGACCGCGCCCAGCTTCTCCACCTGCGCCTCCGTGTCGATGCGCTTGGTACGGGTGAAGGGCTTGAGTTGAACCGATTTCCCGGTCTCGAGCGCTTCGATCACGCCTTCGAGCACGCGCACGTCGGCGAAGCCTTCTTCGCCGTCCGGCTCGACGTCCGTGTCGTTGAGGATGCAATCGGAGAAGTACTTCAGCTCGCCGCCGAAGTGGTCGGTGCTTTTGAAGCTCTCCTTGGACTTCTTGTCGCCGATGGCCACGGTCTGCTCGATGGGCTTGCCGAACATGTAGGCGGGATCGAGCATGACGCTGCCTTCGGTGCCGATGGCCACGAAGCTGTTGAACGGGCCACCGTAGTAGCTCAGGTTGAACTGCGCGAGGCGTTCACCGGGGAAGCGCAGTGTGACGGCGACGGTATCGGCGAAGTCCTGGTCGAACCCACTCTCCGGATGATTGCTGCCTGCGGCCGAGACAACCTCCGTAGGCTCCGCGGAAAAGATGTAGCGCGCGGCATTGACAGGATAGGGACCCATGTCGAGTACGGGGCCGGCGAGCTTGCCCGAGTGCGCGCGGTGGTTGGAGGGGTCCATGGGCTGGGCGAAGCTGGAGGCGAAGGTGTGCACCTGGCCGATCTTGCCGGAGCGCACCTTTTCGATGGTGTCCAGCGTGCCGGGCTCGAAGTGCAGGCGGTAGGCGACCATCAGCTTGGCGGAACTGGTCTTTTCCGCGGCGAGAATCTCCTCGCATTTGGCGGTTGAAACCTCCAGCGGCTTTTCCGCGAGCACATGGATGCCGGCCGCGAGCGCCGGAACGATGAACTCGGCGTGCCGCCAGTTGGGCGTGGCGAGGTAGATCGCGTCGAAGGTGCCGGACCGCAGCGCCTCGCCGAACTGCTCGTAGGTGTAGGTCGCCTTCACGTCGTATTTTTCGCCCAGCTCCTGCGCTTTTTGCGGGTCCGAGGTGACCAGCGCGGTGATTTCGGAGTTGCCCGTGTGTTCCACGCCGGGCATCATGTCCTCCTGCGCGATGTCGCCCAGACCCACCATGGCGTAGCGTATCTTTTTGTCCGAACCGAATCCCAAAGCTTCCTTGATTCCCATGCCCAATCTCCTGTGCAGCGGCGCGACGCGCGGCCCCTGCTGCTGCCTTGCTTGGATGCAGGGTGGGGCAGGTCGGGATTTGTTCTTGGGGCAGGACCGAGATGGGGAGATCGAAGATGAAGAGATTTTGGCCGCTTCGGTGGATGCTACTCGCCGGCGAGCCGCTGCGCGGCCTCGCGGAGACGGGCGAAGCCGGCGGGGGAGAAGGCCTCGTGGGTCGACCAGCGGATGGTTCCCTTGGCGTCGACGAGCATGAGGTACGCCGCTTCAGGCTGATCGGCCGTGTAGCCGGCGGCGCGCTTCCATTCGTCCTCATGATTGAACAAGGGTAGAAAGTTCGGTTTGAGCACGTCGGGTACCTGTTTGCGCAGCGCGTGCAAGGCGAAGGAGTGCGCAAAGGAAGGGATGGCGGCCAGCATGGCCATGTCATAGAACCCGATCGCGGGGGGGTGTGCAAGCTGCGAGCGTATCGGCTTTTCCCAGGCGGTGGTAGCGTCCGCCGAGTGTCTGCCGAAGCCCAAAATCAGCACGGTGGCCCGACCGGGCAAAGCCGCCGGTAGCGAGACGGTGTGACCGTCCAAAGCGGTGGCGTCAATCGGGGGGATCTGCGGTCCGGCCTCCGACTGGGTGGGATGGCCCGCCTGCCCTGCGGCAACCGTGGCGACCATGATGCCCAGCATCGTGCCCAGGGCCGCTGCCAGCACCTTCGTCCTCGAAGGCCGTGCGCCGAACGGCGATTGATTTCTCATCAGCTTGGCCTCCAGTGACCTGAAATGCGACGTTACGTGGGGTTGTGCCTGGAACTTCGGAGTTCCGGAACTTCGGAGTTTCGTGATCTTGCAGGAGTCCGTCGAAATTTCAGGTGCTTACAGTCTCAGGTGCTTAGGCCTTTGGTGCGGTGAGCGCGACAGGGGTTTTCCGCCCCCGCAGGTCTGGAGGGTGCGGGCTCTTCCCGGCCCACGACTAACGCGCGGGTTGTAGCGAACCGGAGGGCTGAGGCGGGTTGAGGAGGTCTGCCGGCGATTCTGCCTCGTGACCGGCGGGCAGGTTGTCCTCGGCGGCCAGACTGCGCGCCTCCTGGAGGCTGAGGCCGGCTGTAAGGACCGCCCGATCGCCCTGCTGCGCCGCCGCCAGAGAGCTGAGCAGGTCGCGCATGGCGGCCTCCCGCTGGGTGTGCGGGTGCACCTCACTGGCTACACCGCGCAGAACGCCCAGAATGCCGTTGACCGCGCCGGCCGTGTGCTGGGCGGCGAGTGCGTCGGGTGCGATCTCCTCCACGCGCAGGTGCAGGGCGCCGCTGTAGCGCAGGCTGGCCACCAGCTGCGTGTCCACCGGCACGGGCAGCTCAAAGCCCATTACCGACAGGCGGCCCTCCTTGCCGAAGGGCAAACCGATACGCCCGATGCCCCAGGCCAGTGCCAGCAGGGGCACCTCATGAAAGCGGGCGGCCAGCAACGACGAGCCTGGCCGCCACAGGGCGGAGGCGCCTGCGCGATCGACCATGGAATGAATCTGCTCGGCAGCCGGAGTGTTCGAAGCCGCAACCGTGTCATAGCCGAGTTGGGTGATGCGCAGGGAGCGACCCTCGATGGGAATCAGAAAGATCTCGTGGCCGGCGTAGGTCTCCGTCCCGCGGGCCAGTCTGCTGAGATAGGTCCGCAGCTTCACCCCGTCGAAGTGCCCGACGAAGACCTCGGAGTAGGCGACCGGGCCGTTGGGACCGTGGGGGTCGGCGGTCCGGTGGAGGGCAAAGGCCGCACTCTCCAGGTCGCGCTCCGGATCGATGCCGGTGGCATCGATGAACTGCTGCAGATCGCGGCTGCGGTGGGGCGCGACCAGGTTCCCCGGCTCGTCCCAGTGCGTGATGGTTCGCAGCGGCCGCAGATTGACATAAATCATGGCGTCGCTTTCAGGCAGCAGCCGCGCTGCCTCAGGCGGGGCCTTGGCGCGCAGCAGAACCAACACGGCCAGCAGGGCGATCAGCCCCAACCCCACCCACAACGGCCATCGAGAACGTTTTTGTGTCATGTCCTATTCGCGTATGGAGAAGGTGAAAATCTTGCCTGCATTGGAAAGGCCGGGCACATTGGACGAGCCCGGCGGCAACACACCGTACTCACCCTTTTCGATGTCGGCGGGCACGGTGAATACGTACATGTCCTTGGCGATCTTTTTCGGTTGAAACTGGATCTCGTCGCGCAGGGAGCCGGTTTCGGAGTGGAAGAGGCCACCTGTTTTTACACGAAAGTCGCGGCTGCCGGAGTGTTGTTCAAAGCGCAGGAGGTCATACTCCTCCGCCTGCGTGCCGGCCGGGGCGTAGATCAGGAGTTGCACACCGGTCGGCAGAATCAGCGGCGATTTTGGGCCCTCGATGTGGCCGTTCATGTCCTGTTTTACCAGGCCGTCCGTGGCCGCGTTCTTCAGCCAGCCGCTGGATTTGAACTGAACGCGTTCGGTCTTCAGCGGCACCCACTCTTCGGTCTTGTCCTTGTAGTAAACCCCGATGTCGTCGATGCCGGCGGTCAAAGGCGAGGGCTCGATCGCCGCAATGCCCGTGGGATGGGTGGCTAACCCGGCGCTGCGGGCCTGCATGGCGGCGATGACGCGTTGCGAGACGCCGGCGTTTTTGAGCGCGATCAGGTCCTCCGGGCCCGTGTCATAGGCTCCCGGCTGCGTTTGAATGGTCTGGAGGATGACCGTATCGTCCAGACCTGCCTTACTCATGCGCAGGACGGTATCGTTGGTCAAAGGATGCGGCCGGCTGGTATCCGAGCTTGCCTGCAGGGGGCCCTCGGTTGCCGTGCCTGCCTGCGCCCAGGCCATCCCCGTACCCGATATGCCAAGCAGGATCGCGAGGAGCCAGCCGGCGAGGGGGTGTCGCTTGCGGGGCTGCATGCGGCTCATGCTATCACCGTGCACTCTTCCGGGGTGGCCGTACCGGCTCATCTCCGTGCCTCGCAGGTTCTTCTCGCCGTGCCCCTGAAACTCATATTGGGTATGACGGGCGAAGGGGGCCCGGAGTAAACGCTGTGATGGCGATATGTGAGAGCAGATCCGTCCCAAAGTGGGACATGGCACCGCCTTTTCCGGCCTGGTTCCTTGTGGTATGGTCTCCCTAGACGCTCCGCCGTTTCTGAGCGGCGGTACGTGCTGTTGGGCTGGCGTAGCTCAGCTGGTAGAGCACCTGATTTGTAATCAGGCGGTCGGGGGTTCGAATCCCTTCGCCAGCTCCAGTCTCCGGCGGCACGCAGACAAAAGAGACGGAGTTGCAGATCGAAGTTATGTTGTTGGTTTGAGCTGCCAGTCGTCCCCGCCTGCAGCGCTTTGTGAATCCCCAGTCATTGGCGCGTTGTCGGATCGGACGCGTTCGGCTGTCACAAAGGGTGTTGGTGGGCTGGCGGGCAGGGTAGGGCACAGGTGGCCGAGTGGTTAATGGCAGCAGACTGTAAATCTGCCACGCATTGCGTTACGGAGGTTCGAATCCTCCCCTGTGCACCATAGTTTCGGTTTGACGTGGATGGGAGAGCGCATGACTCTCGAGCCTGCAGGCACAGGCCGTATGGCGCTTGCGCTCGGGTCCTTGAGCCTGCTTGGGCTTCTGGTCTGGCAGACCATGGAGCCGGGGCGCTATCGGCAGCTTACCTGGTTGCTGATCGGATTTTTCGGGTTCCGGGTGGTGCTTGGTTGGCTCCGTTCGCGTAAGATAGAGCGCGGTACCGCATCACGTTCGCGGGGCCGGGTGGATGTTTGAAGGCTGATGTAGCTCAGTGGTAGAGCACTCCCTTGGTAAGGGAGAGGTCATGGGTTC
>CAXTBJ010000106.1:0-9676 GCA_964242585.1 uncultured Bryocella sp.
GCAACATCGGCCTGATGAAGGCGGTGGACAAGTTCGAGTATCGCCGCGGCTACAAATTTTCAACGTACGCCACGTGGTGGATTCGGCAGGCGATCACCCGCGCGATTGCCGACCAGGCGCGCACCATCCGCATCCCCGTGCACATGATCGAGACCATCAACAAGCTCATCCGGACCAGCCGTCAGCTGGTGCAGGAGCTTGGGCGTGAGGCCAGCTCGGAAGAGATCGCCAAGCGCATGGATATCCCGGTCGCGAAGGTCCGCAAGGTGCTGAAGATCGCGCAGGAGCCGATCTCGCTCGAAACGCCGATCGGTGAAGAGGAAGACTCACATCTGGGCGACTTCATCGAGGATCGCATGGCGGTTTCACCGTCCGATGCGGTGATCTCGGTGAACCTGAAGGAGTACACCTCGCAGGTGCTGCGCACGCTGACCCCGCGTGAGGAGCGCGTAATCAAGATGCGCTTCGGGCTGGAGGACGGCTCCGAGCACACGCTGGAGGAGGTCGGGCAGAGCTTCCAGGTGACGCGCGAGCGCATCCGGCAGATCGAGGCCAAGGCGCTGCGCAAGCTGCGCCACCCCAGCCGCAGCCGTAAGCTGAAGGCCTTTGTGGACGGGGTTAAGGAGCTGTAAAGCAATAGGTTTAAAGGAGAAGGGCGCCCGATGGGCGCCCTTCTCCTTTGCAGCGACGGTTCCCTGCGGCAACATTAAGCCGCAGCCGCGCTACGGCTTGATGGTTACCTTGGACGTGACGGTCTGGCTGCCGTTGGAGGTGTTTTTGCGGCCATCCTGTGCCGAAGCTCCGGGGCTGTCAGCCACGCTGCCCTGGAAGCGGGAGTGGTTGCCATCGCCGGGCTGCAGCGGTGAGATGCCGCCCTTCTTCATCAGCTGCGCGGCGATCTCATAGATCTCTTCCGGAGCGTAATCCGGCGAGAACAGGGAGGTTGAGCCGCTGATCACGGGACCCTCGGCAGCGTAGTCCGGCACGCCGGTAATGACTTCGAGCTCTTCGCCATCGGCCCAATCCGCCGGACCGGACCAGACGCCCTTGACATCGGCGTAGTCGCTCTCCGACCAGGTGTACAGCTTGCGATGGCTGCCGATCTCCTGCCATTTGCGGGCTTCGGGGATCTTGGCGTCGTCGATGTTGGGTGTGGGCAGCATCTTGGTCACCTCAACGCCGGTGGCCTTGCGCAGGGCGAGCGCATAGGCTGCCTGGTGCACGCCGCCGCGGACCATCAGGTAGCCGATCACGTCGCGGGCCGCCTGGTTGGTGGTCATCTGGTAGCAGCGATGCTTGTGCATACGCGCGCCCGTCTCGAGGAAGAAGTTGTGCAGGAGATCGGCCACGAGATTGCCGCTCGAAAATACATTCTCGCCGGACCAGAAATGACCCATCGAGTCCATGACCTGGTGGCCGCCGCCGCCGACGATCGTGTGGTGCGTGTTGCGCAGGTTTTTGGCCGCCTCCAGAGGGGCATCGACGGGATCGCCCTCCGGCACCGAACCTTCCAGCATGAGGTTGATCGCGGTTGAAACCAGCTCTACGTGGCCGAGCTCCTCTGCCGTGATGCTGGCGATCAGGTCGTAAAAGGGTTTGAGCTTCTTTTTTTCTTTGAAGCCGAAGGACTGGTGGAGGTAGTTGTTCAGGGTAGACATCTCCCCAAATTTGCCGCCGAGCAGTTCTTGAATCGCGGCCGCACCGTTCGGATCGGGATGAGCGGGCTTTTGCAGGGGAATGAGTAGCTTTTCAGAGCGCATGAACATAGCAGAAGAACCTTTCTTGCCTTGGGGGAAGGGGTATCTGGAGAAAACCGCAGGCGAACGGGATCTGCGTCGGGAGGACCTTGACGGGAAGCTGGATGAGGAACGAATCGCTTTCGCCAGCTTCACGAGGCTGACCTATTCGGATGCAGGGTATGAGCATGGCGTGCACGCCGGCGGAGACGAAGGCGGGGAGAATCGGCTTTTGCCACTTGCATCCTGTGAAAACGGAGCCCGCCCACCCCGCGCCATGGGTGACCCGATAGACGAAACGGGAGGAACCTCTCCGCGGAGGGTACCGGCGAAAAAGCCAATCTTCCCGGCGGTATGGTTTGCGGTGTGTTTATAGTGGACCATCGGCAGGTTTGTGCGCCGCAACTCTGCTTCCCCTCTTTTTGCCATGATGGATCGCTGCCTCCGCGTCACCGTGCCTCTGCCCTGCTTTCTACCCGTGCGGATCGCGGGTCCTTCTCTATCCGGTGCAAGAACGATCTTTGGCTTGCATGCGGTCCTGCACGGCTGGATTTTCAGTGGGGAGGGCCGATGAAACAGGGCCAGGCCGTTACCCTGGGCGTAGACCTGGGCGGCACGAGCATCCGGGTGGGGTTATTTGACCGCACGATCCGCCTGCTGGACAGCATCTCCATGCCGACACGGGTGGCCGACGGCCCCCAATCCACGGTGGGGGAGATCGGCGATGCCATTCGGCAACTGCTTTCGCGCGTGGGCGAAGGTGGTCCCTATCGGCCGGTCGGCGTGGGCATCGGCAGCCCCGGACCGATGAATTTGCGCACCGGCGTGTTGGGGTTGCTGCCGAATTTCCCGGGGTGGGACAATTTTCCGCTGCGCGATGCGCTGGCCGACGCCACAGGCCTGCCGGTAACGCTGGAGTCGGATGCGAACGCCGCGGCACTGGCGGAATGGCGACTGGGCGCGGGGCGGGCAGCCGGACCCGATGCCGGAGACGGTTCCACGGTCGATTCCATGGCCATGATCACGCTCGGTACGGGCGTGGGCTCGGGCCTGATTCTGAACGGCCGCGTGTGGCATGGAATGTTCGGTATGGGGGGCGAGGTGGGCCACGCCACGGTCGAGCCCGGCGGCCTGCTGTGCGGCTGCGGGAGCCATGGCTGCCTGGAGATGTATGCCTCGGCCAACGGCCTGATTCGCCTGGCGCGGACGGTCGCGGAGGAACCGGACGCCTCGCCGGCGATGCGGAAGTTGGGCCGTTCCGCGAGTCTGACGCCGCTCGCGGTGGCGCGCCTGGCGGAGGCCGGCGATGCCGGCGCGGCGCAGGCCTACACCCGCCTGGGCACGTATTTGGGACTCGGCCTGGCGAACCTGATCAATACGCTGGACCTGCCGATGATCGTCCTGGGCGGCGGGGTGGCCAGCGCGTGGCCGCTGTTTGCGCCGGCGATGTTTGCGGCCGTGCGGGCGTACAGCGTGGTGTACCGGCTGGTGGAGCCGACGCAGCGCGAACAGAGAGAGACAGATCGCACGTTTATTCGGCCGGCGCTGCTGGGCTCATCCGCCGGGCTGATGGGCGCAGCGTTGCTGCCGCTGCTGGAAGATGCGGCTCTCGGGTCGTCCCAGCGGTCGCAACAGGGGACCGCGATACCGGAGCGCCGTCGGTAATTAATACCGACGGCAGCGGCCGAACCGGAGGACAAGAAGAGACGGCGGCGATCCGAGATTTCTCTCCCGATAAGAGCGACCGGCTGCGACGGCTTCACGGGATCGGTGCTTTTATCGGCTGGGGTAAACCAAAGTTTTCCCAAAAAGCCAAAAAAACATTTCTTCTACCACTTCAGGGTGATATGGTTCCCGCATTGACCATTTACCTTTCGAGGGTTCCATGAAGCTTGCTCGTGTTTTGTTTGCGGCGCTTGCCGTCTCTACCGTAGGTTCGACTGCTGCTCTGGCCGACACCTTTTCCTTCAGCTTCGGCACAGTGGGCGTGAGCACCTTTAGCGGCTCGGGGACCCTGACGGGATCGCTGATCGCACCGGGCGAATACCTCATCAGCACCGTTACGGGCACCACGGCTACCAATGTCGCAGGCACAAATACGTTGAAGATCGCGGGGATCGAAGCGCCGGGAACCTTCCCGACACCGCGAGACGGGGGCTTCAGCCCGGCCAACGACAACGACCTCTTCCTGCTTGGCGGCCTGTACACCTTCGACGCGGGCGGTCTGTCCTATAGCTTGAGCAACGGCGCTCAGGTCAATCTCGCGGGAACCACGTTCGAGCTGCTGGACCGCACAACCGGCAAAACGGTGACCGAAAGTGACCCCATCATTATCGCGGCAACGCCTGAGCCGAGCAGCCTGCTGCTGCTGGGCACGGGACTGGTGGGAGCCCTGGGCATGGCACGCCGCCGGCTGACGACATAGCTGCTGACGACATAGCGGCTGACGACATTAGCTCTTGCTGGAAGTCAGCGAAATAGAAGGCCACCGGATGCGGTGGCCTTTTCGTTATACGGCAAGCGGATGCGACACATGCCCCGGACGCGTCATCCAAGGGAGCTGAGGAGTTTCGCATGCCGAACGCAACCGCCGTCCCTGCCACCTTCAAATTAGGTGGAGAGCTCCAAGTTAACCGTCTGGGCTATGGTGCCATGCGCCTCACGGGCGAGGGTGTGTGGGGCGAGCCCAACGACCGCGAGGCCGCCAAACAGGTGCTGCGCCGTGCCGTGGAACTGGGCGTGGACTTCATCGACAGCGCCGACAGCTACGGCCCGGGTGTGAGTGAGCCGATGATCGGCGAGGCCCTGACACCCTACAAGCCGGGTGTAGTGATTGCCACCAAGGCCGGCTTCGTGCGGACCGGTCCGCACAAGTGGCGGACGGTCGGGCAGCCCGAGTACCTGAATCAGCAGGTGGAGATGAGCCTGCGTTACCTGAAGCTGGAGCGCCTGGATCTGTGGCAACTGCACCGCATCGATCCGAAGGTGCCGGTCGAGCAATCGCTCGGCATCATCAAGCGTATGCAGGGGCAGGGCAAGATCCGTTTTGTGGGCCTGAGTGAGGTGAAGGTCGAGGAGATTGAGCAGGCGCGCAAGGTGATGGAGATCGTCAGTGTGCAGAACGAGTACAACCTGAGCAACCGCAAGAGCGAGGCCGTGCTGCAGTACTGCGAACAGAACAACATCGCTTTTATCCCGTGGTTTCCGGTGGCCAACGGCAAATTGGCGCAGCCCGGCGGCAAGCTGGATGAGCTTGCCAAGCGGCACGGTGCCACCGTCGCGCAGATCTCCCTGGCGTGGCTGCTGCGCCGCTCACCGGTGATGCTGCCGATCCCCGGGACGAGCTCGATCGCGCACCTGGAGGAGAACATGAAGGCAGCCGGGCTACAGTTATCCGATAGCGAATGGGCCGAGGTGGAGGCCGTCGCCGGGTAGTCCGCCGGCGATGCGAGCGGATCAGCCCAATGGCAGAGAACACGCAAAAGCAACAGCCGCGAGCAGAATACAGAGATCCTTCGCTACGCTCAGGACGACGGCAGATTTTTCCACGGCGGCTGGGCTGTTGCTCAGGGTGACTGCAGGGTTCCCACTTACACGAGAACGGATCGAGTTACCTGCGCACAAATCGAGTTACCTCGAAGCGCCTTCCAACTCTTCGGCAGGCGCTTCGAAGCTGCCCAGACCGTCCCCGAGGGGGCCTGCGGTGCGCGACGGTGCGGCAAAAAAATCTTCTACACGGTCGATGACCTCGGCTCCGCGCTTGGCCTCGAAGATCTGCCTGCGGAGCATGGCCCCGCCTGGGACGCCGTGGGTGAACCAGCTGGCGAACTGCTTCATCTTGCCGATGACCTCGCGTTGCGCGCTCTCGTGGTCGCGCCGCAGCCGTTTGGCTTCGTCGGTGGCGTCTTCGACAGGCATATTGGGGTGCTCGGCCAGCTCGGCCAGCAGACGGCCAAAGTAGTCGCGGATCATGCGGTGGCGATCGGCATCGGTCGGTTTGTCATAGCGACCGACGCCGCTCCGCCGGCGCGAGGCGGCGTACTGGGCGATCTGGCGGAAGATCCAGGGGTTTGCCGGCGCGGCGCGGCCGATCATCACGGCATCGCAGCCTGTGGCCTCGACCATGGCGGCCGCGTCCTCCGGCGTGCGGATGTCGCCGTTGCCGATGACCGGGATGGTGACGACATCCTTCACGGCGGCGATCCATTCCCAGCGTGCCTCCCCGGAGTAGCCCTGCTCGCGGGTGCGGGCGTGGAGTGCCACGGCGTTCAGGCCGCAATCCTCGGCCATTCTGGCCAGCTCCACACAGACGATGTTCGCGTCATTCCAGCCCATGCGGAACTTCACGGTGAAGGGGATCGTAACCGCGGCGCGCACCTGCTCGAAGATGACGCGAATCAGCGGCAGATCGCGCAACAGACCCGAGCCGCCGTTGCAGGCGACCACGCGCTTGGCCGGGCAGCCGAGATTGAGGTCGATCAGGTCAAAACCGGCGTCCTGGCAGATGCGGGCGCTTTCGGCGAGCGTCTGCGGGTTGGAGCCGAAGATCTGCGCGGAGATGGGATGCTCGTCCTCATAGTAGGTGAGATAGCGTTTGCGCTTGGTCTCGCGCATACGCGAAAGCCCGTCGGCGGAGGTGAACTCCGTCATTATCAAGCCGCAGCCGGAGCGCTCGTTGCTGGTCTCCACGTCCACATCCGCTGTAGCCGTGCCGGTTTCGGGAGAGGATTGACTCTCCGGCGAAAACAGGGAGGCGTTCTTGATGAAGCGGCGGAAGACCGTGTCGGTGACACCGGCCATGGGCGCAAGCACGGTGGCCGGCGCGATGCGGACGCCGCCGATGTGCAGCTCGGCGGGCACGCTCGCGGTAGCGACAGCGGAGGGCCTAGAAACAGTCTTTTTCGGGTTGCCCCAATACTTGTCCTTAATGTCCATTCAAACTCTGACGGCCATATCAGGCTTCAATCGCCTAAGGGCACGCTCCAGTTTAAACATTTCTTCTTGTGGAACTCGGAATCGCTCCGGTTTTATCAGAAGCTCTACCTTCGGCGGCCCATCTGCCAACTCTGTAAAGGTGATAAGGCCCATCCGACCGATGCCATCCTCAGAAAACAACGCGCGACTCTCACGAAGACGAACTACTGCCGGATGGGTGGCGAGCACAACGTATTTGAAGTGAAACGGAAGTAACTTCATCCGCTGAACCTCCGCAAGGATCTCCGAGGTGCGGGTCCGCTGCGCATCTAGCACCTTCACCTCCGCGGCATGGAAATCTCCACTTCCCGCATCGTCAACCGCGAGAACGTCAACGCCTCTCAGCGATCCCTGGGGCTCCAGATAAATTTCCGGAACGCGTAGAGTTCGCCGCAAAAAATCCGCAACGGCATTTACGGCCCTGCCATGTCGCGTGCGAGCGCTCAAACTGGTCGTCAACCTGGATGCCGATTTGGCAATCACTTGAGTAGTGGTCGAACCCATGCTTCGAACCTTTCAGAGGCAATTGCCAGTTTCATCGCTACATCGGAAGTCAGCCGTTCTGACCCATAGGATACCCGGCTCTTAGCGGCCAGCAGTTGGCGCAGGTGCTTCAGCCCATCCGTTCTCACACGACGTTGCCTGCACTGCACCTCTGAGCGGTTCGCCGCGGCTGTGTGATCTTCACTGATCTGATGTGTTCCCGTGAACCGGATCAGTAAAGCATCATTAAGCGCAATAGCGCAGTGAACAGAAACTAAAGCCAGAGCTGCCGCATACTCTGGATCGTCCAGCATGAGATTGCGGCTTTTCGCAAGCTGATTTCCTCGCTCAACGAATGCGTCAATAATGTGACCCAGAAGTACAAAGGCCCCTGCGCAAGGGCAGAGGCCTTGTAGTTAGACTAACCAGGGGTTACTTTGCAGCAGCAGCGGCTTCGGCCTTCTTGGCGTCCGTCGCGGCGAACTTGCGGCGGAAACGCTCGATGCGGCCGGCGGTATCGACCAGCTTCTGCTTGCCGGTAAAGAACGGGTGGCAGGCCGCGCAGATCTCGAGCACGATGTCGCCCTTGTGGGTCGAGCGGGTCTGGAAGTTGTTGCCGCACGCGCAGCGCACGGTGGTGGTGTCGTACTTGGGGTGAATGCCTTCCTGTGGCATGGTGGTTCCTTTCACTGGCTTTCCCGCCGCAGAATGGTTTCGCTTGCCGTACCGCTCTGTAATGCGGAAGCGGGTCGTACGACATCGAGAGTCCTGTCACGCTGCAGCTTGGACCCCGACTCACGGGATCTCAGGCGCCGAGTATTAGAGTAGCATCGGGGCTTGCGGGATGCAGGTTACCCTCCGGGCTCTGGCTCAGGTGCCTGCGTATGCGGTACCTTGGAATCGACGGGTGTCGTGGTTGCCCGGTTGATTTTGGAGGAACAAGATGGACAAGCATATGTCGCATGCCAATGAGCGATTGATGGAGCAGCCCTGGAGCGCGAAGGTGGGCCGGTTCGCCGACACCTGGTGGCCGTTGTTTGTGATCGCCTTTGGCGCGGTGTTTATCTTTGGCATTCCTACGCAGTAGGCGCGGGTATTTCTACGCAGTAGGCACGCTGCCGCCGCGAAGGGAGCGGAGCAGAACCGGAGAAAAGGTCGCCAGTCCCGCAACGATCTCAAAGATTGTGAACGCTTTTGCCGTATGACTGATGGCGAAGACGGACCATGCGCTGAGCACCCAAAACGCCATGTTGGCCGAGGCGGCCAGGTAAACCCAGTCGGAAAACTTGTGCTGGTCGTGCACAAAATCCATCTCCCCGAGCGGCGGATACGGTGTGTCCGGACTCATCCCGCGGCGCAACAGAACCACCGGAGCCAGATTGAGCACGAGTACCAGGGCCGTCCAGGCCAGCGCCTGCGCGACCGGCGGCCATGTGATGGGCGGCCAGGGCTGGACGGGGCCGATATAGGGAAAGCGCGGCTCAATCCAGTGGGTGACGGCAACCGTGACCAGCACATTGAGCGTGGCACCGGCGTTGACGAGGGCGGGAAAGTGGCCCATGTCGGCGAGGCGGTCCATGCGGTTAAGGGGTTTGTCGGCGGAGCGCAAGGGGTCTTGCATAGCGGTGGTGTTGTGATGCGAGGGCATGGACGGCCGGCAATTCCATCTTACGACCAAATTGCGGGATCGTGCCGGCCGGGCTGGGGAAAGCGCACACCGGGGCACTGAATGACCGCTGAGGGCGCGACGGCTTTTGCCGGGACGGCCGCCTTTGCGAACCTAGTAGACCGTCGCGCCCTTTGCGTCTTAGTATCGGCCTCCGGTGTTTGCGGCCTGGTGTCTATTCGTGCAGAGCGGCTTGGGTTGGGAACTGGCTGTAGGTGTGGAGTAGGCTGCCGGCGTTATTGGTCAGTCGGGCTGTCGATTCGGTGGGTGCGCTGTGTGGCTGGTTGTCGGCACCCGGAGTGGGAACCACCCGCGAGCGACGCCTGCGGGCGTTGTGCTCGTGCAACGGCAGGGTGGAGGGGATGTTGGCTGGTGCCGGATTAATGTTCATCATGGTGTCTCCCTGGTTCTGGAAAGTAGAGGGGCTGCCTGCATCGGCAGCCCCTTTTGTACTTTTGCCGCAAAGTCTTCATAGGATTCGACTTACGCCTATACCTCGGCGGTAAGTTTCTTATGAGTGACTTTCAGTGCATCGTTTCCTGTTTTCATTCTAGGGAGCGGGCATGAAAGATGTGCAGGCTGGATGAAGCAAGGGATCAGCGGCACCTTTGCTGGAGCGGAAGACCTCGCGGATCGGGTCGGGAACGCGCGCGGGTGCATCAGGAGGCTTTGCGGGTGCGCTTGGCGATGGCTTTCAGGCTGCGGAGGGCTTCGTTTACGGATTCGGAGTCCGGAAAGGTGTCCATGAGATCGGGCGCGATCACTACCAAGTTGGTGCCTTGCGCGAGAAGGTTGGTGTATCCGCCTCGCACACCCT
>CAXTBJ010000107.1:0-4193 GCA_964242585.1 uncultured Bryocella sp.
AATCTCTGCGCTCTTTGCGTTGAAGCTCTGCGCTCTTTGCGTTCCGCTGTTTAGGTTACAGGAGAGTTAAAGTCGATTGACTCGGCGATAGATATCGTCTTGGAGCCGGACGACGTTGAAGTTTAGCAAGAGGCCGAGCCTTCGGTCGGCTGGCTTCAGGTAGGACACAAGCTGGGCCGTATGTACAGGCGCGATGGCCTCGATTGCTTTGAGTTCAACGATCAGCTCCCCCGGCCACGAGCAGATCGATGCGATAGCCGGTGTCGCCCAGTTTCACGCCGTCACAGACGAGCGGCACGGGAACCTCGGTCCGCACCTCCAGCCCGAGCTTGCGCAGTTCGTAGACCAGGCAGGCCCGGTAGGCGCTTTCCAAAAGCCCGGGTCCAAGCTCGGTGTGGACCCGGAACGCGGCTCCTAGCAGCTGCCGGAAGAGTTCGGCGCTCGCCGTTCACCTTGCCGCTACCACTCCTTGGCGGCGGTGCCGGGTTGCACCGGCGTGGCGGCGGGTGGGGCCTTCCAGCGCAGGATCGGCTTGCGGGCGGCGGTGACTTCGTCCAGGCGCTGCAGGCGCGTGGTGTGAGGGGCGGTGGCGACGAGTTCGGGGTTCTCTTCGGCCTCGCGGGCGATCTGTTGCAGGGCGTCGACGAGCAGATCCAGCTCTTCCTTGGATTCGGATTCGGTGGGCTCGATCATCATCGCGCCCTGCACGACCAGAGGGAAGCTGGTGGTGTAGGCGTGGAAGCCGTAGTCGATGAGGCGCTTGCCCATGTCCCCGGTTTTCACGCCATTTTTGGCTTGTAATTTATCGGAGAAGACGACCTCGTGCATGGAGCGGGTCTTGTAGGGCAGCTCGAAGGTGCCTTCGAGCTTGGCGCGCAGATAGTTGGCGTTCAGGACGGCGTCTTCGGTGGTCTGGCGCAGGCCGTCGGGGCCGTTGGCGAGGATGTAGGCGAGCGCGCGGATGAACATGCCGAAGTTGCCATACCAGGCGCGCACGCGGCCTACGGTCTGGGGGCGGTTGTAGTCGAGGCCGAGCGAGCCGTTCGGATGGGTGCGGACCACGGGTGTGGGCAGGAAGGGTTCGAGGATGCGCTTGCACGCCACCGGCCCGGAGCCTGGGCCGCCGCCGCCGTGCGGGGTGGAGAAGGTCTTATGCAGGTTGAGGTGCATGACGTCCACGCCGAAGTCGCCGGGACGGGTCTTGGCGACGAGGGCATTCATGTTGGCGCCGTCCATGTAGAGCAGCGCGCCCTTGGCGTGGAGGATGTCGGCGATTTTGTGGATATCGGACTCGAAGACGCCGATGGTGGAGGGGTTGGTGAGCATCAGCGCGGCCGTGTCCTCGTCAACGAGCTTTTCAAGCGCGGCGAGATCGACCATGCCCAATTCGTTGGACTTGAGATTGGCAACCTGGTAGCCGCAGATGGCGGCTGTGGCGGGATTGGTGCCGTGGGCGGAGTCGGGTACGATGACCTTTTTTCGCGGATTGCCCTGGGCCTGGTGGAAGGCGCGGGCGAGCAGAATGCCGGTGAATTCGCCTTGCGCGCCGGCGGCGGGCTGCAGCGTGATGGCGTCCATGCCGGTGATCTCGAGCAGGCACTCGGAGAGCAGCTTCATGATGCCGAGCGCGCCCTGGGAGAGCGATTCGGGCTGGTAGGGGTGCGCCTCGGCGAGACCTTCCAGGCGGGCGACGGTTTCATTGATGCGGGCGTTGTACTTCATGGTGCAGGAGCCGAGCGGATACATGCCGAGATCGATGGCGTAGTTCCAGGTGGAGAGCCGCGTGAAGTGGCGGATGATCTCGATCTCGGAGAGCTCGGGCATGACGCCGAGATCGTCGATGCGGAGGGCATCGCCGAGAAGCTGGGCCGGGTCGATGGCGGGGACGTCAAGTTCGGCGAGGCGGTAGGCCTTCTTGCCCGGTGAGGATTTCTCGAAGATCAGATCTTCATTCTGGTTGACGTGTGTGGTCGCTTTTTTCGGCGTGCCGATGAACTTGTCTGCCATGCTTCCTCCCAGGTGCCGGTTGCAGGGTGCGCTGTGCCTGCTTGTTCGCTGCAAAGGCTCCGCTGTGGAGCGGAGCTTGCGGCCATGCCCGTACTGCAAGGATAGCAAGGCCGTTTGCATCTGTGTGTTGCCGGCGCGGCGAAGCGGTGGCAGGACAGGAACGTAAAGTTGGCCGGACAGGATGCGAAGTGGGCCGGATAGGCGATGGTAAGCTGTTGGCAACCTGAACCGAAGATTTATGCGACAAGTTTTAATAAATGAGGTCTATGTCCAGACTGCGCCTGCTCCTTTCTCTCGCTGTTTTGTTGGGGTCATCGGCTGCCGGCGTGTCCGCGCAGCAGGCTCCATTGCCCAAAGACGATCTCACGCCGGACTTCAAGACCCCGGCGGTTCAGAGCGATTACACCAAGCGGGTCGTGATGGTGCCGATGCGCGATGGGACCAAGCTGTATACGGTGATTTGCACTCCCAGGGGAGCGCAGGGTGCGCCGATTCTGCTGACGCGGACGCCCTACAACGCCGCGGGACGGGCCGCACGGTCAAAGAGCGCGCGGATGATCGAGGCATTGCCGCTAAGCGATGAAGGATTTGTGGAAGCGGGCTATATTCGCGTGTATCAGGATGTACGGGGCAAGTATGGGTCCGAGGGCGTGTACCTGATGACGCCGCCGCCGGTGAACTCGGGCTACAACCCGTCGGCCGCGGACGATACGACGGATGCGTATGACACGATCGACTGGCTGGTGAAGAATGTGCCGGAGTCCAATGGGCGCGTGGGCATGATCGGGTCGAGCTATGAGGGTTTTACGGTGGTGATGGCACTGTTGAATCCGCATCCGGCGCTGAAGGTGGCCGCGCCCGAGAGTCCGATGGTGGACGGCTGGATGGGCGACGACTGGTTCCACTATGGGGCGTTTCGACAACCGAATATTGACTATGTGCTGGAGCAGACGAGCAATCGCGGCGAGGGTGTACACGAGGCACGCGAGGGCCGGGACGACTATACAAACTTTCTGCGGGCGGGATCGGCGGAGGACTTCGCGAAGGCCGAGGGAATGGACGCGCTGCCGTTCTGGCGTGTGATGGTGGAGCACCCGGCCTATGACGGCTACTGGCAGAGCCAGGCGCTGGACAGGCTGATCGCGCAGAAGCCCGTGACCGTGCCCACGATGTGGGAGCAGGGTCTGTGGGACCAGGAGGATATGTGGGGCGCGATTCACAGCTATCGCGCACTGAAGGCCAAAGGCACGCCCGACAGCATGAACACCCTGGTGATGGGGCCGTGGTTCCATTCGCAGGTGAACCGCGAGGGGCGCTCACTGGGGACGCTGAACTGGGCCAGCGACACAACCGCGCAGTGGCGCCGCGATGTGCTGCTGCCGTTTTTCAACCAGTATCTGAAGGCCGGCGCGCCGATGGCGGCTACGCCGGCGGCCTTCATCTATGACACGGGCGCGGACCATTGGGATAAGCCTGCGGTGTATCCGGCGAGCTGCGAGCAGGGATGCCCGGTGCCGTCCAAGCCGCTGTACCTGACGGCGGGCGGTGGGCTGTCGTTCGAGGCGCCCGCGGACAAGAGTGCGAGGTTCGACGAGTATGTGTCGGACCCGATGAAGCCGGTGCCGTACCGTCCGCGGCCGGTGGACGCCGCCGACAGCACGGGCTGGCGGACGTGGCTGGTGACGGATCAGCGCTTTGTGGATGGCCGGCCGGATGTGCTGACCTATGTGACCGAGCCGCTGAAGGAGCCGATGAAGCTTTCAGGGGAGCCGACCGTGCACCTGGTGGCGTCGACCAGCGGAACGGATGCGGACTGGGTGGTGAAGCTGATCGATGTGCAGCCGGATCGTGTGGCGCCCCCGGTGGAGATGAGCGGGTATGAGCTGCCGATCGCAACGGATATCTTCCGTGGACGGTACCGGACCAGCTTTGAGCACCCTTCGGCGATCAAGGCGAATGAGCCGCTGCCGTATGTGTTTGGGCTGCCGATGGTGAACCACACGTTTTTGCCCGGACACCGCATCATGGTGCAGGTGCAGTCGACGCTGTTTCCGTTGTATGACCGCAATCCGCAGAAATTTGTGCCGAATATCTTCGAGGCCAAGCCGGCGGATTACCAGAAGGCGACGCAGCGGGTGTGGCATGAGGCGGGTGAGGCGAGTTTTGTGAGCCTGCCGGTGGTGGCG
>CAXTBJ010000107.1:4293-9544 GCA_964242585.1 uncultured Bryocella sp.
TTTTGATCTTTGCGTTCCGCTTTCGACTGGAAGCAAGTCTTACTCCGCCGCGACTCGAATACATAGCTTCAGTGTTGGCGTGTGTTGAGTTCGGCCAGGGCGCGTTTCAGGTCGTCGAGCTTTTGGCCGGCCTCGCCGAGTTTGCCCTGCGCCGTGAGGCGTTGATAGTCGGCGAAGGCCTGGCCGGCCTGCGCGATCAGGCCGTGGAGATCGGTCGCCGGGAGCGGTGCAGCGACTCCCGGAGTTGTGGGTGCGGGCGTGGGAGCGGACGAAGCCTCGCTGGCATTGAGAGACGACGTATCGCCGCCGAAGAGCGACGAAAGCGCAGCCTGAAAGTTGGGGCCGTAGGCGAGCTTGTCCTGAAGCGCCAGGACCACGAGGCGAAGCTCCGGCATGGGGCTCTGCTGGGCCTGCAGGTAGATGGGTTCGGCGTAGAGCAGGGCCTTGCCGGTGGGGATGACGAGCAGGTTGCCGCGCAGAACGTGCGAGCCCTGCTGATTCCACAGGGTGAGCTGGCCGGAGAGCTGGGCGTTCTGGTCGATGCGGGCTTCGATCTGCTGCGGGCCGTCGACGAGGCGCGATTTGGGGAAGTCGTAGACGACGGCGGTGCCGTAGTTGTCGCCGTCGCAGCGGCCGGCGACCCAGCCGATCAGGTTGTTACGGTTCGCGGGGGTGAAGGGGAGGATTTCGACGAACTCCTCGCTTGTGCCGCCGGGCAGCTTCATCAGCACATAGTTCGGCTGCATGACGGCGGGACTTTGGTCGCCGTCCGTGCTTTCGGTTTGGGTGGCGACGGTCCAAAGGTCTTCGCGGTTGAAGAAGACCTCGGGTTCGGTCATGTGATAGAGGCCGTAGACGGCCGACTGCATCTTGAAGAGCAGCTCGGAGTAGCGGATGTGGCGGCGCAGCCCGGAGGGCATCGCGGAGGCATCCTGGAAGAGGCTCGGAAACAGCCCGCGGTAGGCGGCGATGAGGGGGTCCGCGGGATCGAAGACATAGAACGTGGTGCTGCCGTTATAGGGATCGATGACCACCTTGACGCTGTTGCGCATGTAGTTCACATTGCGGTCGCCGAGCTCGTAGTGGGTGGAGTAGGGATAGTTGTCGGAGGTGGTGAAGGCGTCCAGAATCCACGAGAGGTGTCCGTCGTCGTTGACGACGATGTAGGGGTCCTGGTCGAAGGTGAGAAAGGGGGCCAGCGCCGCGACCCGCTCGCGGATGTTGCGGTGCATCAGCAGCCGGCTTTCGGAGCCGATGTCGTCGGAGAACGGCACCTTGCCCAGATCGCCGCGATCGAGCGCCAGCAGGGCGCGGCGCAGAAAGCCGCCCAGCACGATGCCGCCCGTGCCGTCATAGGTGGTCAGGTTGTTGGTCTGGCCCTGTGGGTAGTCGAACTCCTTTTGCTGCGTTTTGACGTAGACGTCGGTGTCGGTGAGCTGGCCGAAGTAAATCTCCGGCCGCGTCGCGACCAGGCCCGGCACGGAGCTCTGCACGGGCATATTGCTCAGAAGAAACGTCGGCAGGCCTTCGGCGGTGAAACCGTTCACCGGGTTCATGGTGACGCCGTAGCCGTGGGTGTAGACGAGTTTTTCGTTGATCCAGTTACGGCTGCTTTCGGGCAGTTTTTCGACATTGAGTTCGCGAGCGGCCAGCATCACCTCGCGCAGGTGGCCGTCGATGGTGTAGCGATCGATATCGATATCGGGAAAGTCGTAGTAGGTGCGGATCTCCTGCACCTGGCGCAGGGTGTCTTGCAGGGCGTGCCAGTCCCACAGGCGGATGTTGTTCAGCGTCGGTTGATTGTCCCCCGCATCGGCGGCGGCGACCGTGGTTTCGGCGGGAAATTCATGCTGCGTGAAGCGGTCGAGACCGTAGGCCTGCCGGGTCATGGCGATGTTGTTGGCGATGTAGGGCGTTTCGCGGACGAGCTGGTTCGGCTTCACGACGAAGTCGTCCACGTACCAGCTCACCACGCCCAGAGCCACGTAGCAGACCACGGCCGGCACCACGGCAAGGACCAGGGCGGCCCCACCGGAGCTGCGCAACGCTGCCGCAAAGGCAATCAGCGCGCCGGCGACGAGCGCGAGGCATACCAGCAGCAGGCCGGCGAGCGTGATGTGGGCGTCCGTGTAATTGACGCCGTCGAAGATGGTATGGTGCTCAAACAGATGCTCGAAGCGATCGACATAGACATTCAGGGCAAAGACGAGAAGCAGAAATGAGACCGCAAACGAGAGCCCGCGCCAGGGGGAGTGCACGGAGTCTCCATAGCTGACGCCTCCATTGCTGCTTTTATTGAGCGCGCGGGTTCCCGCGGTGATGGCGAGAAACAGCCCCGCCGTGATGCAACACAGAAACGCCAGGGTCAGCAGCCAGTTCAACAGCAGCTGCCAGGCCGGCAGGGTGAAGAGAAAAAAGCTGAGCGGCCTGCCGAAGATAGGGTCCGCGACGCCGGCCGCGTTGTGCCGGGCGTGCCAGAAGAGGGCCAGCGTGGGCCAGTCGGAGGCTATGGAGGCAGCCGTTAGAAAGGCGATCAGGGCGGAGGCGCCCAGGCCCGCGATGCGCAGCACGGGCTCGACGGAGAGATTGATCGGGCGGCCGTTCAGAACCAGGCTGCGTGTGGCCGGCAGATCGCCGCTGTGTGCCCGGCGCAGTGCCGTGAAGACGCCGAAGAGGATGCCGAACGTCGCGAGGGCGAAGACCACGAACAGGCCGGCGGCCCAGAGGCGGTTGGTCCAGAACACCTCCCCGTAGCCGAGCGAGCGGAACCACAGCAGATCCACCCAGCCGGAAAGAAAGGTCTGGCCGAAGAACAGCAGAAGGGCGGCCACGAGAGCCAAGGCAATCAGCGGACGTCGGAAGCGCCGCGTCGGGCGGGGTCCTTCCAGGGCGTTAAGGGTGATGGGCAAACAGGTCCACCTTTATAAGATCTTGATCGCAAGAGAGCCGGCGAGTCGCTGCATTCTACAGCGCCTGGTGGTACAGGCCGAACGTGACCGGCCCACGGGTCGCCATGACGAAGGTACGCCTGTTTCGGCGGTTCCGAACAAGGAAACGCGGTGCCGATCAGTCGGCTGAAAACAACGGGCGTCAGACTGGACCGGATGCACTGGACAGCATCTTCTCGCCGGAGGCCGTGCCGTTAGCCGGGCGGGGGGTGTGAACGCGGGCTCACAACCGGTCCTGACCTCAGCAGAGGGATGCAAAGCGCATACAACGGCAGCGGCAGGAGCCAGATGGCCCCGGGGAGGTGCGGCGCGCGGCGCAGTAGAAGGATATAGAGGCTCGAGCCGGCCAGGGGGCACAGGATCGCGATCACGGAGGTAAGGCTCGTGAGCACACCCTGCAGCTCGCCCTGGCGCTCCTCGCTGACGCGCTCGGTCAGCAGCGATTGCAGCGACGGCAGGGACAGGCCGCTGACCGCCAGAAAGGGGATGGTGGCGAGGGCGCCCGCGGTAGTGCGAACGAAGGCAAACAGGGTGAAGCCGGCGACGTCGGCCGCGATGCCGAAGACGACGGTGCCCATCCGGCCCAGACGGCGCTCCGAACGACCCGGCAGCAACGCTTGCACCAGGGCGTAGAGCAGACCATAGAGCGCCAGCGAAGCGCCCACGGTGGCCGAAGACCAGCGGAAGCGGGTGGTGCCGTACACGACCCAAAGCATGCCCGTGACCTGATTTACGGTGCTGATGGTCGCGAAGACGTACAGCAGGCGGCCGATGCCGGCGATGCCGCCCACCCGCGCCAAGGGGGCGAGGGGATTCAACTGCCGCACGGTGAGCTTTGGCCTGCCCGCTGCTGTTTTGTCGGGGAGGCGCGCCCGCGATTCCGGCAGGGCCAGGCCGCAGACCAGGGCGCTGAGCCCGTTCAGGGCCGCCGCGAGAAAGAAGGGCGCGCGGACGGCGTAGCTCCCCGCGAAGCCGCCCAGCACCGGCCCGGCGATGAAGCCGACCCCGAAGCAGGCGTTCATGCGCCCGAAGGCCCGCGCGCGGTCAGCTTGATCGGTGATGTCGGTCATGTAGGCCGTGGCCACCGTGAGGGTTGCGCCGGTGACGCCGGCCAGCGTGCGTCCGAGGTACAGAAAAGGAAGCGTGGGTGCCAGGGCCATGACGAGATCATCGACCGCCGTGCCGAAGAGCCCGGCGAGCAGCAGCGGCCTTCGGCCGAAGCGGTCGCTGAGCACGCCCAGCACCGGCGCGGAGAGCAGGCTGGTGCTCGCAAAGGCGGCCAGCAGGTAGCCGTAATGGCGGGTGACGCCGGCGTCTGTAGCCCCGTGCAGCAGCAGTCGCACCAGCGCCGGCAGGGTTGGGTACACGATGCCGATCCCCATGGCGTCAAGCACAACGATCAGAAGAATCAGCGAAGAACGGCGGCCCATCGACAAGTCTCCCACTCCGCTAGATTGCAGTTTGTTGGATGGTACGGCGGGTGGAGTCAACGATGCGGAGCATGGCGGTATCGCCGTAACACGTGATATCGCCGTAACACAAAGGTTCCTTGCGGCCTCGATCTGTAGCGATCAGGGACATGCGGGCCGCGGCGCTGACGCTTTTTGTGTAGTGCGGCATGGCCGGCCCGGGCGAAACCGGTCCTTATAATCAGAATCAACTGCAACCGAGCCGCAATGCAGCCCCAAGACCATGCCGACCGTTGACATCATTCTGCCGGCGTACAACGCGGCCCGCTTTCTGCCGATGGCGCTGGACAGCGTTCTCGCGCAGAGCTTTGCCGACTGGCGCATTCTGCTGGTCGACGACGGCAGCAGGGATGAGACCGCGGCGATCGCGGCGCGGTATGCGGAACGCCTCGGCCCCCGGATGCGCTACGTGTATCAGGAGAACGCGGGGTTGCCGGCGGCGCGCAACACGGCCATTCGCCACGCGGAGAGCGAATTTCTCGCGCTCCTGGATGCCGACGATGTATGGCTGCCGCATCGGCTGGAAGCCTCTCTCCGCTCGTTTGCGGGGCGGCCTGAGGTGGGGCTCAGCTATGGGCTGATCGAGGGCATCGATTCCGATGGGCGAGTGTTTGCGGCGTTCAATCGGCGCAAGAACCACCCCGAGGGCTGGATCGCGCCGCAGATCTACATGCGCACCATGGATCTGCCCTGCCCCACGGTGATGTTTCGGCGAGCGTGCGTGGAGGAGAGCGGGTTTTTTGACGAAAACCTGCGTGCGACGGAGGATCGCGACCTGTGGGTGCGCATTGCACAACGCTTCCAGGTGGTCTGCGTGCCGGAGGTGATCGCGCA
>CAXTBJ010000108.1:0-9477 GCA_964242585.1 uncultured Bryocella sp.
ACGGTTGATGTCGGGTTGACTCAGGTCAATGCTCCGCTGAAAATCGGTTCGACCACCGAAGAGGTAACGGTCAATACGGACGTTCCACTGCTGCACACTGAGGACGGTAGCCAAACGCAGGTCCTGGAAGCCAAGGACATGGACCAATTGCCCAACGTGGGCGGCTCAACTGGTCCCGATTGGCAGAACTTTATGATTCTGCTCCCTGGTGCATCAGGCACCTACTCCAGCAGCAGTAATCAGTCGAATGCATTTAATCCGGGCCAAGAAGTTGCCACGAATGGCAACCTGCCATTTAATAACGTGCTCCAGGACGGTGCATCAACCACGCTTCCGGGCAGCCAGAATGCAAATCCTGCCACCTTCGAGGACGTCGCGGAGCTTCAAGTCTCTCTTTCTTCCTTTTCGGCCCAGTACGGTGTCGGCGGTCTGATCATCAACCAAGTTACAAAAGGCGGCACGAACAAGTTCCATGGTGTCGCGTATGAATATTTCCAGAATGATGCATTGAATGCCTACCAGTACCTATTCGGTGCTACACCCTTCAGCGCCGCCAACCCCGGTGGCGTTCGAAAACCGAAGCTGCGTTTCGATGACTTCGGCGGCACTTTCAGCGGCCCGGTTGAAATCCCTCATACTGGCTTGAAAAGCAAGGCCTTCTTCTTTTTCGGTTATGACCAAATCGTGAATAACGGATCAGGTCCGGGGTATCAGACCATACCTACAGCAGCGGTACAGGCGGGCCAGTTTACCGCCGCTCCGGCAGGACAATCACCCTTTCTGATCTACGATCCAACCACCCAAACCATTGGGCATGACAGCGCAGGAAATGCATACCCTATTAGAAAATCCTTTCAAAGTGAGTACGGTGCAAACGCCATTCCCGCCGGCTTGATTGATCCAGTTTCAGCAAACTTCCAAAAATACTACCCTGCGAATGGGGTCAGCCCTGTCGCTTACGGCAGCTTCGAGCCTGGTACGTTGAACAGTGCCGGTGTTCAGGTGAACAACTTTTACTCCAGCACACCGGTACCCCGTCCCTGGAAGCGGTATTTCGGACGTTTGGATTATGACATCACGCCGAACAACAGGCTTACGCTCTCCGATACGCAAGGCAATGAGCTGGAAAACAGTTTTAGCGCTGTTACCGCCTGTCCTATCGGATGTCAGACTGGAGATGTCGACAATAACAACGCGCAGATTACAGATGTGTGGAATATCAGCCCTCACACAACCAATGAAGCTCGCTTCGGATTCACCAGCCAGCTCAACTTCTTTTCGGACAACACCCTCAACACGGGCGTCCCGAGTCAGATCGGCTGGCAGTATGCAAAGGCCAATGCGCTTCCCTCTGTTCAGTTCTATCGCAACTACCCTTACGCTTGGATCGGTCCCGCAGCCAACGCCGACTACAAGGAGTTCGTGTTTGATCCGTCTGACGTAGTCACTCTAATCAAGGGCAAAAACATCATTCACTTTGGCGGTGAGTTCGCGTTCTACCGTGATAACGCGACCAACTGGGGCAATATCAATGCAGGTACGCTTCAGTTCAACGGTGCCTACACAGAAAACTGGACTCTTAACGGAGCCGGTGTGGCCTCAGCCAACCAAAATTCGGGCGAAGAGTATGCCGACTTTCTACTGGGGTACTCGAGCAATTGGAGTGCCGGCATTACTCCTGAAGCCGGTGCGCGCCTCAAGAAGCCACAGGTCTTCGTTCAGGATGACATTAAGCTAAAGCCGAACTTCACTTTAAATCTCGGCGTCCGGTACGAGATCAGCCACGGCTTCAATGAGGTCAAGGGCAATGAAGACAGCTTCGATCCGACCATTGTGAATCCGGCCACCAACACCCTGGGCGCTTATTGGTTCGGTTCCACGCACACCAATGGTCGCACGTCTATCCAGAACAACGTGTACACCTCAGTCCTACCACGCGCTGGGTTCTCTTGGTTACTGCACCCAACGACAACTTTGCGCGGCGGCTTCGGAATTTATACCTACAACTTCAGTTTGGATAATTATGGTAGCGGTCTGGGACAAGCGTTTGGATCTGCCGGCGGCTACGGCGACCAATCCAATGGCATCTACCCTGTAACCAAGTTCGGTGGTACCGGAACGCTGTTCCCGTTGGGCGGCGGTACACCGGCAGCGCTTCCCTTCACTGCAGCTTCGACAGACCCTACCCGGTTCAACGGCCAAGGTGCCAGTTATAACGACTTCAATACTCCGATTCCAAAGATTTATCAGTGGAATCTGGGTATCGAACAGCAGATCGGCAGCAACGTCGCCTTTACGATGTCGTATGTGGGCAGCCATGGCTTCAACTTGACCTTTCCCACTAACCTGAATGCTCCTGACTATTCCAGATTAAATTCTGCAGATACCTCCTCGTGTGGTTCAGGCGTTTCCTCAGCGACCTGCACCTCGCAGTTCCCGATCTACCAGGGCATTAGTGGTAATCTGTACAACTCGATTTCCAACTATCACTCGTTACAGACGACGATCACCAAGCGTTTGAGCCAAGGCTTCAGTGCCAGCTTTAATTATGTCTGGTCTCATATGCTGGATGATCAGGACTCTTCCGGCTGGGGAACCCACGCCGGACCGCAGAATGTTCAAGAGCAGAGCACTTTGCTGGTCAATCGCGCCTATGCCAACTATGGTCCATCTAACTTCGATGTCCGGAATCAGTTCAAGGGATATGCTGTGTACGATTTGCCCTTCGGTCACGGACGCCAGTTCCTGAACCACAACTGGCTGGCGGACGAAACTCTTGGTGGTCTGCAAGCTTCCACTACCCTAATCCTGTCCTCGGGAAATCCCTTCCAGGTGTTTGCCAATAACAACAACTACGCAGGAACTTCGCAATATCCCAACTACTCCGGGATCAGCAGCGTGCCTGTTGGAGGACGGACTCTACAAGAATGGTATAACCCAGCAGCCTTTTCGGACCCTGGTCCGGGCGCTTTCGGCACTTCGGGCCGTGATCAACTCGTCGGTCCAGGTTTCTACACGGTCAATCTATCCGTACAGAAGCTGTTCGACTTACCTGGAGAGCGGTTCAAGTTCTCTATGCGTATGGACGCCAGCAACGCATTCAACCATCCCACCTTCGGTCCTCCGTCGGGTGGTCTCCAGAATAGCAACGGTACGGGAACGCCTTACACAGGTGCGTCAAATCTACCCATCACGGGCCTCCAGATTGGAGGTCGTAACATACAGCTCAACGCACGTTTAGCCTTCTAAAACAGATCGAACACTTGCAGAAGGGGATGGCGATTACGCCATCCCCTTTCTGCTTAAACTGGCTAGGCCGCTTAACGACTCTGATAGTCTTGCTAAGTGGCAACCGGTTCGGGAATCTTATTTGTTCGAGCAGATTACAATATGGTTTATGGCTTAAGCGATGCGGTTGCGACTAGTAAACGTGATTCTCTTTGTACTCTGTGCTTCAAGGCTCTGCGCACAGGGTGTACCGGCAACTGACTCCGCTCCGGCAAGCGTTATCGACCACCAGCAGAAAGCCCGTGCGTATCTTCAGCAGCAGAAGCCGGCTCTCGCCATTCCTGAGTTTCAGGCGATCGTGGCGGCTGATCCGCAAAACTTGGATGCGCAGGGCAATCTTGGCGTGCTGCTCTATTTCACCGGGCGCTCGCAGGAGGCGGAGCCGCATCTGCGGACGGCGCTGGCGCTTGATCCGCGGCAAAGTAAGATTCAGGTGCTGCTCGGGTTTTGTGAACATCGGAGCGGCGAGTTGGACGCCGCGCGTACGGATCTTACGGCGGCACTGCCAAACATTCCCGATGTCAAGACCCGGCGGCAGGCAGGGCTGGAGTTGGTGGAGATCGACTCCGCGCTGGGGGACCTGCCCGCGGCAGGGGCTGCCGTGAGCCAACTCAAGGCGCAGATACCGACCGACCCTGAAATTTTGTACGCTGCCTACAGCATTTACACGCAGCTCGGGCAGGAGGCGATGCTGGATCTGTCCGTAGCCGCGCCGAACTCGGGGCAGATGCATCAGGCCATCGCGCATCAGCTGGCGCTTGAACACGATAATCCGGGTGCCATCAAAAATCTTCGCGAGGCCCTGGCGGCCGACCCGAATCTGCCGGCCGTGCATTCCGAGCTTGCCGATGCCCTCTATGCGTCCTCACAGCCGGCGTTGAAGGCCGAAGCGGAGGGGCAGTATCGGCTGGCGCTGCAGCAGAATCCCAAGGACGACAAGGTGGTTACGCATCTGGGCGATATCGCCGCGGACAAGGGCGAGCACGACGCCGCGATGGGGTTATACCGTCAGGCCCTGGCCGATCAGCCGGGCAATACGGATGCGGAGATCGGGCTCGCGCACGAGCTGGCCGAGACGGGCAAGCCGGAGCAGGCCGAGCCGCTGCTGCTGGCCGTCGTCAAGGCCGACCCCACCAACGTGCTCGCACACTATCGGCTGAGCGCGTTGTACCGGCGGCTGCATCGCCCGGAGGACGCCAAGCGGGAGATCGCCGAGTACGAGCGCCTGAAGGCGCTGAAGGACAAATTGCAGAAGATCTACGAGACCATGCGGCTGGACGCGCCGGCGGCCAACGATGCCAAACCGTAGCATAATCCTCGGCGCAAGGAAGGCCGCCGTGCGCGCAGCGGTCCTCCTGAGCGCGCTGCTGCTGCTGTGCGTTTTGATCAGCCGCTCGGCCGCGGCGCAGGGAAATACGACGAAGGGCGGCCCCGGCGCGATTCCGCAGTTCGTGGATATCACCGCATCCACCGGCATTCGTTTCGATCACCTTTCGAGTCCGGAGCAGCGGTATATCGTCGAATCGATGAGCGGCGGCGTGGCCCTGCTGGACTATGACGGCGATGGCTGGTTGGATATTTATTTCACCAATGCGCCGAGTGTCAGCATGGCGCAGGCGGGCACCAAGGCCAGGAGCGCGCTGTACCACAACAATCATGACGGTACCTTTACCGACGTCAGCGACAAGGCCGGTGTGGCCTACCCCTGCTGGGCGATGGGCGCGGCGGTGGGCGACTTCGATAACGACGGTTGGCCCGATCTGGCGGTGAGCTGCTTCGGCGGCGTGGTGCTGTATCGCAACAATCACGACGGCACCTTCAGCGATGTCAGCGCGCGGTCCGGAGTGGGGCAGGACAAGGGCTGGGCGACGGGTGTTTCGTTCGGCGACTACGACGGCGATGGTTTTGCCGATCTGTTCGTTCCGCACTATGTGGATCTGGATGTCAAGAGCCTGCCCACCTTCGGCTCGCAGAAGACCTGTCAGTACCATGAGGTGCCGGTGCAGTGCGGTCCGCGCGGGTTGAAGGGTTCGCCGGATACGCTGTATCACAATAACGGCGACGGCACGTTTACGGAGGTCAGCCGGCAGGCGGGTGTGGATGATCCGCACCGCTACTTCGGGCTGGGCAGTGTGTGGTCGGACTTCGACGGCGACGGCAAGCTCGATCTGCTGGTGGCCAATGACGGTGAGCCGAACTACCTGTATCACAACGAGGGCGGCGGACGTTTCAAAGAGATCGCCAACGATGCGGGCGTGGCGCTCAGTGAGGACGGCAACGAGCAGGCGAACATGGGCATCGCGCTGGGCGATTACACGCGCACCGGGCGCCAAAGCATCGCGATCTCGCACTTCAGCGAGGATTATGCCGTGCTGTACCGCAATGACGGCGATCTGAACTTTACCGATGTCGCCCACAATGCGCATATCGCGCAGGCCACGCACCCGTATGTGGGGTGGGGCGATGCGTTTTTCGACTCCGACAACCGCGGGCTGCTGGACCTGATCGTTGTGAACGGCCATGTGTACCCGCAGGTAGACAATGCGAAGCTCGGGACCACGTATCGTGAGCCGAAATTGCTGTTCTGGAACAACGGCGACGGCAGCTTTCGCGATGTGAGTGCGGAGGCGGGCAGCGCACTCGCGGTGCCGCAGGTAAGCCGCGGGCTCGCGGTCGGCGATCTGTTCAACAAGGGCCGGCTCGATGTCGTGATCGAGAATCTCACGGGCGCGCCCATGGTCCTGGAGGCGAAGAGTAATCCGGCGAACCATTGGGCGAGCTTTCAGGTGGAGGGCAGCCCTTCCAACCGGCTGGGGTTGAACGCTAAGGTCTATGTCCGGGCAGCGGGCATGAATGGGGCTGCCGGCGCGCAGCAGATGAGTGAGGTGCTCAGCGGCGGAAGCTATCTTTCGCAGAACGATGTGCGCCTGCACTTCGGTTTGGGAAATTCTGATCGGATGGAGGCGGTCGAGGTGCACTGGCCGGATGGCAAACAGCAGACGTTTCACGATGTGCCGGCAAACCGTTTTTACCATCTGAAGGAAGGCGGCGTGCTTACGCCGCAGGATATCCGGTGAGCCCCTCGGACCACTACGCCGCAGCTAGAAATGGGTCCTTTCAATGACTTAGAACGGACGGTGTCCCGCTGATTACAAGACGCGCGGTGGGAGACGATTTCGGCTTCGTCGCGTAGTCATCTTCGTCGAGAGAGCTTGCCGGCATCTTTTTGAAGTTTGATATCTCGTGGAGAGTCTTTTTTAGGGTGAATTGGCAAAGGCGCTCGATGGGAACGCGGTACGGACCTTCGCAGCTTCGTCTGATCCCGCCGATAGGAGTGAACATAACCATTCTCGCCCGGACACCAACGGGGACAGCGGTGTCCTGCACGCGTTATCTTGTAGAGCGCATGCGAATGATTGTTTTCCCCTCCACGATGCTTCTGGGATTGGCGCTTCTTCCCTCCCCTTTGCCGCACGCGCAAACGTCTGTGCCGGCTAATCCTCCGATCCATGCGGGCTATCCGGATCTGGGCCCGAATGTGCTTCTGTTCGATCCGTCGCAGTCGCCCGCGACGATGCAGGCCACGATCGATCGCGTCTATGCGGACGAGCAGCACAGTGAGTTCGGCAAGGATCGCTATGCGCTGCTGTTTCTGCCCGGGGAGTATAAGCTCGACGTGCCGATCGGCTTCTATACCGAGGTGCGCGGCCTGGGCGCACTGCCCGACAGCGTGCACATCACCGGCAACGTCCACGTGGATGCGAGCTTGCCGAGGAATAACGCCACCTGCGTGTTCTGGCGCGGGGTGGAGAACTTCGCCGTAACGCCCACGGGCGGCACCATGCAGTGGGCCGTCTCGCAGGCGGTGCCCATGCGGCGGATGCATATCGAAGGCGACCTGGTGCTGCACCAGAATCACGGCTGGGCCTCGGGCGGCTGGATGGCCGACACCCTGGTGGACGGCCACGTGGATTCCGGCACGCAGCAGCAGTGGATTTCGCGCAACAGCGACTGGGCGAGCTGGACCGGCTCCAACTGGAACATGGTCTTTGTCGGGGTGCCGCATGCACCTGAGGGTACGTGGCCGAAGCCCGCGTATACGGAGATTTCCCAGACGCCTGTCGTGCGGGAAAAGCCCTTTCTGTTTGTGAACGCGGCCGGTGTGTGGAACGTGCGGGTGCCGGCCCTGCGCTCCATGAGCACGGGCGTCAGTTGGCAGGCCGCCGACGTCAAGAGCCGCGACATTCCACTCAGCGCCTTCTACATTGCGCGGCCTGAGCGCGATTCGGCGGCGACCCTGAACGCGCAGCTCGCGAAGGGACGTCACCTGCTGTTCACGCCGGGCATTTACGAGCTCACCGAACCGATTCACCTCACCAAGCCGGATACCGTGGTGCTCGGCCTGGGTTTTGCCACGCTGCAGCCCACGCAGGGGACGGCGGCCATGCTCACGGAGGACGTGAAGGGGCTCACTGTCTCCGGGTTGCTCTTCGATGCAGGCCCGCAAATATCGCCCGTGTTACTGCAGATCGGCGCGAAGCGCGGCACCGCGCGCCATCGCGAGGACCCCATCGTGTTGCATGATGTGTTCTTTCGCGAGGGCGGCGCGGGTCCCGGCAAGACGGTGGGCAATCTAGAGGTCAACGCGAACGACACGATCATCGATCACACCTGGATCTGGCGTGCCGATCATGGGCAGGACGTGGGCTGGGACAAGAACCTGAGCCAGAACGGGCTGGTGGTGAATGGGAGCGACGTAACGGCCTATGGCCTCTTCGCCGAACACCACCAGCAGTTCCAGGTGCTGTGGAATGGGGAACGGGGCCGCACGTACATGTACCAGTCCGAGATTCCCTACGATCCACCGACGCAGGCCGCGTACACCAGCGGCCCGGGCACGGACGGTTGGGCGTCCTACAAGGTGGCCGAAGGCGTCCGTCAGCATGAGGCGTGGGGCCTCGGTATCTACAGTGTGTTTACCTATCCGAATGTCGAGCTCACGCGCGGCATTGAAGCGCCCACGCAGGCGGGTGTGCGCTTCCATGACATGATTACCACCTGCCTGAACACCCATGGAGCCATTCTGAACGTGGTGGATGACAAGGGCGGCGAGGCTACCTGCAAACCGCAGTATTGGCCGCGTTTGACGAGTTATCCCGCAGGGCAGTGATCTCACCCATAGCTGCAAAAAATCACCAGAACGGATGATTCCTCAGTCAAGGCCAGGAGTACAGGATGTGCATTCGTCGTTTTTCATCACAAGCGAAGTCCCACCCCACCCGAAACGCGTCTTCCCCCGTGCTGCGAGCGATGCTGGTCATTGGCGCGATGCTGCTGCCGCTGGGCCTTTGGGCGCAGGCGCAGGCGCTGCCCTGGACCCTGCAGTGGAGCGATGAGTTCAACGGCCCGGCCGGCAGCTTTCCCAGCGCCGCCAATTGGACCTACGACACGGGCAACGGCGGCTTCGGCAATCCGGAGACGGAATATTACTGCACGCCGGGGTCAGACACGGCGCCGTGCGTCCGAAGCCAGCCGAACGTGTCCATGGACGGCAAGGGCCATCTGGTGATCACGGCGAGCCGCAACGCGAGCGGCCAATGGACCTCGGCGCGGCTGAAGACACAGGGGCTGAAACAGTTCCAGTACGGCCGCGTCGAGGCGCGCATCAAGCTGCCGGTGGGCAACGGCTTCTGGCCGGCGTTCTGGATGCTGGGCTCGGATATCGAAAAGGTCGGCTGGCCCCGGAGCGGCGAGCAGGACATCATCGAGTGGGTGCAGAAGTATGGGCCGACCACGACCTCTTCCACCACGCACGGCCCGGGCTATTCGGGCGGCAAAGGGATTGGGGCGAATTTTGTGTTTCCAAACGGCGGGCGCATCGATACCGATTACCACGTGTACGGCGTGATCTGGGCACCGAATTCCCTGCGGTATTACCGTGACGACCCCTCCAACGTGGTGATCACGCTCACCCCGGCAACCCTGCCCGCCGGTACGGAGTGGGTATTCAACAATCCGTTTTTCCTGCTGCTGAACTTCGCCATCGGCACCGGCGGCTTTCCGGGGCCGACCGACAGCACGACGCCGGCCAGCGGGTCGATGCTGGTGGATTGGGTGCGGGTGTATCAGGGACCGAATGCAGGGGGACCGGACGTAGGGGGATCGGACGTAAGGGGACCGGACGTAGGG
>CAXTBJ010000109.1:0-1777 GCA_964242585.1 uncultured Bryocella sp.
GCGATCGTTTTTCTTTTGCTGTTCTCTGCACCACCTGCTAGTCCGCTCTATCAACTAGGTCGTCAGGGGCCAGATTCTCTAGCAGCGTACCCGCTGCCGACATCGCCATCTTGAAGCATCTCCAAAGGTCGGGGTCGGCTTACCAGGATCGCGATTACGGTTGAGAGAACAGCTTCTTTGTACTGCCCATAGACCGCTCACGCCCGTCGCTGGCGCTCCAGCGGGTGCGGCACTTTGACCCAGCTCATACCCGCAGCCTCTGCGGCAGCGATCCCCAGATCCGTATCCTCAAATACCAAGCAGTCTCCCGGGGCGATACCCAGCCGCTCGGCGGCAAGCAGATAGGGTTCCGGATGCGGCTTGGCGCGGGTGTAATCCTCCGCGCAGACCAGGGTTTCGAAGCGGTCCAGCAAATGCAGTTGCTCCAGCGAGCGCGCCACCGAGGCCCGGCCGCCGCCGGAGACAATGGCAAACGGAACCCGGCCATGGGCGTGGTCGATATGCTCCAGCACCTCGGCCACGGCAGTCAGCTGCGGCAGCGCTTCGTGAAAGTAGCCTTCTTTGATCTCCGCCGTCTCGCGCACCGGGATTGTGAGCCCCTGCGCCCGGCTCAGGTCGGCCAGGATCTCCTCCACGGGCCGGCCGCCCCAGGCATAGAACAGCTCCTCGGGAAAATCGCAGCTCACCGCATCCAAGGCGCGCCGCCACGCGAGGTAGTGCAGCGGCATCGAGTCCACGACCGTGCCGTCACAATCGAAGAGGTATGCCTTGAACTCGCCGGGCGGCAGCGGCAGGGCAAAAGACCGGAGACCGGGGCTGGCAACGCTGGAATGCATGGATTGATTCTAGGCGGCTTCCGGCGGCTTGGGCGGCCTCAATACCCGTTCGCCATCAGATACGCGCCTGTCAGCCATGCCTGCCTCGGATACTCGGCATCCGGCATCATGCGTGCTCGTTGCGCATATTTGGCGAGCACATCGGTCTCAATATTGACCGGCGACCCCATCGTCAAGGCGCGCAGATGCGTGCTGCGATACGTGTGCGGGATGATGGCGACCTCAATCAGCGTGTTTCCCTCGCCATCGGCGGGGTGCACCGCCGCTACGGTCAGGCTGATGCCGTCCACGGTGATCGAACCCTGTGGAATGACGCCCATGGCGAGCTCCGGGGGGAGCGCGATCTTCAACCGCCAATCCGCCGTAACCGGATCGGTCCCCAGCGCCACCAAGGAGACGAGCCTTCCCACGCCATCCACATGCCCCTGCACCACATGGCCGCCGAGCGGCGCGCCGGCCGGTGTGGGCAGCTCCAGATTGACCACGGCACCCTGCCGCAGAGCACCCAGCGTCGTGCGTTCGACGGTCTCGGTCGCCAGATCCGCGGCAAAGCGCGTGGTATCAGGCTGCCCGGCCGTCTCCAGGGGAATGGCCGTCAAGCAGACCCCGTTCACGGCGATGCTGTCCCCCTGTCGCCATCGGCCGGCAAGCGCCGGAGCCGAAAAAACGAGCCGCATGGCTCCGGCTGTGGGTTCGGCGGAGACGAGGTTTCCTGTGGTTTCAACCAGGCCGGTAAACATGACTTCAAGGATACAGGCTGAGCGCAACGACCTCCATAGAGGGAATTCCTTCATCCTGCTTGATCCTGCTAGATCCTGCTAGAGCCGTGCTTCGTCGTTGCTATTCACGCTTTCGTTGTTGCCATGCACGCTTTGTGTTGTCCTAACGCTTTGTTGTTATTCCCGAAGGGAATCTGCGGTTCGGTACAGGTCGCTTCAACT
>CAXTBJ010000109.1:1877-9382 GCA_964242585.1 uncultured Bryocella sp.
CGCTTTGTTGTTATTCCCGAAGGGAATCTGCGGTTCGGTACAGGTCGCTTCAACTCATAAGCATTCTCGTCGAAGTACCGCCTGTAACAGGAGTATTCCCTCAAATACCGCTCCAGGGATCGTGCAGATAGCCTGAAAAGCACAGATCCACACCGTCGCCGTGGGGCAGGCTTCGCCGCTCAAGGGAGCTCAGCATCCGCAGTAACTCCTCCGGTGTCGGACCACCCGCCGCAAACGGCAACGCCCCGTCTCCGAGCGGCTCCGGGCCCCGGTACAGCACGACCCGGTCCACCAGGCCGGCCCGCAGCATGTTGCCGTTCAGGGCCGATCCCGCCTCCAGCAGAACGCTGCGCACCTGCCGCTCTGCCAGCCTCGCAAGAGCCGCCGTTAGATTCAGCTCACGGCGGGGCTCCGCGCCGTCACGGCGTTCCGCACCGCAAGGCAGTCTGAGGATCTCCACGCCCGCGTGCCGCAGTGCGGCAGCCGCCCCGTCCGGTCCGTCCTCAGCCGCCAGCAGCAGCACGTCCCGCTGCGCCGAGCGCACCAGCCTGGATTCCCACGGCGTGCGCAGGTCCGAGTCCACCACCACGCGCAGCAACCGCCGCCGGCGCGGTATTCCCGTGCGATCGGTTAGTGCGGGATCGTCCGCCAGCACCGTCCCAATGCCGCACACCAGCGCATCGGAGCGGTGACGCAGTGCCTGCACCTCCGCCCGGGCTGCCGGGCCGGTGATCCAGTGCGGTGCAATCGCCGATCGCGAGGAGGGCCCGGGCGCGAGTTTCCCATCGGCGGAGACCGCCGTCTTCAACGTAACGAAGGGCCGCCCATGCTGAATCGCGAAGGCAAAGGCATCGTTCAGGCGCCTGGCGGCCTGCGCCACCGGCGAAGCCTCGTCGGCGACAACGACCTCCACGCCGGCCGCCCGCAGTCGGGCGAGGCCGCTCCCGCGCACCAGCGGGTTGGGGTCCACCGTGGCCACCACACACCGGCGAACCCCGGCGGCAACCAGCGCCTCGGCGCAGGGTCCGGTACGCCCATGGTGCGAGCAGGGCTCCAGTGTGACATAGGCTGTCGCTCCGCCCACACTGCGGCCGCGCGCGGCCGCATCTTTCAGCGCGGCGATCTCGGCATGGTCGCGAAGATCGTACCGGTGCGCCCCTTCGCCCAGTACCTGCCGGCCCGGCTCCGTTTCGGCCAAAACACAGCCCACGGTAGGGTTCGGAGACGCCCAAGCGGCGGCATCCCGCGCCAGCTCTAACGCGCGATGTAGGAGGTGTTCCTCCCCAGGCAGGAGACACATGCAGGTTCAGCATACCGGGGATTTTCTGCCTCGCCGTTATACCGGGCCAGCTCCCGTCTATCCGGAAAGTGAATCGCTGTTCGGGGAACGGAGGCTCGGTAAGAGGACGTAGCGGGCGAGCGGCCGGCGATAGAGTGATGGCACAACGAGAGTAGAAGCGAAACAAGTGTGACAAGAAACTGGTGCATGGGAAGGTCGCCTTTACAGGAGCGGGAAGCCGCAAGCAATGGCTAAGCATCACCCATCCTGTTGGCAAACGAGATACCCCGATCGTCCCGCACGGCGAACGCTCGGTGGACTGTATGCCACGAAGAGCCGAAAATCTCATCGTGCGCGGCATTACCATCGTGCAGAACCTGAAACGGAAGTACCGTGCTGCGTCGGCTCACCTGCTGAGGCTTCGTCGAAGAGCTAAGCGAGCAGGGAATCGACAAACGCCTGCGGGTCGAACGGCAGGATGTCGTCCAGTTTCTCGCCAATACCGGCATACCGTACCGGCAGGCGTAGTTCGTGTGCGATGGCCACCACGATACCGCCCTTGGCCGTGCCGTCGAGCTTGGTTAAGACTATTCCCGTCACCTTGGCGGCTTCGGTGAACAGGCGTGCCTGCTGCATGCCGTTCTGCCCGGTTGTGGCATCGATCACTAACAGCGTCTGGTGCGGCGAGCCCGGTACCTGCCGTTCCGCCGTGCGCCGCATCTTGTCCAACTCCTTCATCAGATCGGTTTTTGTGTGCAGGCGGCCCGCCGTATCGACCAGCACGACATCGGTATGGCGCGCCTTCGCGGCCGCCAAGGCGTCGAACAGTGCCGCAGAGGGATCGCCGCCCTGCCGCGTCTTGATCAGGTCCACCCCGGAGCGCTGCGACCACACCTCCAGCTGCTCGATCGCCGCGGCGCGGAAGGTATCCGCCGCGCACAGCAGCACGGTGCGGCCCTCGCGGCGGTACAGCGCGGAAAGCTTGCCGCTCGTGGTCGTCTTGCCGGTGCCGTTTACCCCGACCATCATGATGACCTCGGGACCGGTTGCGGGGTGTGACACGGGGGTGGAGACGCCCGTGAGGATGCGGCGGATCTCCTCTTTCAAGGCCCGCTTCAACTCCGCGCCGTCCGCGATGCCTTGGCGTAGCGCCCGCTCGCGCAAACGGCCGATGATCTCGTCCGTGGTAGCGGCGCCGATGTCGGATGCCAGCAGCGCAAACTCAAGATCGTCGAGCGAGGCCTCGTCCACCTCGCGCGTAAGCGCAACCACGGAGGCGATGGAGGTGGAAAGCGACTCCCGGGTGCGGGTGACCGCCTGCCGCATCCGCTCGAAGAAGCCGCCGCGGCGCTCGGTCTCCGCTTGGGTAGTCTCGGCCGTGCCGTCCGCCGGCTCCGCTCGATCCTTTACCGAATCCGGGGCCTTGTCGCGACTGCCAAATAAGGAGAACGCCATGATCTACAGTGTACGTCCGCTCCAACAACCTTCGACCCTTGCTGGGGAGGAGTCATCGAAGCGCTTTTTCCTTCCAACTCTGCCGAAGGTGCCTACATGTGAAGATGCCCGGTCTCAACCGGGCACCTTCCTCGCCTTCAACACCAAAGGTTAGCGATGGCCGCCAAAGGCATCGTTATGCCCGCCGCCGAAGTTGCCTCCGTGCGCCTGCTCATAACCGCCGTGAAATCCCTCATGGTGGCCTTCGCCGTTGGGTCCGTGGAAGTCGTTTCCATGGAAGTTATTGAAATGGTCGCCCGGCTCACGGTATCCACCATGATCGGGAAATGGGCCATGATACCCGTAGCGTGGATCAAACGCATGGTTCACCGGACCATAGAACCCGGCAGGACCATGGAACCAGGGACCCGCGCCCAGAAAGACGCCGCCGGTGAACCACTGTGGACCATAGTAGCCGTAAGGTGCGCAGTTATACGGTGCATACCCGTAGTAGCCGTAAGGACAAACCGGTGACGGGCCGCCGATGTTTACGCCGAAAGAAACCTGAGCGTGCGCCGGTGCCGGCGCCATCGTTACAAGCCCGACTGCCGCAACACCGGCTACCAGGGAACTCTTGAGGAAGGAAAAGCGCATGTTCTAACACCTCTCAACAGTATGAATGCAGTTAGCGCCCGGAAGTTGCGTCTTGCCGTTGCATCGAAGGTGCTACGCGGAGCGGGGCCGGCTGACCCGTTTTGCGCCACCCCCTTTGCGCGGCGGTACCGGCTTCTTCAATTGTGCCGCCTCCGGCCTTTCCCTCTTGCGCTCCACCTTTTTACCGGCCGCCGCGCGATTCAGGGCCTGCACCTCGCCCAGGGTCAGCTCACGAAAGCCCCCCGGCGGCACGTCCAGCGTCAACGCCCCATACGCGATGCGGCGAATCTTTTCCACGTGGTGGCCGACCTCCTCAAACATCTTGCGCAACTGACGGTTACGGCCTTCGAGCAGCGTCACCTCAAACCACGGATTATCGCCTCCGCGCGCCTGCTCGATTCTGGCCGGCTGCGTCAGCACACGGTCGCGCCGGCCGGCGCGCACCTCATCCAGCCGTCCACGGTCGATCATCACGCCGCGCCGCAGTTGGTCGATGGCCTCGTTTGTCGGCTTCCCCGAAATCTTCACCAGATAGGTCTTTTCCACCCCCGCGCTCGCTTTGGAGAGCCGATTTGCGAGCTCACCGTCATTGGTCATCAGCAGCAGGCCCTCGCTGAGGTAGTCCAGCCGTCCCACGGGATAGAGCCGGGGCAGCTTGGAGTGCTCTCCCGTCACCTTCTTCTGGCTCTCCTGGCCCAGCAGCTTGGCTACCGTCGGCCGGCCCTCCGGATCGTCCAGCGTGGTCACATAGCCGCGCGGTTTATTCAGCATGAAGTAGCGCTGCGGCTCCGGCCCCTGCAGCAGCTTGCCATCCACGCGAATGTGGTCGCGATGCGGGTCGGCGCGGGTGCCCAGCTCGGTCACCACCTCGCCGTTCACCTGCACACGGCCTTCACTGATGATGCCCTCGGCCGCTCGACGGCTGGCGATGCCCGCCTGGGCCAGAATCTTCTGCAGACGTTCGCCGCGCGGGGCGTCCGGCTGCTTGTCAGGCGAGGGAGGGAGCTGCGTCTTTTGCGAAATCGTCATAGCTAAGCTTGCCATGAAAGACTGCGCTTGCCTTCACGAAGAGCCGGCACGTCCAGGGCTTACACCGCAGGGAACAAGTTTCGCCCCAAAAGCGAAACACCTCGGATAGGCGCCCGAGGTGATCTCGACGTGAAGGAGGTGAGGCCGAATGCGACCCTTGCGGGTCCGTTATCGGCAGTTTTCACTGCAGATGCTGGGAGAGATTCTCCTAATTCTGCCAGCGAAACTCTTGAGGTGCTGCTGTTCGGGCACTTCTAACCACAGGGCCTCTGAGCCATTGCCATCTTTCAGAGGCTCTATCACACGAGGGTATGCGCATGTGCTTAGCCTCGTATAGAGCCATAGCTTCGGTCATTCTCTACGGCCTGTCAATTATTTTTCGTGTGGGGATTGCGGATCAATCGGGAAGCGTCCTGTGCCACTGCGATTACACCAGCCCCGTGGACTGCGCCTGCTCATGCGCATGATAGCTCGACCGCACCAGGGGACCCGACTCGACATGCCGAAAGCCCATCCCCAGCGCCTCATGCTTCAAAAACGCAAACTCCTCCGGCGTATAGAAGCGGCTCATCGGCAGGTGATCGCGCGAGGGCCGCAGATACTGCCCGATCGTCAGAATATCGACCTTACGATTCCCCAGGTCGCGGAACACGCCCAGCAGCTCGTGCATCTCTTCACCCATGCCGACGATGATGCCCGTTTTGGTCACAATGGGCCCCTCAGGGTGGGTTGCCGACTCCTGCTTGGCCGCCTCCAGAAACCGCAACGAGCGCTCGTACCGTCCGCCGGACTTAGCCACACGGTATAGCCGCGGCACCGTCTCTATATTGTGATTCAGGATCTCCGGCCGCGCCTCGACCACCATCCGCCGTGCCTCGTCCACCCCTTGAAAGTCCGGCGTCAGCACCTCAACCTGGCAGCCGGGCGCCTGCCGCCGGACCTCGCGAATGACGTTCACAAACGCCTTCGCCGCACCCAGGTTGTCATCATCCCGATTCACACTGGTGATCACGGCATGTTTCAATCCCAGCGAAGCCACGGCATAGGCCACGCGTTCCGGTTCCCCATGGTCGATCGGCTCCGGCCGGCCTTTCGGCACCGCGCAAAAACCGCAGCGCCGCGTGCACAGGTTGCCGAGCATCATGAAGGTCGCGGTCTTGCCGTTCCAGCACTCACCGATATTCGGGCAATGCGCGCTTTCACACACCGTGTGCAGGTGGAGATCGCGTGCCAGCTTCTTGAGCGCATGAAAGGTCTCGCCCACCGGCGCACGCGCCTTCAGCCATGCGGGCTTGGCCACCGGCTTGCGCGGGCTCAGGTCGATTTGAACGAGCGTGTCGGGAGCGTGCAGCGAGGACATGGCACCTGTAATTGTAGCCCGGGCGCGCGGCCAGGGCAGAGTACCATTCATTTCGGATCGCTGGGCAGTTTCTTTAAATGAGAAAGACAAACGCAAAGTATGCTGTGGACGCTGCGGCCTCCGTGTACCCTGCGTTTCCCGTTAGGCCAACGCCATATTCATATTCGTAATGGCCTCGTCGATCTCCTGCCGACTCTTGTAGCCCACGGTGGCCGCGTCTACCCCCGCGTTACGGAAGGCAAACCGCATTGCCCGCTGCCGGTCCTCGTGGTTGAAGACGCCCTCGCCGATCAGCTTCATGCTGACCACACCCATGCCCTGAGCGCGCACCTGCTTCACATGCCCAACCACCTCGGGCACATTGCCCGTCCCATCCGTGTCGTAGCCTTCGGCGTCCATCCGTGTGCCCTTGTGATTCATGCGGATCATCGCTACCTGCAGCCACTCGTTACCCGGCATCTGCCGCAACGCGGGAAGGCCGTGCACGCTGGCTCCGCGGCTCAGGATCACCTTGCGCCCCTGCGCCTCCAGGATGCCGTCCTGCCAGCGCTTGCTGGTCTCCGGCCAGTCCGCGGTGTGCTGCCAGTGCAGCAGCATGACATCGAAGTATTCCGTGTTGGCCTGCCGTCGCAGCTCGTCGAACTTCCGCTGCGGATCGACGCCCTCGCTCGTCGTCACCTTGGACATCAGCCGGTAGCTGTCGCGCGGCACCCCTTGGAGCGCGATGCCCAGCATGCGATGCATGCCGCCGTATGAATCGGCCGTCTCAAAAAAGCGGATGCCGCGATCGTACGCATAGCGCACCAGGGAGGTGAACCCTTCCTGGCCGAGCTCGCGCTGCACCTCACCGCTCATGCTGCCGGTGCCGAACGCCAGCCGCGTCACCTTCACGTCCGACTTGCCCAGCATGACCCAATCGGTCGCCTTCGCCGGCTGCGCCAGTAACGGCAGGGCTCCTGCACCGGCCAGCGTTCCTGCCGCGATGCCTGTCTTGACAAAATCCCGTCGGGTGAACTGCGCCATGATGCCCTCCTGCGGTGATCGACCAGATGGAGTGAGGTCGAAAAGCAAGCACCGGCGCACCGGCGTGCACACCGCCTCCGCAGTGTACGCCCGTCGATCGCCGCTGCGGGAACAGGGCGCTACCGCAACCGCTCACGCACCTCGAGCCGGCTCAGGTACAGAAAGAACACCAGCGCAAACAGCCCCTGGATGATGAACGGTGCGTGACGCGCGGCATGATACCCATAAAAATAGCCGGCCGACATCAGCAGGGAACCGGCCGTGGTGATCGCCCACCCCCAGCGGCGCAGCCGCAGCATCCCGAACACCCCCACCACCAGCAGCGTGCAGATGCCCAGAATGGAATACTTCGCTGCCCCGCCGCCAAAGGCGTTGCGCAACGCCGCGAACACGTTCAGCAATCCCAGCAACAGCAGGTACATGGCGATCAGGGCCATGCCCGGCAGCATACCCTGTGCCTCGCCGGCGGGCGTTCCGGGCAACCGGCGCGCGCCGAAACCCGCATCCGCCGCGGGAGTTATGCGGGGATCTTCAAAGCGGCTTGGGGTCTCGTCAGGCATTGGGCAGCTGTCCGGAACTCATACGGTATGGAGATATGCGAGCAGCATCGCCAAGCTCTCCGGATCGATATCCGGCTGGGCCGGCATCAGGCCGTGCCCATGCAGGATGGTTGCCGTCACCCGCTCGTCGTTGGCCGGCGCACCCGAAGGCAGGTAGTCGTGTTTG
>CAXTBJ010000110.1:0-9341 GCA_964242585.1 uncultured Bryocella sp.
TTTTATATTCCGCTTTGTTTTGCCTCGGTTTGCGTTCACCCCCCATCAACAGGTCCTAGCCCACCGAACCCGCCAGCTCGAAAGAGCGAGGAGGACATCGTCGGTGTGCCCGGCAAGTATTGGTACATTGTCACTGTGGGCAGCTCCTCCTCGTCATCCTCCCCTGGGCTTCCCAAGGGCTTTCAGTGGGCCTCTGCAACCGCCGGCATCAAGGCCAGCGGCAAACCCGATCTCGCCCTCGCCCTTTGCGAGGGCGGGGCCAACGCCGCGGCGATGTTCACCAGCAACCAGGTGGTGGCGGCGCCCATTCTTGTCGGGCGGCGGCACCTGCAGGCCACCGGCGGCCGCGTCTCCGCGGTACTGGTCAACGCTGGCAACGCCAATTGCGCCACCGGCGAGCCCGGGGTGGAGGCCTGCCGGCGCTGCTGCGTCGCGCTCGCCGAGCAGTTCGGCGGTGTCTTTGACGAGGTCGTCCCGTCCTCCACCGGCATCATCGGCGTACCTCTACCCACGGAAAAGGTAATCGCCGCCCTGCCGCGGGCCAAGGCCGCGCTCGGCGGCTCCACCGACCACCTGCTGGCCTTCGCCAGCGCCATCCTGACCACCGACACCAAGCGCAAGGTCGCCCGCGCCACCATCGAGGCCGAAGACGGCCGTCCCGTCCAGCTGTTCGGCTGCGCCAAGGGGGCCGGCATGATCGGCCCGCAGCTCGTTGCCGGCACCGCGGGTCCGCCGCCCGCTCCGCACGCCACCATGCTGGTCTATCTCTTCACCGATCTCGACGCCTCGCCCGCGCAGCTCGGAGCCGTGCTCGAAACGGCGGCGGAGACCAGCTTCAACGCCATCTCCATTGACGGCGATCAGTCCACCAACGACACCGTGTTGCTGCTGGCCAGCGGCAAGAGCGGCGTCCCGGCAAACGAAAAGATGCTTGAAGCCTTCCGGGAGGCGCTGCGGCTGGTCTGCGAATCGCTCGCCCACCAGATCGTCGACGACGGCGAAGGGGTCGGCCACGTGGTCACGCTCGAGATCACCGGCGCACGCACCGATGCCGAAGCCAAACAGATCGCCCGCAACATCGCGCGATCGCCCCTGTGCAAGACCGCCTGGTCCTCCGCCGACCCGAACTGGGGTCGCCTGCTCTGCGCGGCAGGCTACGCCGGCGTGCCATTCGATCCGGGAACGGTCTCGATCGCCATCGCCGGCCTGCCGGTCTTCGCGCACGGCCTGCGTTCACCGCATTTCGACGAGGCGGCAACCCACACCGCCATGAGCGCCCGCGAGTACACGATCGCCCTGGACCTCGGCCAGGGCAACGGCGGCACCCGCTTTTTTACCTGCGATCTCACACACGAGTACGTCACCATCAACGCGGATTATTCCACCTAGATCCCCTCAGAGGCACCGGCCACCTTCCTGGACCAAAACAAAATCCGGCTGAATCCGTCAGCAAAGGCCGCATCCACACGGTCAAGCTCCACGAGATCCACCTTGACGGGGATAGCCGACTCATCCAGCGCTTCGAGCAGATCACTGCGCACACCAGGCCCCAATTGCCGCTCCACGGCTACATCGAGGTCTGAAAAGCGCCAAAGATATTTGCCCCTAGCTCGCGATCCGAAGGCCCAAACTGACTGATCCGGCATATAGCGTTGCAGCAGTTCTTGCAACAGCTCCTGCAACAGCTCTCGGTATTGCGGCAGTAAGAATGAAGACTTCGTGCCCCAAAGTGAGCTCGGCTGGTTCACAGCAGCTCCTTTCGCCGAATGGCAATAAGCTGGATCTGGATATAGTTAATCGAATCAAGCACGGAGATCAGGGATGACGGAAAACACGGTTAATGAGACAGAGCGGATGGTTGTCACAAGAGTCTTCGGTTCCCCACGCGAAGTGGTTTGGAAGGCGTGGACAGACCCTAAGTACGTGATGCAATGGTGGGGGCCGAAGGACTTTACTGCGCCTCTCTGCAGGATGGATTTTCGCGTGGGAGGCAAGTTTCTCTGCTGCATGAGAGCGCCGGATGGGCAGGAGTTCTGGAACGGTGGTGAATACCACGAGATTGTCACCCACGAGAAGATTGTTATCTCCATGTACTTTTCCGACCCGGAGGGAAACAAGGTTGAGCCTGCACATTACGGAATAGAGCACGAGGCGATAGACGATGCCTACGATGTGATTCTTTTTGAGGATTTAGGGAAAGGCCTGACAAAACTCACTTTCATTGGCAATGAAACCATGGAGAATGCAACAAAGAGCGGTCAAGTGGAGGGCTGGAACCAGATACTTGAGAAATTTGCTGTGGTGGTTGCGGGGCTAACGCAGGCGAAGTAAGCAGTTGAAGTTCTAACGGTTTGTCATGCGTGAGATACAGCAAGAGTGGCCATGAAGGCTTAGTAAATCGGTTCTCGTCGCTTGGCCGACGAGTGGCCTTTCTGGAAATGATCCTTGGGCTCAACTGTGGGCTTCATTCCAATGCGTTATCGAATAGATTTGGTCAGATTTGGTCGATCTTTCCTCGCCCTCGTAAACGCGCCCGTGTTGAGCAACAGCGGCCACCTGACCCACATCCAGTCATTTTCGCCAGCCGACAGCACCGTAGCGCACCAACCCCCGCCGCATATATCTTAAAGACGTCGAACCAACGCAAGGGGACACCATGGCATTGAAGCTGGATGAGGCTGTACGGCAGGACCTGACCGCCGAGGTCGGGGAGTGGATCGAGGCGTTCGACGCCGTGGTCGCCAATGACTGGGAACAGGGCGCGGCGGTGCTTTCCGCCCTGCGCACCCGCGCCCGCGAGGCCGGCGTACCCGCCACGGGCGACGTGACCACGCCCTACCTGAACACCATTCCCAAGCACGACGAGGTGCCCTACCCCGGCGACCGCAACCTCGAACGCCGCGTGGAAGCGCTGATCCGCTGGAACGCCATGGCCATGGTGCACAAGCAGAATAAGCACGATCCCGGTATCGGCGGCCATATCTCCACCTATTCCTCACTCGCCACGCTGCTGGAGGTGGGGTTCAACCACTTCTTCCACGCCAGATACGGCGCGACGGGCGGAGGCGCAGACCAGCCGGGCGACTTCGTCTACTTCCAGGGCCATGCGTCGCCCGGTGTGTACAGCCGCGCCTTCCTCGAAGGCCGCTTCGACGAAGGCCGCCTCAAAAACTTCCGCCACGAGCTGCGCGGTGAGCCTGGTCTCTCCAGCTACCCGCATCCCTGGCTGATGCAGGATTTCTGGCAGTTCCCCACGGTTTCCATGGGCATCGGCCCACTGAACGCGATTTACCAGGCCCGTTTCATGAAATACCTCGAGAACCGCAGCCTCATCCCGCACACCCCGCGCAAGGTCTGGGCGTTTGTCGGCGACGGCGAGACCGACGAGGTCGATACCCTCGGCGCGATCTCACTTGCGACGCGCGAAGGCCTCGACAACCTGATCTTCGTCGTCAACTGCAACCTGCAGCGGCTGGACGGCCCCGTGCGCGGCAACAAGCGCATCATCGACGAGCTCGAAGGCATGTTCCGCGGCGCGGGCTGGAACGTCATCAAGGTCATCTGGGGCTCGGACTGGGACGAGCTCTTTGAGCGCGACCACCAGGGCCTGCTGTTAAAGCGCATGGAAGAATGTGTCGATGGCGACTTTCAGACCTTCAAGGCCAAGGGCGGCGACTATCTCCGCAAGGAATTCTTCGGCAAATACCCCGAACTGCTCAAGCTCGTCGAGGACAAGACCGACGAGCAGCTCGCGCGCCTGCACCGCGGCGGCCATGACCCGCTCAAGATCTACAACGCCTATAAGCGCGCGCTCGAGCACAAGGGCGGCCCCACGGTTATCTTGGCCAAGACCGTCAAGGGCTACGGCCTGGCCTCCGCGCAGGCCCGCAACGCCACGCATTCCGAGAAAAAATTGACCGACGACGGTCTTTCCGCCTTTGTGAAGCAGTTCGATATTCCGCTTCCCGACGAGGCCGCCAAGGATGCCGCCTTCTACCGCCCCGAGCCGACGGATCCCGCCATCGCCTACATGCAGGCCCGGCGCGAGGTGCTGGGCGGCTACCTGCCCGCCCGCAGTGTTCCCGAACCGAATCTCAAAGCGCCTTCACTGACGTTCTACAACGAGTTCCTCGCCGGTTCCAAGGGCCGATCCGTTTCCACTACCAGCGGCTTCGTCGGCATCATGCGTGCGCTACTCAAGGAGCCCACCATCGGCAAGCTGGTGGTGCCCATCATCCCCGACGAGGGCCGTACCTTCGGCTTCGAATCGGTGATGAAGCAGGTCTCGATCTACGCGCCCGAGGGCCAGAAGTACACCCCGCACGACGCGGATATGCTGCTCGGCTACAGCGAAAAAAGGGACGGCCAGATCCTCGAGGAGGGCATCACCGAGGCCGGCTCCATGGCCAGCTTCACCGCCGCCGGTACGGCATACACCAACTATCGCGTGCCGATGATTCCCTTCTACCTCTATTACTCCATGTTCGGCTTCCAGCGCATCGGCGACATGGCCTGGGCCTTCGCGGACTCGCGCGGCAAGGGCTTCTTGATGGGCGGCACCGCCGGCCGCACCACCATGCTCGGCGAAGGTCTGCAGCACCAGGACGGCCACTCGCATGTACTCGCCAGCACCATCCCCACCTGCATCACCTACGACCCGGCCTATGTCTACGAGATGGCCGTGATCCTGCAGGACGGCATCCGCCGCATGTACGAGGCCGGCGAGGACCGCTTCTTCTACATCACCATGTATAACGAGGACTACGCCCAACCGGCTATGCCCCCCGAAGAGGGTATCCGTGAAGGCATACTCGGCGGCATCTACCGCTTCAAGGCCGCGGAGCAAGGGCCCGCGAAGCTGCAACTCTTCGGCTCCGGCCCGATCCTCAACGAGGCCGTCCGCGCTCAGCAGATCCTCGCCGAAACGTACAGTATCGCCGCCGACGTCTGGAGCGTGACCAGCTATACCGAGCTGCGCCGCGATTGTCTGGAGACCGAACGGTGGAATCGCCTGCACCCCGGTGAGCCGGAACGTGCGCCGTTCCTTGTCAAAGCCCTTGGCGACACAGCCGGGCCCATCGTGGCCGCCAGCGATTATATGAAGTCGCTTCCGGACGGTCTATCGCCCTGGCTGGGCAGCCGTCTGATCACGCTCGGCACCGACGGCTTCGGCCGCTCCGACAACCGCGAACACCTTCGCCGTCATTTCGAGGTGGATGCCGAATCGATCGTCGCGGCGGCATTGTCCAAGCTGGCGCGCGAGGGTGCTGTACCGGCCGAGCAGGCCAGGCAGGCACTCGCCGATCTGGGGCTACAAGCCGAAGCACCCAGCGCGGCCTTCGCCTGAGTTCTGCACTCACAGCCGGCCTTTTCAGACGTCATCCTGAGCGCAGCGAAGGGGCACCGCGTTTATAGGAGACGCACTAGGCCCAGGCAAACCACAACCCGCAACGCCGCCACGAGATCCCGCATGCCTGAAAATCCTCTCCTGCCTGATGCCGAGCTGCGCGCACTCCTCGCTCTAACCATGCGCTGCACCAAGCTGGAAGCGGCGTTGGGCAAAATTGTGATCCCCCGCCGCGGGCAGCGCAGCGGGGCATCGGGCCGCGAAGCGGCGCTCGCCGCGACAGCCATGCAAATGCGCCCGGGCGACCTTTGGCTGCCGGAACCGGCAGACCGCCTCGCCCTGACACTCGCGTCCAAGCCGGACAAGGCCAAACTCCCTGCCGTCGATTCCCTGCCGGGTGAGTACACCAAGGGTCAGTCGCGCCTGCTGCTGGCGGCCACAATGGCTGCCGCCCTGCGCATCGCCCGCACCGATCCTCAAGCGGAATACTCCGTCGCGCTTACCCTGCAGCGCGCGGGCACGGCCGACCCGTCGTGGCCGGCGGCTCTCGCCTGGGCGCAGGAGCGTTTGCTGCCGCTCCTGGTGGTCTGCTTCGACGCGTCCGGGCCCGCGGCCTTCACCGCGGAAGCCCGCACCGCGCCCTCTCGCTTCGTATGGACGGCCGTCGCGCGCGCGGCGGCACGCCTTCAACTGCCGATCCTCACCGTCGACGGCGAGGACGCGGTTGCCATGTATCGCACGGCACAGGAGGCGCTGCTGCGGGCGCGTACCGGCGGCGGCCCGGCGCTGCTCTGGGCCGCCCTGCCCACCCCGGCACAAAGGGCCGCTCGGCCCAAAACGCAGCGTCCGCTGGCGCGCCTCACACGCTATCTGCGTACACGCGGCATCGCCCTGACCTGATGTCCCCGGCACGGCACAGGCGCCACGCTGCCGTGCGGGCTGCTACAACTTTTGTCCGGCTACCGGCTATGCCTTCACAGGAACGCCGAGTATCCGCCGGCATCGGTCTTGCATACACTCAAATGCATGCTCCACCCGCAGTTCCCCCGGTCCCCTCGATTGCTGGTTTCCGCCGCCGTGCTGGCCCTCACGCTGAAAACACCGCTCCTCCTCGGTCAGGCATTGCCCGATGCGCCCCGTTCCAACCGCCTATCGCCTGTTGCGGGAAGCGGTGGCGCACTCGCCGAAACGGCAACCGATCCGGCCGATGCCGCTCCGCAGCTCGCAACTCCAGCCTTCCCCGCAGCGGGCGAGCAGCAAACAACCCCACAGCAGCCGTACCAGAACCCCCTCGACAAGCCCCTGCCGGCTCCTTCGAACCAGCCGCCCACCGCCGCCCCCGTGACCATGCCGCCCTCGCCCCTGGTCGCCTCGCTGCCATCCTCGACGGGCGAGGATCTGCCTCGCTTGATCCGACAAGATCATCTCGGCTCGGCCTACATCCCGGACGACAGCGTCATTTACCCCATGGCGCTGCGGCTGTACTCATTGGGCTACCTGGACGCCATTTTCATCGGCATGCGGCCCTGGACGCGGCGCAGCCTGCTTCATGCCCTGGAACGCTCCGGCCCGGCTATCCAGGCAGGTCAGGATGAGCAGGCCATGGAGATCTACGCCAAGCTGATGGACTACCTCATCACCGAAACGCCGGGCCGGGCCGGTACGATCAGCGGCGAAATGACGCGCGGACAGGTCTATGGCGTGGAAAGCGGCTACACCCGCCTGATGGGCATCACCGGGCTGACGCTGCGCGACAGCTACCATCTCGGTCAAACGCTGGACAACGATTACGGCCGGCCCTATGAGCCCGGTTTCAACAACGTCAGCGGCTTTTCGACGCTGAATGAGTGGGGGCGATTTTCGCTCTACGTGCGTGGCGAATACCAACACTCGCCCTCGGCCGTCGGCTACAGCACGGCCCTGTCCGCGCTGCTCTCCAACCGCGAGGCCATTCCCTTCAGCGGTCCCAACCTCCATCAGGCGACGATCCCGACCGGCCCCATCGACACGGTCAATCCGTTCCGGCTGCAGGAGGCTTCCCTTTCGTTTCATGTGCTCGGACATGAGATCTCGGGCGGCAAAACCGATGCCTGGCTCGGGCCCGCCTACGGCGGCGCGATGGCCTGGAGCAACAATGCGGAAAACATCTATTCCTTTCGTGTCAATCGCGTCGAACCCCTGCGCATTCCCTACTTCAGCTACCTGTTCGGCGGCATACGGTATGACTTCTTTGTCGGCTCGCTGAAGGGACACACCGCTCCCAACTCACCCTGGGTCCACTCGGAGATGATCTCCCTCCGGCCGACGGATAACTTTGAATTCGGCTTCCAGCGCACGGTCATCTGGGGCGGCGAAGGCCACGAACCCGTCAACGTGCACACCTTCCTGCGGAGCTTCTTTTCTGTAAGCGACACCACGGAGGCGGAAAAGGAGTCCGCCCAGGACCCGGGCGCGCGCTACAGCGAATTCAACTTCTCCTGGCGGCTACCCTACCTTCGCAAACACGTCACGCTCTACACGGATTCGATCGCGCATGACGATGTGAGCCCGATCAGCGCTCCGCGGCGTGCGGCGTACCGGCCCGGTCTGTTTCTTTCGCAGGTGCCCGGTCTCCCCAAGCTCGATCTGCGGGTTGAGGCTTCCAGCACCGACTGCTCCACCAATCGCTGCGTCGACGGCGTCTTCAACTACTTCGAGATCATCCAGCTGCAGGGTTACACCAACAAGGGCTTCATCATGGGCGATTGGGTCGGTCGTGAGGCCATCGCCTACCAGGGTTGGGCCACCTATCATCTCGCCGCCGACCAATGGCTGCAACTCTCCTACATGCACAAGATGACGCCGCAGGATTTCATCTTCGGCGGTGTTTCGCAGAGCCAGGTCAAAGCAGAGGTGGTCAAGCGGCTTCGGCCCGATATCGAGCTGGACGCCTGGTTTCAGTACGAGCACTGGGCAGCGCCGATCTACCAGACCAACCAGCAAAGCAATACGGTCACCGCCGTCAAACTCACGTTCTACCCCAAACTTCACAGCACGGCGGCACTGAATGGGAAGTAATGAATAGGACCGTTTAAAGTCTTAGAGCGGATTAGCCGATGGTATGAAGGGCGTTTCGCCTTTTGTTGTCATTCCCGAAAGGAATCTACGGGGTTTGCTTTTGCCTGTTTCCATACCATCAGCTAATCCGCTCTAGAGACGCGTCGATCCGAACATGTCGACCCGAACACGATTTGTCATCCTGAGCGGAGCGAAGGATCTGCTTTTTCGCTCGGGGCTTCAAAGAGCCAACGAGCAATAGACACTACACCTCCACTCAGGATGACAACGCTTCGGACCGGCCCCTATGCCGTGACCTGTTCTGCCTCCACGCACTGCTGGAAGTAGGCGAGCGATCGCTGCAGACCCTCCCGCAGCGGCACCTTCGGCTCCCAGCCGAGCAGGCGCCGAGCCTTGGAGATATCCGGGCGGCGCTGTTTGGGATCGTCCTGCGGCAGGGGCCTGAAGGTGATCTCCGCCTGCGATCCGAGCAGCGCCTGAATCTCGCGGGCACACTCCAGAATCGTCCACTCCACCGGATTGCCGATGTTGGTCGGATCGTGCTCGTCACTCTTCGAGAGCCGCACGATGCCTTCGATCAGATCCGATACGTAGCAGAACGAACGCGTCTGCGAACCGTCACCGTAGACCGTCAACGGCTCACCGCGCAGCGCCTGCATCATCAGGTTGGAGATCACGCGGCCGTCGTTGGCCTGCAGCCGCGGGCCATAGGTGTTGAAGATGCGCACCATGTGGGTGTTCACGCCGTGGTAGCGCCGGTAGGCCGCTACCAGAGCCTCGGAGAAGCGCTTGGATTCGTCGTACACCGAGCGCGGACCGATCGGATTCACGTTGCCCCAGTAGGTCTCCACCTGCGGATGCACCTCGGGGTCGCCATAGCATTCGGAGGTCGAGGCCTGAAGAAAGCCGGCGTTGTAGCGCCGGGCGATCTCGAGAG
>CAXTBJ010000111.1:0-9338 GCA_964242585.1 uncultured Bryocella sp.
TCCTCCTCTTCATCATCCTCATCGGCGGCATCGATATCGATCTCGTCGTCATCCTCTTCCTCATCAATGTCCGCGTCCCCGTCGTCGGCTGCCATGGTGTAGCGCTTTATCGCATCCTCTTCGTACATCGTCATCCTCTCCCGTTTGCTTTCTCCACTCCGCTGCGCGTCGGCGAGCTGTGGAGCCGGTGTGTTTCTCATCGCAAGCACACCTGCCCGCGCGAAGAATTAGCAACAGATGTACGCCCCGCCGACACAAATAGCAAGCACTCTTTTTGGTGCAATCTATTTTCCGCACAAATGGGCATCGAGCCTGATGCGCGGCTTATGTGAAGAGCGATATCAGCGATGATGTTTGCGAGAGGAAGCGGGGGCACCATGCACACCATGCGAGCTTGAAGCGCCGCTGTGCGACGCCTTGGCAGTGCCTGCGTGACTGGCTCTGATACCGCCATGTGCCTTGCCTGTCGCCGCTCCTCTGCTGCGGCCCCGCTGCCTGGCTGAAGGTGCCAGACGTACCGGTTCGGCCACATAGATCGCGTGGCCCGCCTTCAGGGTGTTGCCCGCAGAGCCGTTCCACTGATGCAGCTCCTCCACCGTAATGCCGAAGCGGTCGGCAACGGTTACCAGCGTGTCCCCGCGATGCGGTGTGTAGCGCTGTTGACCGAGATCGCGGCTGTTGCTGCCGTTTAAGGGGATCACAAGCTCATCGCCGGCTTGGAGGGGCTGCGTCGCGGTTACATCGTTATAGGCCGCGACAGATTCCGCGCGTGCATGAAGCGTGTCCGCGATGCCTTCCAGGGTTTCGCCGGTTCTTACAACGTGAAAGCGCCAGCTGGCACGGTCCTCTTCCGGGATGTCCTTCAGGCGTGCGAGGAAGGCGTCTCTTGTTCCGGGCGGTAGATGGAGGTCGTAGGCGATGTCCCGCGGCGTGGCAAGCCGCAGCAGCGCGGGGTTCAGTGCGACGATCTCGGATACAGTCCCGCCGGTCAGGTCGGCCACCAGCTTGAGATCGATCGCGTAGTCCACGGTGACGGTTTCGGAAAGCACCGGGGCATCGGGCACAAGCCCCGTGAGCCCATATTGCTGTGGGTTTTTGGCCATGATGGCAGCGGCGATGATGCCCGGCACGTAGTTTTTTGTGGCGGTCGGAAGGGCATTGTGACGGTAGAGCTCCCAGAAGTCGGCATAGCCTGTACGTTGAACGGCACGTTGAATATTGCCCGGCCCCCAGTTGTACCCAGCCATGGCAAGGTACCAGTCACCCAGGGTGGCATACAGGTATTTCATGTAGCGGGCGTAGGCGAGGGAACTCTTCTCGGGATCGAATCGCTCGTCGAAGTAGCCGTTGCGGGCCAAGCCGTACGCTCCCTGAAAGGGCATGAACTGCCACATGCCGCCTGCCCCGGAACCCCTGTTGACGACCTGCGGTTGAAAGCCCGATTCCGCCACCGCGAGGTAGATCAAGTCCTGGGGAAGTCCGGCGTCGTTCAGGTCCTTCGCGATCATGGTCTGGTATTTGCCGGCGCGCTCGAGCGAGTGGACCAGATAGGCATGTCCCCTGGGAGAATTCGTGTAATAGCTGATGAACCCCGCAACGTAATCGTTAACGGTCAAGGGAAGGTCGGACTTGGTGGTCTTCAACTCATTCGTGATGCGATTGATGAGTGTGGGATCGGGCTTGAAGGTGACCTCCGCATCCGCTGCCTCAATGGGTGTTTCCTCGACCTTCGGGGAAAAGCCGTTGCCCTGCTTCAAGGCCACGAGTTCGAGCGAATTGATGGAGTCGAGCAGGTGTTCAAAAGCGTCGGAGAGCTGCGGATCGTTCTTAAGATCCATGCCGGAGGCGAGCAGCATGTCAACGGCATTATCGAAGTCGCTGCGAGCCGCATCCAGGCGGTTGTTGTTGAAGTTATTCACGCCGGAGGCGTAGCCGGCCTGCGCGCGGCTGAGCAGATCCTGCACCTGTTGGGCATGCTGCTGCTGTGCGGGCGTAAGGGGAGTCTGCGCCATGGCGCTTTGCAGGCCGGCGTTCTGCAGGCCGGCGTTCTGCACGGGCGTCGGGGTCTGGCGCTGGGTGGGCCGCTGGACCGGGGCCTGTGCCGACGAGGCGTAGGGAAGGGCGAGTAGAAAGAGGCCCAGGCCGAAGCCCAGATTGTGGCCGGATAAACGACAGCGCGCGAACGGCTTGCTCGGGGCGAACAACATCGCTACCCATTGTACGGGCGCACACGTGGTCACGGGAATGCGAGACCCGCGCGAATGTTAGCCTAGAAGTCCAACACATTGTTTGTTAAGGTGCCGCTTGGCGTCGGGCAGACCGTAAACCGGCTCAGGACAGAGCAGGACACAGAACAGAACACAGAGCAGAAGACGGATTCAGACAAGATCTCCGCTGGAATGTAGATGGACCCCAGGTTTATACGCAACTTCGCCATCATCGCGCACATCGATCATGGCAAATCGACGCTCTCCGACCGGCTCCTGGAGCTGACGGGCTCCCTGTCCGCGCGCGAGATGCAGGAGCAGGTGCTCGATGCGATGGACCTGGAGCGCGAGCGCGGTATCACGATCAAGGCGCATACCGTGCGCATGATGTACCGGGCTTCGGACGGCCATGATTACCAGCTCAATCTGATCGATACGCCGGGCCATGTCGACTTCAGCTACGAGGTCTCGCGCTCACTGGCCAGCTGCGAGGGCGCACTGCTGGTGGTGGACGCCTCGCAGGGTGTGGAGGCGCAGACGCTGGCGAATGCGTATCTCGCGATCTCGAACGGTCTGGAAATTATCCCGATCATCAACAAGATCGATCTACCCTCGGCCGATATCGAGCGCACCAAGGCGATGATCGAAAAGTCCGTGGGCCTGCCCGCCGATGAGGCCGTGTGCGTCAGCGCCAAGACCGGGCTGAATGTCGAGCAGATCCTGGAAGCCGTCGTGCACCTGCTGCCGCCGCCCAAGGGCGAGGCCTCAAAGCCCCTGCAGGCGCTGATCTTCGATTCCTGGTTCGACGCCTACCGTGGCGTGATCGTGTTGGCGCGCGTGATCAATGGCCGCATGCGCAAGGGCGACAAGATCAAGATCATGTCCAACGGCCGCACCTTCGATATCGAGAGTATGGGCGTGATGACGCCCAAGCCGGTCGAGTTGCAGGAGCTCTCCGCGGGCGAGGTCGGCTTCTTTGTCGCGACCATCAAGAACGTGGCCGATACAAAGGTCGGCGATACGATCACCTCCGTGGTTAATCCGGCGACCGAGGCGCTGCCCGGCTTTGAAGACATCAAGAGCATGGTCTTCGCGGGGCTGTATACGGTCGATTCGCATGAGCATGGCCTGCTGCGCGATGCGCTCGAAAAGCTGCGGCTGAACGACAGCTCGTTCAACTTTGAGCCGGAGTCGTCTGTTGCTCTGGGTTTCGGTTTCCGCTGCGGTTTTCTGGGCTTGCTGCACCTGGAGATCATTCAGGAGCGGTTGGAGCGTGAATACAACCTGGACCTCATCATCACCGCGCCGGGCGTGCGCTACAAGATCACCATGACCGACGGCTCCGTGCTGGAGGTGGACAATCCATCCCGCTGGCCCGATCCCACCGAAATTGAATCGATTGAGGAGCCGGTGATCACGGCCAAGATCCTCACCAATGAGGAGTATGTCGGGGGCATTCTGAAGCTGGTCGAAGACAAGCGTGGCCGTCAACAGAACCTCGAGTACGTCTCCGAAACGCGTGTGATGATCACCTATGAGCTGCCGTTGAATGAGATCGTGCTCGATTTTTACGACCGGCTGAAGAGTGTTTCGCGCGGCTATGCGTCGCTCGATTATGCGCTGGCGGGCACTTGGGATTCACCGATGGTGAAGATGGATATTCTCGTCTCCGGCGAGCCGGTGGATGCACTGTCCATCATCGTGCACCGAGACTTCGCCTACGATCGCGGCAAGGCGTTGGTGTCGAAGATGCGGGAGCTGATTCCGCGGCAGATGTTCGAGGTGGCGATTCAGGCCGCCATCGGCTCAAAGATCGTCGCGCGCGAGACGGTTACGGCGATCCGCAAAAACGTCATCGCGAAGTGCTACGGCGGCGACATCAGCCGCAAGCGCAAGCTGCTGGATAAACAGAAAGAAGGTAAAAAGCGGATGAAGCGCATCGGCAAGGTCGACATCCCGCAGGAGGCCTTCTTGGCCGTGTTGAAGGTCGGAGAAGAGTAGATCGGTTCAGCCGGTGAAGACACCGGCGAGGGCCAAAGGAAAAGGCGGAGACCATTATGGTCTCCGCCTTTTCTATGCCGATTACTTACGGGGTGTGGAAGGCGATGCCGGCGCCGGGCGACGCGTGGGCGAAGGTGCCGAGGGCGGCGGCGCTGCGATGCCGGAGCTGGCGTTGTAGGCGTTGACCACGGCTTGCGTGACATCGGTGGAGGGTTGCGCCCAGAGCACCGGATCGGGTGCCTGCTGACTGCCACCGACGTTCAGCAGCAGCGTAAAGCCGCTGTCCTGCACGTACTTGACGGCCGTGGCGCCGACCTTTTGCGCGACTTTGCCATAGGCCTGTTGCAGCTCGCCCTGGTAGGCGTTGGAGGCGTCCTCTTCATCACGCTGCAGGGTTTTTTCCTTGGTGTCGATCGCGCGTTCGCGGGTGGCGCGCTCCTCATCGGTGGTGGTGGCGGGCAGCGCCTGCAGCTGCTGGCGCAGCGAGTTCACCTCGGCGCCCTCGCTGTCGATCTTGGCCTTCTGGGGCTCGTACTTCTTTTGTAGATCGGCCAGGGCTCGCTGACCTTCGTTGGTGGCCACCACCGCCTGTTGAAAGGCAATGATCGCGATCTTAGCCGGCGAGGCCTGGGGAGCGACGGGTGCGGGGGCGGAGGCTGCAGCTGCGGCGGGTGCTGCGGTTTGAGCAACAAGACCCGGTGTGACGAGAGCCGCGGACAGTGCCAAGGCAAGGGGCAGGGAACGGTTCATGCGGTGTGTCGAACTCCTTACGACGTCAGGGTGGGAGAGTGAGAATGTGGTGCTGCAGGGCGCGAGGCCGTTGAACTCATAAACTTCGAAGCGCATCGCTCGCCCATGCACGAGGCCGACACCGTCATCCGCAGAAAGGGCGGAGTCAGGGAGGGCCCACGCTTGGCTGACCAGATTATACAGAGCGTCAGGCAACCCTGGTCAACCGGTCCTGAGTTTCTGGAGGCGGTCCTCCCAAAATCGGTAGTTTGCGTGGGGCGGGGTGGCCGGGTCCACGCTCCGGGTGCGCGGGCAATGGCTTCTGTGGCTGATTTCCGGCGTGAGCAGCGGGTCGTCCAGGAATGGGGTTTGGCACCAGAGTTGCAGTGTGTGATGGTGCGTGAGTGCAGGTGCTCTGTTCTCAATGCCTGGAGTGGAACGAGATGCCCGCCACAGGGTGCCATCCGCCAGGGCGGTCTTTCCCCGAGGAAGGGCCGTACGCGAGGCCAGTGACTGGCTAGGGAGAGTTTGGAGGCTGTTTCTCGGGGAGGGGAAACGGCCTCTGCTCCCGCACAGGGTTTGTGCCGGCAGGTTCGCGGTATGACACACGCTTATGAACCGCTAGGAGTTGCGCTTGACAGCCTTCTCCGCTATAGTTATCTCGTCATAGTAGGTTCAGGCATGAGCCGGACATGAAGTTTGTTGGGTAGAAAGCGCTTTCGGGCGTTGTGCCGTTTCCAGTCTGACCTGTGAGAGTGGAAGTCACACTCGGTTCGCGTCCACGAAGACGCCGATGCAAAGACTCAGATGATAGAACGGCAGATGTGCAGGCGGAGCAAGGGATCGGCCGGCGGGTGTTCCGGTTGATAGAGGCCGGAATCTTCCTGCAACGACGCGCTTTGAGAAAGGCTCAAAGCGTTTGCCCGGATGAGGCAGGGGGATGAGGCTGGCCGCTCGCGCGGCGAGTTCATCACAAAAGAGCTGGGCGTAACATGAACCGGTATGCTTGATGTCCAGTGAGCGAGCGATTGCTTGCCGGCGATATTTGCTGTGCATCTGCGGTGCCTAGCGGTATGCGGCTATATTCGGCGGAAGTCAGCGGCTCTCGTCGGAGGGACGCGATCCGGAGCCAGGGCAAGGGGAAGACTAGAACAAATGTCAGAGCAGAATGTGATGGACGCCTCACCGGAGTTTACGGGCGAGACGGTGCAGGGTGATTTCGGCGGCGACTTTGAAGGTGGCTCCGAGGATGATGGCGGACAGGGCGAACAACCCGCGCCGGGTACGGGTCAGAGCAAGAGCAGCAAGCGGCGGCGACGCAAGCGCAAGAAGCTGTCGGCGGTGGTCACGGGCAGCCCGGAACCGGCCAGCCATGGAGGTGCCGCGCCGCCCGAGGGCGATTCAGGCGATGTAGCCGGCTACCTTCCGTTGGTGATGGAAGGCGAAAGCCTTTCACTTTCCGCCGCGGCGGTCACGCCGCAACCTGCCGTCCAGGCGCCGCGTCGGCCGCCGATGAACGGCGGCCAGCCCAATCAAGGCAATGGCCAGGGTCAGAACCAGGCTCAGAATCAGAGTCAGGGCAAGCGTTGGAAGAAGAAGTTTCGTGACCGCGAGCGGCGGGTTCCGGGGGAGGCGAACGGCAGCGGCGGCGGCGGCGGTGGCTTCAGCGGCGGGGATCGCCCGCCGCAGGCAGATCGCCCCTATGAGCGGCCGCATCGCCGCGAGGGCGGACGCCCAGATAATTTTGGCAACCTGATCACTCACCAGCACAAGAGCAAGAGCAGCGGAGGCAAGGAACGCGGATTTGTGGGTCCCATGGACCACAGCTACCGTGAGGCCGGTTCGCAGTTCGGTGACGTACCGCCTTCCACCATCCAGTTGCGCGGCCGCCGTGGCCATCGGCAGCAGGGTGACGGGCAACCGGTGGACTATAACGCACCGCGTGCGCTTCCCATGGCGGACGACGCGCAGACCCACATCTACCTGTTTATTGAAGATCTGTTCATTACGGCCAAGGTGCAGGAGACCGCACGCAAGCTGGGCGTCAAGGTGGCGTTTATCAAGAACGAGAAGGATGCGATCGCCGAGCTCACCAGCGGTGAGGATCAAAACCGGCCCTCGCTGATCGTGTTCGATCTGAATAACACGAATGCCAAGCCGTTGACGCTGATTCCGAAGCTGAAGACCAAGCTGAAGCGTTCGGCCTCCATCATCGGATTTCTTTCCACGATCCAAGGCGATCTCAAGGCCAAGGCCGTTGAGGCGGGCTGCGACACCGTGATGCCGAGAGCCGCGTTCTCGCAGAATTTACCGAATCTGCTGCGGCGCTACGGCACGGAAGAGGCCGAAGAGGTGAACTACAACTACTAAGTCGGCGGGTAAGGCGTTTAAACGCCGACAGGGTAAGGCTTCTCGTGTAGCTCCTCACCCGTGGAGCCGCGGCGTTCAAATAGACCTTGAAACAGGCTTAGAAATCCCGTGTACCAGTAGCCCAGCACGAACAGCAGCAGGAACGGCACGGTGAAGTAGTTTTCCGTGGACACGGCGTAAAACACCGTAGCCGCGAAGTAACAGCCGATGGCGATTTCGATCCAAGGAATGATGCCCAGGCGTTTGCGATATTTTTTGGCATTGGAACGCTCACCCTTTTGCTGTACGCGGTATTTGGGCGTCCGCGCAAAGGCGCTCTTGATGCCGAACAGGGCCTCCAAAACGGCCTTTGTGTTGGTAATCGCCAGTCCCGTACCCATGGCCATCAAAAACGGCAGGTAAATGACGGTCTTGTACCAGGTGCGTGGAAACAGCTCCTTTTGACTCACCATGTAGAAGGTTGAGACGGAGGCCGTGGAGGCCAGAAACAGGGGCAGATCGATGAGCAGCATCTGCACCGGACCCTGCCAGGAGCGGATGATCATCGCAGGCATCAATAGCGTGCTCAGAATGATCATCAGCGGATAGCTGACGTTCGCCGTGAGGTGGTACCAGGCCTCCAGCTTGGTATGGAATGGGGCGTCGGACCTCAGCACGCGCGGCAGGATCTTTTTGCCGGTCTGGATCAGGCCCTTGGCCCAGCGTGCCTGCTGCGTTTTGAAGGCAGTCATCTCAATCGGCAATTCGGCGGGACACTCGACGTCCTGCAGGTACTTAAAAGTCCAGCCTTTCAGCTGCGCGCGATAGCTCAGGTCGGTGTCTTCGGTGAGCGTGTCATGCTGCCAGCCGCCGGCCTCCTCAATGGCGCGTCGCCGCCACATGCCGGCGGTCCCGTTGAAGTTGAAGAAGACGCCCGCGCGTGAGCGGCCGCCGTGCTCCAGCACAAAGTGCCCGTCCAGCAGGATCGCCTCGACCTCCGTAAGAAAGCTGTAGTTGCGATTCAGGTGGGTCCAGCGGGTTTGCACCATGCCGACGCCGGGTTCGGCAAAGTGATGGATCACCTTCATCAGCCAATCGGGCGCGGGTACGAAGTCAGCGTCGAAGATCGCGATGTATTCGCCTTTGGCTGTTTGCAGGCCCGCTTCGAGGGCGCCCGCCTTGTAGCCATGCCGATTGGTACGGTGCACATAACGGATGGGCTGTGGGCCCAAGGTGCGTATGCCGGCCGCATAGCGCGCGACCACGTCGGCGGCCACCTCACGGGTCTCGTCGGTGGAATCGTCCAGCACCTGGATCTCGAAGCGGTCGCGCGGGTATTCGATGCGGCAACAGGCATCGATCAGCCGGTCCACGACAAACTGCTCGTTATAGATGGGCAGTTGAATGGTGACGAAAGGCAGGTCGCCCGGCAAAAACTGAGCCGGCGGTGCACCGGAGTGCGAGGCCTTGCGGCGATTGCGAAAGTAAAGCCAAACCAGCTGATACCGATGAATTCCATAGAAAGCCAGGATGATCATCACCAGGAAATACGGCACCAGCAGGCTGATGTCGAAGCTGTTCCAGCGGTACGCGCCGCGAAAGGTGCGATCGGCGTAATGCGTCTTCCAATAGTGCGCGATGCCGTGTGAGGCGAACAGGGCGAGCGCGTTGAGGTGGCTGAACAGGGGAGTTTTCTCCGGGGTTACGAGAGCGAACAGAAATGTTTCAACTTCATTCTAAGACCCCGCAAGTGCACCGGCCGGCGTAGGTCCACAAGGAATACACCACGGAGATGCAAGACCTCCCTGCAGAGGGCGCCGGCAAAGGCGGTAGGCGTAATGCCACCGACACGGGAGCGTCAGAGATGGAAGCGCGAGTACCGAGCGGCGAGCCGGAGGCACCCACGAGAAAGGCCGAACGAGAAGAGGTATACCGATCCCGAGGAATAAGCCTCTTCCATTCGAAGCCGCTCAGGCTATAATTTGTTGAACATCGAAGGAGAGTTGGCCGAGAGGCTGAAGGCGGCGGTTTGCTAAACCGTTATAGGACCAA
>CAXTBJ010000112.1:0-2475 GCA_964242585.1 uncultured Bryocella sp.
GCCTTGTCCGGCTCCAGCCCATGGTCCTGGATCTCGAGAAAGAAGTTCCCCTTGCCGAACATCTCCTCGTACTCGCCACCCACGCGCTTGGCCGAGGCGTAATCGCCGGCCATAAGGTGCTGGCTCATCTCCCCCGCCAGGCACCCCGAAAACCCGATCAATCCCTCACAATGCTCACTCAAAAACTTCTTTGAAATGCGCGGTTTACGGTAGAAACCATGAAGTGCCGCCTCAGAGGTAAGCTGCACCAGGTTCCGATACCCGGCCTCGTTCTCCGCCAGCACCAGAAAGTGGTTGTACTTTGATTCCGGGTCAGGCTTGCCGCGATGGTCGCCTTCCTTGCACACGTACAGCTCGCACCCTAGGATTGGGTGCAAACTCTGCTTCTTCATCGCGTCGAAGAAGTGCACGGCCCCATAAATATTGCCGTGGTCGGTGATCGCGGCCGACCCCTGCCCGATCTTCTTCAGGTGCTTGGCCAGCTTGTCCACATCGCAGGCCCCGTCCAGAAGCGAATAGTCGGTATGCAGATGCAGATGTGTAAACTCAGCGGCCATACCCCTAGTTTACCGCCGCGTTACCAGGGCAATACCGGAGGAAAACCGGTCCGAAATCAGAGGCCGAGCTGCCGACGAAGAGCCTGATCTACCGCCGCCATGATGGGGGATGGAACGGCCCCAATTACCTTGCCGATCTTGCTTATGGAAAACGTCTGGAGGTTGTCGACTGCGATTTCACCTGGACGCCTGACCCCTGTGAACATGTCCGCCGGCAGGGGAACACGTGCAGCGGGCAGGCGTTATAGATCGCTCGTAATCAAGATAACGGTCACGCGCTCAGGATCACGCTCCAGACCAGCCTGCACCACCACTGCGGGTCGGGGTTGCCGAACTCTCCTGGAGGCGCAACGATGACGATGTCACCACGCCTCAATCCCAAGGCACCATATCGCTCTCATCCAAAGCCATCAGCTCTTCCGGATGTGCGCTGATGTTCAGCCAGACTCTCCCTCTGCCGACGGTATTCCGCCTCAAACGCCGGAGTCCCCCGAATTGCCAACAACTCCTCGGCCGTCATCGGCACCCACGCAGGACTCGGCTTGGGCAACCTCGCCATCGCCGCAGCTTACACCCCCACCGACCCCGCCACCGCCCGCTCCCGAAACGCCCGCCGAGCCCGCTCCACCTCGCCATGGTATTTCTCCGCCCACTGCCACACGCCGCAGAAAGCCGCCCCCAGGCTGCCGCCCAACTCCGTCAGTTCATACTCCACGCGCGGCGGCACCACCGGATACACCGTTCTCTTCAACAGGCCGTCGTATTCCATTTGCCGCAGCGTCTTCGTCAGCATCTTCTGGCTAACCCCGCCTATCAGCCCACCCAGCCGTGTGAACCGCACACGCCCATGCTCGTGCAGCACCTCCAGCACCAGCATCGTCCAACTGTCAGCCACACGCCCGATGATCTCCCTCACCAGCGCTTCCACCTCAGGCGAGACCGCGGGATAGCCGTCCGCACCGAGCCCCTGGGGCTCCACTCCGATCATCGCTTGATCGCCCATAAATCTACACTCTCCTTCGGGAAAGTATAGAACTTTCAAGTGCCTACTTCCCACTTTGCAGTGACTCCCCTATTGTTGTCTCAGGAGCAGAAACCATGAATCCCACCGGCAACACCATCCTCATCACCGGCGGCGGCAGCGGCATCGGCCGCGCCCTCGCGGAAGCCTTCCACAAGCAGGGCAACGAAGTAATCATCGCCGGCCGCCGCCGCGCCGCGCTCGACGAGGTCACCGCCGCCAACCCCGGCATGCACTCCCTCACCCTCGACATCGAAAACGCCGACGACTTTCAGCGCTTCGTCGTCGACGTCAAGGCCGAATACCCCGCTCTCAACGTCCTGATCAACAACGCCGGCATCATGAAGCCCGAAGACCTCCACGCCGGCGTCGATACCCTGCCCACGGCCGAATCCACCATCGCCACCAACCTGCTCGGCCCCTTACGCCTCACCGCCGCGCTCATGCCCGTGCTGCTGAAACAGCCGCAGGCGACCGTGATCACCGTCTCCTCCGGCCTGGCCTCGGTGCCCATGACGATGTTTCCGACCTACTGCGCCACCAAATCCGCCATCCACTCCTGGACCCAATCCCTGCGTGCCCAGCTCAAAGACACCTCGGTCGAGGTCCTCGAGCTCGTTCCGCCCTACGTCCAAACCGAACTCATCGGCCCGCAGCAGGCCTCCGACCCCAATGCCATGCCCTTGGCCGACTACATTGAGGAGACCGTCTCGCTGCTGGATCATCCGCCCGCCGACGGAGAAATTCTGGTCGAACGCGTCAAACCCCTACGCTTCGCCGAAAAGAATGGCAACTACGAGCAGGTGCTCAGCAGGCTAAACGGAGGTCATTAACGGCAGCCCTGCGATGCTCAGGCCAAAAAAAATCTGTGCCCGCCATAGCAATCGCCGCCGCCAT
>CAXTBJ010000112.1:2575-9187 GCA_964242585.1 uncultured Bryocella sp.
AAATCCGGCTTTTCAAAATCCGGCTACGAATCCGGCAACACCACAACGTTGGCGGTCTGCAATCCCTTGGGACCCTGCTCCACATCGAATGTGATGGTGTCACCCTCCTTCAGTGACTTATACCCCTCACGCCGGATCGAGCTGAAGTGACAAAAGACATCCGGGCCGCCCTCGCGCGTGACGAAGCCGAATCCCTTCAGGTTGTTGAACCAGATGACCTTACCCGTGCACTGTGCCATAGATGCTCTCCGTTCGGCATTGGCTACACGGTACACCTACTTCGATATCGGCAACATAATTCTAAGAAGATTTGATAAACAAGAAGGTGCCGTTAGGGTCAGCCTTCGTCATGAGGTCTCTAGGACCGTTCTCGTGTGGGTGGGGTAGTCCGCTATTATCCGAAGCAACAGCCTTGCCACCGCCCAGCAGTCCCCGTCATCCTGAGCAATAGCGAAGGATCTCCGTATTCCACTCGCGGCTGCTCTACACCCCTCGGAAAGCCGCTATGGAGACCGCGCTCCATGCCGCCGTATGCGGCCTCGTCCCCGGTTCCACCGTTCAGCGGTCGGGAATTCTTTTCTACGATCGCCGAATCCATCCCGACACCCGGAAAAAGACCCACCGCACCCTGAACGCTATCCCATGTTGCAGGAGCGCCAGCGCATGAATCGCCGGCTCCGCCCGCGGCCCGAACAACCGAAAGGCGGTCGTTCCGATCGCCTCCTCGACATACGCGCCGGCGGTCTGTATCCGGCTCCGTCCGGGGGTCGGCGCGGCGTGTACCCGCCACAGCAACGGTGTGCGCTGCATAAGGTAGGCCGCCCGATGCAGATGTTCGGGGGAGCTGATCACCTCCACGCGCCGCCAGCCGCGTGCCCGCAGAATCTCTTGGCTATCCTGCACATTTTCCACCGTGGTGCGCGCCCGGGCCTCCTCCAGCAGCCGGTCCCGGGGTACGCCCAGGTCATGCGCGTACCCCGCCATCACCTGCGCCTCCACAAAGCGGTTCGCCGCCGGCCCACCCGTGAACAGCAGATAGGGCGCGCGTCCGGCACGAAACTCCCGAACCGCCTCCTCCACCCGCCATCGCTGCGCCTGCGTAACCGACCCGTCGATTTCGGCCGGTGATCCCAGCACCAGCAACACCTCCACCGGCGCCTCCGGGGGCAGATTGCCCATGGGCACCGTCCGAAACGCCCAGACAACCACCGCCGTCGCCACCGCCAGCAGACCGCCCGCCCATCCAGCCAGCCTCATCCGGTTCTGGATAACCGTGCTCAAGCGGCGTTCCCCATTGCCTCGATCAACTGTTGTGCCAGCCGTACATACAGCTCCACGGCTTCCAAAATTTCGGCCTTCGCAATCCGCTCCTCCGGCGTGTGCGCCGTGTGGATACTTCCCGGCCCCAGCAGAAAGGGTTCACCCCAGTTCGTCAGGCTGGGAATATCGGTAGTGAACTTCGCCACGGTCGTCTCGAAGCCGGGGAGCGCGCGCATGCGCACAAACGGCAGCTCCAGTGAAAACTCGACCGCGCACCGTCCGGCCACGGCCCGCACGATCGCCGCACGGATCGGCGTCGCCGGCCCAACCAGCCGCACCAGCAGGTGCGCCTCCGCCGCATCGGCGATCACATTCGGCGCCCGCCCTCCGGAGATCAACCCTACGTTCATCGTGGAGTCGCCGATGCCTTCCACGACCGGCAGCTCCAGCGCCTGCACATCGTGCAAAGCCGCCAGCAGCTTGTCGATGGCCGACTCGCCCAGCTCCGGATAAGCCGAGTGCGCCATCTTGCCATGGGCTCGCAGCTCCACCCGCAGCGCCCCCTTCGAGGCCAGCGCCAGCCGGTTTTCCGTCGGCTCGCCGTTGATCAGGTATCGCGATCCGCACGGGTGACGGTTGGCCACCGCCGCTCCGGCTGAATCGCGCTCCTCGCCCACCACAAACAGCAGCCCGACCGCGGCCCCGGCCGACCGCAATCGCTCCGCCGCCGCGATCTGTGCGGCGAGGATGCCCTTCGCGTCGCACACCCCCCGTCCATACAGGTGCGTCTCATCCTCGCGGCAAGGCCCCAGAAACGGCGGCACGGTGTCCATGTGGGTGGAAAGCACCACGGCCGGCGTCACGCCCTGGGCGGTAGCCAGCACATTGAAACGCTCGCCCTGCCCGGAGCCGGGCGTCTTCGCGGGATCGGGCTGCGGTACGGGTTGCCGCTCCGTGAGCCATCCTCCGCGGCCCAGCAGATCGGCCAAAAACTTCCCCACGGGCCCCTCATGGTAGGTCGTGGACTCGATGTCAACCAGCCGGCGCGTCAGGTCTATGGGATCGATGGGCATGTTCTGTCCAGCATAACCGTCAGACAACCGACAAAAGCCGCCTGATCTTGCTGCACATCATCAGGCCCGATTGCCTAGAATGGTCTTTGGGTGACGGCATGAGCCCTCTCTAAACCTTCCTGCCCGTAGCCGGCATACTTAACTACAAAACGTCCATAAAATCTTTTGATCGAAGACTTTGGACCCTAAGTAGGGGGAGGGGGGAGGGTACCCCATAAATCCCACAGCAGCTACACTCAAAACCGATGCCTGAACCAGCCGTTACGCTCCACCTTTCGACCGTTCAGACGGTAGAGGATCTGCGCGGTCCGGTCGGCCGCCTGGAAGCCCTGCTCAATACCGGCAACCCCGATGCACCGTACGCCGCCCTCGTCGCGCATCCGCACCCGCTCGGCGGCGGCACGATGCACAACAAGGTCGTGTACCACGCGGCGAAGGCCTTCTCGCACTTCGGTCTTCCCGTGCTGCGATTCAACTTTCGCGGAACCGGTCTTTCTGAGGGCGTACACGATGACGGCCGGGGCGAGATCGAAGACGTCCGCTCCGCGCTGGACTGGCTCACCGTCCGCTACCCCGGCCGGCCGCTGCTCTTTGCCGGCTTCAGCTTCGGCTCCAACGTCGGCCTCCGCGCCTGCTGCGGCGACCCTCGCGTGCACGGCCTAGTCGGCATCGGCCTGCCCGTGCGCGCCGCCGGCCGCGACTATACGTACGCCTTCCTACCCGGCTGCGGTCCGGTCCCCAAGCTCTTCATCTCGGGCGACTCGGACGAATTCAGCCCGCAGGGCGTACTCGAAGGCTATCTCGTCTCCGCCTCCGAGCCCAAACGCATCGTCTGGATCGCCGGCGCGGACCACTTCTTCGCCGGCACCGCTGCCTCCCCCGGCTCCAAGCTGGAGGCCTACGCCGCCGCGCTGCGCTCCTGGCTCAGCGAGAGCTTTCCCCCTCTCGCTCCGTGACGCTGAGCGGCTTTGAAGGGGCCTAGCGCCGGTTCGCTCACCGAACCCGGTCGCCGGCTATGCCTTCGCACCGGCCAGCAGCGGTTCGGCCTTCTCCGTTTGTGGCGCCGCGAACAGTTCCTCCAGCAGGTCCATGACCTCATCCACATGCGCACGCTGGAGCAAAAACGGCGGCAAGAATCTCAGAATATTGCCCTGCACCAGATTCAAAAGAACGCCCCGCTCCAGAGCGGCCTCGGCAATGGGCCGAGCCGGTTCACGTAGCTCCACCCCGAGCAGCAGACCACGGCCGCGCACGGCGACGGTTCTACCGTTCTCCTCCCCAAAACGCTGTAACCGCCGCTTGAGGTATCCGCCTGTATCCCGTACCTGCGTCAACAGATCCTCATCGTCCACGACCTGCAGAAACTCGAGCCCCAAACGACAGGTGAATGGGCTTCCCCCCAGCGTGCTGCCATGCTTGGCCAGCCCGAAGGAGTGAAACAGATCCTCATCGACCAGCAGCGCACTCAGCGGCAGGCCGCCCCCCAGCGGCTTGCCCAGCAGCAACATATCGGGCTGCACACCCGAGGCCTGGAACGCGAACCAGTCCCCCGCACGGCCCAACCCGCACTGGATCTCATCGAAGATCAGCAGCGCGCCGTGCTGGTCGGCCAGCCGCCTAGCCTCGGCCAGGAACTCACGCGTCAGCTCATGCACGCCGCCCTCGCCGAGGATGGGTTCCAGCAGAATGGCCGCCGTGTCCTCTGTTACCGCAGCCCGCAACTGAGCCAAATCGTTGCGATCCACGAAATGTACATGCGGAATGCCCGGACCAAAATCCACCCGGTAGCGGTCCTGCCCTGTGACGGACAAGGACCCGTAGGTCCGGCCATGATAGCTCTGTCGCAACGCCACGGTCGCCCGCTTCTGCGGGCCGAAGTTCTGCCGCGCGTGCGTGTGTGCCAGCTTCAGGGCGCCCTCCACGGCCTCCGATCCACCCGTCGAAAAGAAGACGCCCCGCATCCCGGAGAGCGCGCACAGGCGCTCGGCCAGCTCGATCGGGTAACGATTTGCATACTGCGGCGAAAGATGAACCAACCGCCCCGCTTGCTCGGCCATGGCGCGCACCATGCGAGGATGCGCATGGCCTAGCGCGTTGACCCCCAGACCGGCCATCATGTCCAGATAGCGGCGGCCCGCGACGTCATACAGATACATGCCCTCACCGCGTTCCATCACGACGGGAAAACGGGCGTACACGGGTAGCAGGACCTCGGCATCGCGATGCAGAAGCTCGGAAGCCCCCGGGTTAAAACCGCCTATCGCCTTCATTTAGTCAGTTCACAGCAGACACGGCGTATGGTCAAGGGCAGGTAACCTAAAAGGGACACGAAGCACCCAATCGTGGGAGCACCGCGCGGTATGCAAAATGGGAGGGCCGTATGGTTTCGTGCAGTTTTCCCTCGGCATCGTGAGCTTCTCGAACAGATTCGAACAGATATCGCCACTATCGCTATCCCGCTTTGGCCCTTCACTTGCACGTAGTGCTTGGGTAGTCCCTTGATTCACCGCGTTGCAGCCATTTCTAACTGATTCATTCGATCCCATTGTTTTCTCTAACCCCTGTTTCGACCATGAAGAGCCTCACCCAAACCCGGCTGGTTGCCCTCGTGCTGGCTGTCCTCACCCTGGCCGCCATTGCGCTGTCCGTGGCGAACCTGTTACAGGAGAACAGCTTTGAGGTCGCCACCGATGGCGTTCTGTGGACCGAGGCCAGCGGTGGTCTGCGTGCCGCCATCGTTCCCGCCGACACGCCCGCAAGCCGTGCCGGCATCCGCGCCGGCGACATCCTGACCGCCATCGGTACGACCTCCACGCGAAGGCTCGCCTCCGCCGAACGCGCCATCAGCCAGAGCGGCGTCTGGTCCCACGCCACGTACTCCCTGCTGCGGTCCACAGGCGATATCGGTCACCCCGCGCCGCTCGAAATCGGTGTTTATCTCGAGCCGGCCGACCGCACCGATTTTCAGGTCTCCCGCGTCATCGCCCTCGTCTACCTGGCGATCGGCCTTTACGTACTGTTCCGACGCTGGACCGCGCCGCAATCCACACACTTCTTCGTCTTTTGTCTCACCTCCTACATCCTCTACGCCTTTCGCTACACCGGCGTGCTGGATGGCCTGGATCTCACGATCCTGATCGGCAACGTGATCGCGCGCGCCCTGCAACCGGCGTTATTTCTGCACTTTGCGCTCAGCTTTTCAGGCGAAGCTTCCCCTTCGCGCTGGCGTTGGCTGCGCTACTCGATCCTCTATGTGCCGGGCGCGCTGCTGGTTTGGCTGCGTTACCAATCGCTTGCCCAATGGTCCGTTACCGGCCTGCTCCTGCACCGACTGGACCAGTTGGATCTGGCCTACCTTGCAATCTTTTACTTCGGGGCGGCCGGGCTGTTCTGGGCACGGTACCGGCGCGAGACGCAGCCGCTGGAGCGCCAGCAGCTGAAATGGCTTGCCCGCGGTACCCTGCTGACCATCATTCCCTTTACGGTCCTCTATGTGATCCCGTTTCTGGCCGACTGGAATGCGCCCACAGCCCTCAAGACCCTCGCCCTGCTTTCGCTGCTGCTGCTGCCGCTTACCTTCAGTTGGGCGATCGTGCGCTATCGCCTTATGGATGTGGACCTTATCTTCAAGCGCGGGGTGGCTTATACCCTGGCCACCGCCGCGCTGGTCGGGCTCTACTTCGGCGTCATCGCCCTCTCCGCCGAGCTCGTCCATGAGCACATCCAGCGTCTGCAGAGCCTGCGTGCCTGGGGCCTGATGATTACCGTCGTTATTACAGGGCTGGTCTTTGATCCGCTCAAGCGCGCCATTCAGTCCCGGGTCGATCAGGTCTTCGACCAAAAACGTGTCGACTACCGCGAAACGCTGGTCGACTTCGGCAAACAGCTCAACGCGCAGACGGATCTCCACGCCCTGGTGAACTCCGTCGTGGAACGCCTCCATGGGACGCTGCTCGTCACCCGCGTGGCCGTATTTCTCGCCGACGAGGGATTCTCGGTCCGAAAACCTCGCTTCGTCCTGGCCGCCTCCTACGGCCTGGCTGCCAGCCTGGATAACGTCGCACTCGACCTCGGTTTTCTTTCGCTGTCGCCGACCGACAACACAACCCACCTCTTCTTTGAAAATCCCAAGGCCATCTTGCGGCTACCCGAGGCGCAACGCGCCACCGCCGCCGCTCTCGATCTACACTACTTCGTTCCCTGCCGGGCCGCCCGGCATGAGGGCGTGGGCCAAAGCACGGTCGCCGTTCTGGGCCTGGGCCGCACCGGCTCGGGCGAC
>CAXTBJ010000113.1:0-9123 GCA_964242585.1 uncultured Bryocella sp.
CGGGTGACCAAGGTCGTCAAGGGCGGCAAGAATATGAGCTTTGCGGCTCTGGTGATTGTCGGCGATCCGGCAGAGGGCGTGGTCGGCTACGGCTCCGGTAAGGCCAAGGAGGTGCCGCAGGCGATCCGCAAGGGGATTGAGGCGGCCAAGAAGAATCTGATTCGGGTGAACATGACGCAGACCTCGATCCCGCATCAGGTGCTGGGTCACTACGGTTCGGGAGAGGTTTTATTGAAGCCTGCGCCCGAGGGAACCGGCGTCATCGCGGGCAAGACGGTGCGTGCGGTGATGACGGCCGTGGGTGTGCAGAACGTGCTGACCAAGAACATCGGTTCGGCCAATCCGCACAACGTCATCAAGGCAACCTTCGACGCGTTGATGCAACTGCGTGACAAGGCCGAGGTGGCCGCGCTTCGTGGAAAGTCGATCGACGAGCTGTAAGGGCAGGGAACAGGGATCACGGCGCAGGGATTGAGTTCTCTGGCCTCGGAGAAGAGTGATGGCAAGCGAGACAAAGATCAAAATCCAGTACTTCCGTTCGAAGATTTGCACGCCGGTGAAGCACAAGCTGGTCGTCAAGGGCTTGGGCTTTACGCGATTGAACCAGATTGTAGAGCGCGAGGATACGCCCTCGATCCGCGGCATGGTGAAGAAGATTCCTCACCTGGTTCGCATCGTTGAGTAATGAAGTGACAGTGGTACAGACCGCCCTTGCGTGAGGGCCGAATGCGAGTCGGCGGCCTGCCGGCGTTCAGCGAGGAAACACATGGCAAAGAATCTCAGTAATCTGCGTGCGCCAGAGGGCGCGAACAGCAATAAGAAGCGTATCGGCCGCGGCATGGGTTCGGGTATGGGCAAGACCTCGACCCGTGGCCACAAGGGTCAGGGATCGCGGTCGGGCTCGCGCCTGATGCGCGGGTTTGAGGGCGGCCAGATGCCGCTGCATCGCCGTTTGCCGAAGCGCGGCTTCACCAACATCTTCCGCACGGAGTACTTCGTGTTGGGCCTGAGCAAGATTGCCGAACTGGCGGCCGAGACGGGTGCGGGTGAGCTGACTCTTGAGGCGCTCCAGGCACGTGGGATCGTGAAGGGCCGCAACAAGCTGGTGAAGGTGCTGGCCAACGGCGAGATCACGACCGCCATTACGGTGCACGCGCACAAATTTTCAGCAGCGGCCCAGAAAGCCATTGAGGCCGCGGGCGGCAAAGCGATTGTCATCGGCCAAGAAGCCGCTGTAGCCGCCTAGAGTACGGGATGCGCCGGGGCCGAGGGGCTCCGGCCTTCTTGTATTTGCGAGGCTTGAATGAATTGCTTATATGAATTTGGGTAGAATGGTGCTGTCCCGTGCCGCCGTTGGCCGGTGAATGCGCATTCGGACCCCGTTGAGGCCACTACATCGATGCTCGAGAAATTCAGCAACATCTTTCGCCTGCCGGACCTGCGCAAGCGCATAGGGTTTACGCTCGGCCTGCTTGCGGTGTACCGCATCGGCTTCCATATCCCCACGCCGGGGATCAATGCCAGTATGCTGGCACAGTTCTTCAATCAAAACGCGGGTTCCGCGCTAGGCTTGCTCGACCTATTTGCCGGCGGCAACCTGCGCAAGCTGACGATCTTCGCTTTGGGCATCATGCCGTATATCACCGCGTCGATCATTTTTCAGCTACTGACGGTGATCTATGAGCCCCTGGCGAAGCTGCAGAAGGAAGGCGAGATCGGCCGCCGCAAGATAACGCAGTGGACCCGTTATGTGACCGTGCTGCTGGCCATCGTGCAGAGCTTTTTTATCGCATTGACGCTCACCGGACAGAACATGACCACAATTCCGAAGCCGGCGTTTGTGCCTCTCTGCATGATCACGCTGACCTCCGGAACTGCATTCATCATGTGGCTGGGTGAGCAGATCACGGACCGAGGCGTCGGCAACGGGATGAGCCTGCTGATCTTTACAGGCATCGTGGTGGGTCTGCCCGGCGCGGTGAGCGAGCTGGCCAATAAGGCGGAGACGCACGCCTGGGGTGGGTTTACACCGTTGGCGCTGCTGTTGCTCGTGGTGCTGATGATTGCGGTGGTGGCGTTCATCATCTTTGTCGAAAAATCCGAGCGGCGCATTCCGATCCAGTCGGCCAAGCGTATTGTGGGGCGGTCGGTGCAGGGCGGGTCCAATTCATTTCTGCCGTTGAAGGTGAACTCCGGTGGGGTGATGCCGGTCATCTTTGCGGCATCGATTCTGTCCGCGCCTTTGCTGCTGGCCAATGTGAGCCTGTTCGGCTCCGGTCCGCTGCGCGATACGGCCTATCTGGGTCCCGTCTTCCGCGCGCTGGCGCCGGCCGAGCCCTGGTATGAGGTCGTTTATATCGCGGCGATCATCTTCTTCGCCTACTTCTATATCTCGATCATCTTTCGGCCGGACGATATCGCCGACAATATGCGGAAGTATGGGTCATTTATTCCCGGCATCCGGCCCGGCAAACGCACCTCGGACTTCATCAACGACGTGCTGACGCGCATCACGCTGGTGGGGGCGGTGTACCTGATCATCATCGCCATTATCCCGCAGATGATGATCTCGGGCATTCACTTCAACCATCTTTGGTTGGTGGGCGGCTTCTTCGATCGGCTGCCGACGTGGGTCACCAACGGTCTAGGGGTCCGCTTCTACTTCGGCGGGACCAGCCTGCTGATTGTAGTGGGTGTGGCGATGGATACGGTGCAGCAGATCGAAGCGCAGCTGATTATGCGACATTATGAGGGCTTCTCGCCGCGGGGTACGCGTCGCTTGGCTCGCCGTTGGTGATGCGGGCACGGGTTGAAGCCGTGCTCCTTCCCCAAGGCGCTTAGATCAGATCCCGTGATGCGGGCATGAGCGCCATCTCGACCCTTTTCTCGTTATTTCCTACTCCTTTCATTCGGCCCTCAGAGGAATGTAACCGTTTTGCCTTTCGCTCCGATCCAGCCCGCCGCCGCGCTTATGCCAGGTCCTGTTCTGCTGCTGGGAGCGCCGGGGGTGGGCAAGGGTACGCAGGCCAAACGCCTGATGGCGGAGTTCGGCATTCCACAGATCTCCACCGGCGATCTGCTGCGGGAGCACCGGAGGAACCACACCAAGCTGGGCGCCCTGGCGGAAGAGTTGATGGCGCAGGGTCAGTATGTGCCGGACGATCTGGTCAACGACATGGTCGCGGAGCGTCTGGAGCAGCCCGATACGCGGGAAGGCTACATCCTGGACGGCTATCCGCGCACGTTGAACCAGGCCGAATGGCTGGACGAATACATCACGCGCGAGCATGGAGAAGCAGCAGACCCGGCGGGTACGGCGCAGGGTCCGAGCCCCAAGCTGCCGGTTGTGGCCATTCACCTCGCGGTGCCCGAACGTGTGCTGCTGGAGCGCATCACGGGACGGCGCATCTCCCCGACCGGGAATATTTACAATATCTACACCCATCCACCCAAGGTGGAGGGCATCTGCGACATTGACGGCGGTGTTCTTACACAACGGCCGGACGATCGCGAGGATGTATTTTATGAGCGGATGCGGGTCTTTGAGTCGTTAACCTCTCCGGTGATTGAGTACTACCGCACGCATGGCAGCCGTTTTGCTGAGGTGGACGGCGACCGCGCGCTGGATGAGGTTGCGGATGCGATCCGAGCGGCTCTGATGCGATTGCGTCAGGGCAAAGGTGCTTAGCTTGAAATCCGGTCTGAGCCAGACGGCGCTTGAGGGCTCCAATGTCTAAGATTATCTATCGACGGCTCGGAGCCGTGGGTATGCCGGTGAGCGTAGGGTATGGCGGACACCATGGCCTACCGGAGCGCTGATGTCATCAGGAAAATTGTTCGAGGAAGCATATGGCCATTCTGATCAAATCTGCCGCTGAGATTGAAAGGATGCGGGTATCCGGGCGCGCCTTGCGGCAGGTGCACGAGGCCGTGAAGGCCAGTGTGCGCGTCGGCGCGTCCACGATGGATTTGGAGCGTGCGGCCGCGGCCAAGATGGCGGAGCTTGGGGTTGTTTCGGCGTTCAAGGGCTACCATGGCTACCCCGCGGTGCTGTGCACCTCGGTGAATCACGAGGTGATTCACGGCATTCCCAGCGAAAAGGCTGTGTTGTGCAACGGCGATGTGGTGTCGATCGATTGTGGTGTGGTGGTGGGCGGTTTTTACTCCGATGCCGCGGTGAGTTATGCCGTCGGCGAACCGGCCGAGGCGACAAAAAAACTGCTGCGCGTGACCGAGGCCTCCCTGTACGCGGCCATCGAACAGGCGCGGCCCGGCAATCGTCTTGGGGATGTCAGCGCGGCGGTGCAGCGGATGTGCGAGGCCGAGGGGTACGGGGTGGTTCGGGAGTTTGTGGGCCACGGTATCGGCAAGAGTATGCATGAAGACCCGCAGGTGCCGAACATCGGCAACCCAGGCAAGGGACCCCGGTTGAAGACGGGCATGGTGCTGGCGATCGAGCCGATGATCAATGCCGGCTCGGCTGAGGTCAGGGTTCTGGCGGATGGATGGACGGCCGTCACGGTGGACGGCAGTCTGAGCGCCCATTTTGAGCACACGGTGGCGATCACCAGAGATGGACCGCTGATCCTGACCCAGTAGTCCCCATGGGCCCAATGTGTCGGTTCCCGCTTGGCCGTTCAGACCCTGGCGGCCGAATCATACTGAATTGCGGCCATTTTGGGTGACGCGCCATGGTGTATCCGAGTCGATGACAAAGCTGACGCGCGGCGAAGAATACCTGTTTACCTCTGCGGTCACCTGCGCCAGTTACCTCATTCTGTGGAGAAACCGATTGGGCGGACGGCTGAGCCGAGCCCGCGCCGCTACTCCCGGCGGCAGTGCCGTGCGGCGCTATGCGATCGCGAGTGACCGCCAGCAGCTCGACGCATTGTTCGTTGAGCCGGAGAACCGGCATGCCCGAGCCTCTTTGCTGATCTGTCACGGGATTGGGGAGACGGTGGAGCACTGGCGAGCCGTACAGCATCTGCTGGCGGTAAACGGGATCGCCTCCCTGGTGTTCGATTATGCGGGGTACGGTAGGAGCACCGGCCCTATCGGCGCGGCGCAGTGTGAATGGGACGCGGTAGCGGCTTGCCGCTTTCTCCGCGATCTCAGACCGGATCTGCCGATGACGCTGCTTGGATTTTCGCTGGGCAGCGGCGTGGCTTGTGCCGTTGTGGGGGAGACCGCGGCGCAGAGGCTGATTCTGTGCGCCGCTTTCACCTCATTTCGCCAGGCAGCCAGACGTCTCTTTGTGCCGTCTCGGCTTGTACCCGACCTTTGGGACAATGTGGAGGCTCTGCGCAGCTGCCGCGTACCCGTGCTGCTCCTGCATGGGGAGCGCGACGCGCTGTTTCCAGTGGAGATGAGCTACCTGTTGCAGCGGGCCTGCGCCACACCGGCGCAGGTAAAGGTGATACCAGGAATGACTCATGATGGCCTCTACCTGCGACCGGAGCCGGCGTACTGGCTTCATGTTGCTGAAGCGTGTACAGCCGAGATCCCCGATGAGACAAGCTGGAGGTCAGGGTGATGACCGGGCGCGCTGTCAGGGTTACGCCAAGCGGCGTAATCAAGCCAAAGGACGTAAATCGAAGCCTCAGAAGTCTCAGAAGCCTCAATGGATTAGGGCAGTCAAGGCGGCAGCAGTGAGGCCGGCAAGGCCGAGCCCCAGTGCGACGATCACATAACGCCATTGCCGGGTGAGCAGTGTAACGGACGCGAGCACAACGCCAATCTGCAGCAGCGCCTCGCCAAGATCCAGCCGCGCTGCCTTCCGCTCAGCGACGGCGACCTCGCCTTCCAGCTTGCGGGCTTCGTGGCTATCCTCATCCAGCTGTGCCTGGACCTTGGCCTGCCGCTGTTGATACTGTTCAAGCTTGGCTGCAACCTTTGCCGGATCGGTGGAGGGTTGCAGGCCCAGCATATCGGCCGCCAGACCCACCTCCGACTGCCGAATGCGGCGCGCCTGGTACTCGTTCCACTGGTCGGAGGCTCGTGCCTGCGCGAGCACGGCTTCGGTATGTTCGCGATGGCTCAACACCGTGACCATCGCCACCAGGACCGCCAAGACACTGATAATGAGCGAAACATGCGTCAGGCTGCCCTCGCCCGCCTCGCGCATCTGTTTGCTGAACTCCGCCATCTCTTCCGGTTCCATGGTGTGTGCTCCTCGTCGTGTTATGGGTAGGCTGCGCCTGCGGGCGTCTTCGTTACGGTTCAGGGTCGCCATGACCCCGGCGGGCAGCCGATGACGCGCACGGTTGAGTTTGCCACGAGAAGCGGTTGTCCGGTCCACACCCAGGAGTCCGGGTGCGCCCAGATGGAGTCGGTGGCATCGGCAATTACGGCCCGGAGTTTCAGATCGCGGCATACCCTGGCGAGATCGGCTGCTGTCGCCACCCGGGCGGCGGCGCCGTCCTGTGCGGTATTGACCGCGCGACTGCGCAGGGCGCCCTCAGCGGTGTTGCCGTAGAGAAAGAGCAAGCTGGCGTAGACCGGCGCGCAATGGGCATAATCGCCGCCAAAGCTCGTTCCGCAACCGGAGTCCCAGCTGGCGATCTGGTGTGTATTGAAGTACACCTCCGGCGCCTCCAACGGGCCGACGGGATTGAACTGAACCGCCTCGGTATCCGGCCGGCTCGGCGGCAGAGTGCGGTCCATCTGGTTGAGCGCGGAGTGGATGTTGGCGAGACGTTCGGCCAGATGATCCTGGGTGAGAACGTCCATCTGTTTGTGCACGAGTCCGGAGCCGACAACGGGGAAGTACAGCCGAATGGAGAGGATCTGATAAATTTGCCCGGCGATGCCCAGAGCCGCCAGAGAGATCGCGGTGGCAAAACCGATCCGCTGCCAAGGCGTTTTTGGTTCTCTGCGTCCCGACCATTGTGTGCGGACCCATTCCACGGCCCACAGCTGCAGGCACAGGCGGAACAGGAAGCCGGCATCGAAGCCGAGATCGTTCGGTCCTCCGGTGGCCAGGGACGTGAGAAAGAACATGGGGAGACCTGCCCCCAGCAGCAGGGCCCACCAGACGCATCGGCCAGCCGAGAGGCGTCCCGGCTGGAATAGATCCTGGCGAATGGCCGCCGAAAGCACAAATATGTAGAAGGCCAGCTCGGCAAAATCTAGCAAAAGAACGGCGGGCTGCCGTAAAAGAAATCCCTTAACGGGTCCGTAGGTGCCGAGATGCAGGAAACGGGTCATCTCGCTCGCGGCAAAGCCGTCGCTGCGCCAGGCGAAGCTGAGGAAGCCGTGGGCGGCGCTCGATCCCGTGCTCAATTCGCTCAGATAGCCGTGGGCCAGCAGCAGCGCGAGGACACCGGCTGCCGCCAGGCGCCCCAACGCACCCCACGCTCGCCTTCGGAGCAGGTCAACGGCCCACAGGCTGAGCCCCAGAGCAAAGCAGAACGTGTTGAATAGCGACAGGCCGGCTGCCGTGGCGAAGAACAGGGCAGCCAAGGCTGTAAGGAGGGCCGACTCGCCGAGGGCAAGACCGGTTTTAGACAGAGTTTCGCCTTCCCTCGCGCGTATCTCCATTACGAGCAGCAGTGTGCCGCAGAGCAGGCTGCAAAACCCCGCCATGTGGTGCGGGGAGGCCAACACGGCACCCAGAAAGGAGGGCGTGCGGTCAGGACGCCACCATTCCATCTCCATCAGGGGATGGTGACTGCGTGACAGCCACATGGAAGCGGTGGGCAGGATGTCGAGTCCCAGAACCATCAAGAGCCCAAGTAAAACGATGCAGGCCTGCGTCCACGCTCGCCGAACGCCCAGTAGATATTTGAGCGCCAGAAAACAGGCAGACAGAAGACCCCAGCCCGCCCAAATGCAGCCGGCGGCGAAGGCCGGCTGTGCCCGGAGACCCAGGGACCCGGCAATCTGCGCGACAAAAACATACCAGAAGTAGTAATAGCGAAGGTGCGGCGCAGAGCCGATACCCGCGGAAGACAGCGTGGACAAAGGATTAATGGGCGGGACGGCGCTACGCACCGCGCCAGTCACCATGGCGATCCGCACGCTCCAGTCAGTAATCAGCGTGCTCAGGTAAAGCCGATGCCCGATCTGCAGGTCCAGGGTTTCGGTGAGGCAGTAGACGGCAAAGAGTGCAAGCCATCCAGCCAAAGCCGCTTTGCTGCGATCGCCCCCACGCATAACGTCGGCGCGGGAGCGCGGCTGGCGACTCCGTGAAATCGCCATACCGGCCGCTACCACAAGGAGCAGCAAGAAGATGCCGTTCACGGCCGTCCTGGGCAGCACGCGCTGTCCCCAGACAGACAGGGCAACCGCCAAAGGAACGCCCAAGGCCGTGGACCAAAGTACCCGTTCCCAGTAGGAGACGGAACGGAGTTGTCGCACGAACAACGTGAGAAGGAACCCCGGTGCGAACACGCTCATCCCAAAGGCGAGCGAGGCCAAAATACCCTGAACAGCCTCGATTGCCGACAGGTTGCCGAACCAGGAATCCATTCATACGAGTGTATTGACCCGAAGGGCAGCAGGAGCTTTGCCCGGCGGGTAAAAGCAAGGGGGTATACAACGGCATTTGCAGGATTCGGCCCCGTTTGCTAATCTAATCAGGTCGCCGATCGCTGTGTAGTGCGCTGTGGTCGAAACGCTTGCTTTGGCTGGGGAAGGCTCTTAAGCTCTGGCATCCGCGAGCATCGTTTTTGCGATCGATGCATCATATGAGTTAAGCGTGCGTGTCGCGAGATGCTCACATCTGCCAATCGATAGCTTTATGAGTTCAGGAGCTAAGTGCTCCGCGGTGATCGTAGTCGTGATCCGTTATGTTGTTTTATTAGAGGAATCTGCCCGCCTGGTCTTACCGTAGGTCGGATCAAGTGCTCTTCATAGAAGCTCCTTTGTATCGGTTCAAGCAGGCCAATACAATTTGACACTCGGAGCGAGGTTCGATACTCTAAGGAAGTCGCGCAAAACACTGTAGCGAGATGAACGGCCAAGTCTTTTGTGAAGCGGATCGCTCGCAAGGCTGGTATCGGTTCTTCCCCAGAGTAAATAAGCGCATCAAGTTCGAGGACACAAGGTCGTGGCTCTGCCCGCCTGAGTCCTTGATCCAAAGCAGACGGCTCAAGCCTGATCTGACTAGGATCTTTGACAACA
>CAXTBJ010000114.1:0-9007 GCA_964242585.1 uncultured Bryocella sp.
CGGAAGACTCCTGGGCGGAACGCGTCGCCACGCTCTGTGGCTACGTGTAGCGCGGCTTGGAATAGTTGCCGTGCTCCTTATTCTCCCGCCCAAACACCTGTCATGGCTTTTCCGGGGCTTTCTTGTTGTTCTCCCCCGGGGAGCCCCGCGTTACGGCCCTATACCTTCGTCAGACCGGCTCAGCGCCAACTGAAGGCCAAATGCCAGCGCAGCCCTTTCTCGGCGGCCTTGCGCAGCACACATTCATACTCCAATAGCTCACTCAGTACCGACGCGCTCTCTTTCCCGAGACGCCGAGGTTCCATTTCCACCGCCGCAATCAATGCGCGAATCGTCGCCAGGCCATCCTCCGGCCGAAACCACTGCGGCGGCGGCAAACGGTGCAGCAAATCCGCATTTCCGGCACCTTCCTCAATCAGCAGTGCCATCGAGTTTTCGTCCGCTGAGAAAAATTCCAGCAGAGGATCTACGCCCAGCGTATGCGCCAGTCGCTCGATGGAGGCCTCCTGACGAGCCAAAGCCCTTCCATTCACATAAATATCGAAGCCCGGGTCCTCACCCTCCACGACAATGTACATGGAAGCCGCCATGGAAGAAGTGTACATAAGCCGGTACCCTGCGGCGCTCGACGGCGCAGGATGTCCACGCCGTTCAACCGCCATTCGGCACCCCGGCCGGTTGTTTCTCATTACGGCTTGCTAGCAGATACCCGCCGCCTAGAACAAGTAGGGCGATCCCCATCCAGGATCGCATCGTGAGTGCCGGGCGCACCACAAAGATGCCCTCCAGAATCGTTACGGACGGCGCGAGAAGAAACTGGGCTGACCACCTCATCGCCCCCAAGCGCGCCAGCACCATCAGGGTCAGCCATGAGGTCAGCCCATCAGCGGCGGCGCCTGTAAACGAAACAGAAAGACGTTCCCCGCCCCGCATCGCCGATAGAGAAAGGCAGCAGAAGACCGCAGACGCAACCGCCAGCGCAGGTGCAAACCACGCGGTTGAATGACCATTCTGCAAGCTCACATCGTCTATATCCGACAATCGATGTCCGGCGGCCGAAGCTCCCACGCCGGCGATCAGCGGCATGGAGGCCAAGGCCAGGTCCGTTCTCCAGAAAGAAAGATCGGGGAATGGCAGCAGCAGAAGTAGCCCCGCAACCCCGGCCAAACCGGGCCAAAGCAGACCCGCGACCTCGCCCGTCGCGGCATAAGCGGAGACACCGACGGCGGCAACCACCGGCGTCAGCGCCATCGCAACCGTCCCAGTGTTGCCGCCGATATGCCGCCCGGCAATCTCTACGCTGACTGCGGGGCCGGCAAGCACAAGAGCACCTAAACCGACGACTGGCCAATTGCTAAGTTTCAAAGGTCGAATCGTCGCTCGCTGGAAAAGGACGCCTCGAAGAAGTGTCCACAAAAGCACGGTGAGAGCCGCACCGCCGTATCCCCATGCCGCCGATGCGAGCGTTGACCGTGCTTCCGGTACGGTACTGTCCAGCACCCAACGGCTACCCGAGACGAGACATAGGAGAGCCAGCGGCCAGGTGGCGTACCAAAGATCTCTCCCCAACCAGTCCTTTGTCGATTTCCACGGAACGGTCATGTTTATAACAAAGGAGAAGCCGCGCTCAAAGCGCGGCTTCCCTCATTACACATTTCTAACGAGGTCCGGCTCCCTGGGGCGCAGCTCCACCGCCGGGACGGCGACCGCGACGGCGACGACGGCGAGGGTTCGCACCCTGAGGACGCTCTCCGCCCGGCTCGGACTGGCCTTCGCCACCCTGCGCCGTAACCAACGCACCCTCCTCGTCACCCTCTCCCTCGCCTTCGAGGTCAAGATCCCCTTCCCCCTCGTCCTCATCATCGAAATCGTCCGCGCCACCGTCGATGGTGACGGTCTCTTCCGCACGCGGCGCCTCGGGACGGCTATTCCGCTCGGGGCGTGGACGACCCGCCTCAGCGCCCCCCTCGGGCGCCTCAGGCAGACCGAGTTTGGCGCGCTGCTCACGCAATACCGCCTTGCGGCTCAGCTTGACCCGATTCCCCTCGATGGCAAGCACCTTCACCAGCACCTGATCGCCCTCGCGCAGTTCGTCTTTCACGTCCTTGACGCGGTGCTCCGCAATCTCGGAGACGTGCAGCAGGCCATCGGTCCCGGGAAAGATCTCCACAAACGCACCGAACTCAGCCAGTCGCACCACCTTGCCGAGATAGGTCCGTCCCACCTCGGGCACAGCGGTAAGATCGCTGATCATCTGAATCGCCCGGGTCAGGCCGTCGGCATCGCTGGACGCCACATTAACGCGCCCGGAGTCCTCCACATCGATCTTGACTCCTGTTGCTTCAATGATGCCGCGGATCGTTTTACCGCCCGGTCCGATCAAGTCGCGAATTTTGTCCGTCGGAATCTGCAGCGTGTGAATGCGCGGTGCGAACTCCGAGGTCTCCTGATTGGCTCCAGAGATCACCGCATCCATCGTGTCCAACAGGAACATGCGCCCCTGACGCGCCTGCTCCAGCGCCTCCCGCATGATCTGGGCGGTGATGCCCATGATCTTGATATCCATCTGCAGCGCTGTAATCCCGTTGCGCGTTCCGGCGACCTTGAAATCCATGTCGCCGTAATGGTCCTCAGCCCCGGCGATGTCGGTAAGGATGGCATACTTGTCGCCCTCCTTGACCAGACCCATGGCCACACCGGCGACCGAACCCTTTAGCGGAATCCCGGCCTGCATCAGCGCCAGAGAAGCACCGCAAACAGTCGCCATGGACGAAGATCCATTGGACTCCAGAATGTCTGAAACCACCCGCAAGGTATACGGCGACTCATCCTCACCGGGCAGCACAGCTTCGATCGCCCGCCAGGCCAGGGCACCGTGGCCGATCTCGCGGCGGCCCACGCCGGTCATCCGGCCCACCTCTCCCACTGAAAAAGGCGGGAAGTTGTAGTGCAGCATGAAGCGACGCTTCTGCTCGCCCTCATAGCTTTCCATTCGCTGAGCGTCGTCGGTCGTCCCCAGGGTCGCGGACACCAAAGCCTGCGTCTCTCCACGGGTGAACAGCGCTGAGCCGTGAACGCGCGGCAGAACCCCCGTCTCAATACTCACCTTTCGAATCTGATCGAACGCACGATGGTCGGGACGGATGCGCTCGGTGAGCACCTGTTCACGGAAAATGCGCTCACGCAGCAATTCGTAGTACTTTGAAAGCCTTTTCCCAGCTGCGGCGTCGCCCTCCGGCAAACCCCTCTTGAGCTCATCTTTGAGCTCCTTCACCTTGGCGTAGCTCTCAAACTTCGGGTACTTCTCCGTGTTCAGCGCATCCTTAAGACGATCGCCCACCTTGCTCTGCAACTCATCGGCATATGCCTGGTCGAACTCAGGCTCGCTTACCGGGCGCTTTCGCTTGCCGGCTCGCCCGGCCAAATCCTTAATTGCGGCCACAATCTTTTTGATCTCGCCATGAGCGAATTCGATAGCCTCTACGACCCTCTCCTCCGCGATCTCGCGGGCACCGGACTCGATCATGGTGATGCCGTCTTCCGTGCCGACGACCATGATGTTCAGTTTGCTCGCCAAACGCTCGGCATAGGTCGGGTTGACCACAAACTGGTCGTCGACAATACCGATGCGCACAGCCCCTACCGGTCCGTGGAATGGAATGTCGCTCAGCGCGAGGGCGCAGCTTGCACCGTTTATACCAAGCACGTCCGGATCGTTCTGCTTGTCTGCCGAATAGACGAACGCTACTACCTGCGTCTCATTCCGGAACGTCTCCGGGAACAGGGGACGAATGGGACGGTCAATCTGCCGGCTGGTCAATACTTCCTTCTCGCTCGGACGCCCTTCCCTTTTGATAAAACCACCCGGGATGCGGCCGCCGGCATAGGTAAACTCACGATATTCCACGGTGAGGGGAAAAAAGTCGATTCCCTCTTTGGGCTCCGATGAGGCAACGGCCGTGGCAAGAACCGCATTATCGCCACTTGTCGTGAAAGCAGCCCCTGAGGCCTGCTTCGCCAAACGCCCCGTCTCGAATCTGATCTGCTTGCCCCCGGCAAGCTCGACGGTAGTATCTTGCATATAAAGTCTTCCTTTACGTTCTGACAATTCTAATCTTTGTCCTCGCATCCGGATCGGACGCGAGGCTTCCTAAACACAAACCCCGTCGGACGATGCCGGACGGGGTTGAGGCTGCATATTCAGTACCGACCATGATGGAGTTCCGCGTCCGAATCTGAAAATGCATAGAGAACAGACCAGCTGATTTCGTTAAAAGCCCGAGAACAAGCAAGTTCGGGACGATCCCCTTGTTAGCCAAATAACCACAGCCAGATAAGCGCAAGAGTAGCTCTTTCCACACATGGGCAGTGGGCAGTTTGGCCTCGAACTACTTGCGAATGCCCAGCTTACCGATCACCTCGCGGTATCGATCGCCATCTGTCTTCTTCAGATAATCCAACAGACGCCGACGCTTGGAAACAAGCATCAGTAGCCCTCGGCGCGAACCATGATCCTTTTTGTGTGTCTTGAAATGCTCTGTCAGCTCACCGATACGTTCGCTGAGGATCGCAATCTGCACCTCCGGACTTCCAGTGTCCGAATCATGCGTGCGAAATTTCGTGATGATGTCGCTCTTTTTTGCAGGTGCCAACACAGTGCTTCTTGCTCCTGTTTCTATATGCTAGGCACTTCTCTCAGTGTCCAGCAATCAGACTACCACGCAATGCCACCCGGCGTTGCTGTACCTGGAGTGGGTCGGCACGCCGTAAAGAGAAAAGCGGACCTCTCCAAACTATCCGAGATGCTCGCTTAAAAAGCCGAGGGTGCGCTGCATCGCCAGTGCCGCTGCCTGCGGCGAGAAGCTGGCCCGCGCATCGCAATTGAACCCGTGACCGGCACCTTCGTAGAGATAAACCATCACCTCCGGGTGCGCTTGACGCACAGCATCGACCTGGTCGATGCCGATATGGTCGTCCTCCGCTCCAAAATGCAACAGAACAGGACACTTCGGCGCCTCGGCCGCAAACTTCCCGATTCCGCCGGGGTAGTAACCCACCGCACACCGTGGTGTAAATCCGATCTCGTCCGAACCACGGGTGGCAGATAACCACGACATCAGCCCCCCATAACAGTAGCCGACCGTAGCGGCTCCGATCCCTTCGCCGTGCACTCGTTGGAACGCGGCGCCGACATCCGCCAAAGCCGTCGCTGGAGCTAATTGAACAATCAATCGCGCGGCACGCTGCAAATCCTCACCCTCATAGGTCAACTCAATGCCGGGTTCTATCCTGTCGAAGAGCGCCGGTGCGACCGCATGGTACCCCTCTTTGGCAAAACGCTCGACCACGCCGCGAATATGAGCGTTAATGCCAAAGATCTCCTGAATAATCACCAGACCGCCTTTTGCTTGGCCTTCAGGTATTGCTTCATAGGCGGACAGCTCATGTCCGTCGCTTGCCTTCAAACTAATCCACTTCCCCATCGAACTCACTCCCCCACTGATTCCTGATGGCTTATCTTCCGGACAGCCGCCATGCCCAGAGTACATTCCATGACCAATTAGTGCGACAGCAACATGGATTGCATCAACTTTGCGGCAAGTTCCTCAGCCGCGATCCAGTAAGTGCCTTCAGCGATTTCGGCTTGCAACTCTAAGATTCGTTTTTGGCGCGGATCGTTTGAGAGCACGCTGCAGACGATCGGTTGGAACGGAGATAGCTGTTCTTGCATGCTTTGGCCTCGCTTTTGCTCTTAACGGCCACTCTTCGAAAAACATTAGCTTCTTGAGAAAATATTTTGTTCCTTTTGTTCCCCCCTTACTTTGACAAGCCTGTGGCGACGCCACGTCTTTTGGACGACACCTCACGCGCAGACACCATTTTGCGTGAAGAACGTGTGTTGACCTTTTCTTTCCTCCCCGCACCGAGAACTCCGCGCAGCCGCAGAACGGCTGAAGAATGCATTTGGGATACACGGGATTCCACTACGCCAAGCACCTGGGAGATCTCCCGCATCGTGAGTTCTTCGTGGTAGTACAGGCTGAGCACGAGCCGTTCCTTCTCCGGCAACGTATCGATAGCAGCGGCAAGCCGGCCGCGCATCTCGCCTTGCAGGCAGCGGAAAAGGGGATCTTCGGTTGGTGAACCCGGGATGTAGTTGATCTCCTGCTCACCCGAATCCTCATTCCGCTCGATCTGAAGGCTGCCGACCTCCAAACCTTTCAGGTCCGCCAGAAGCTGCTGATAGGTCCCCAAAGACATACCGAGCTCGTGGGCAATTTCATTGTCGGTGGGCGCTTGCACGCCTCGCGAGGACAGATCCCGTACCGCTTGCTCAATAAGCCGGCCCTGCCGCCGCAGCACGCGGGGGCTCCAATCTGTCGCCCGCAGTGAGTCCAGCATCTCGCCCCTGATCCGGAATTGCGCGTAGCTCTTGAACTGAATCTCCTTATTGCCGTCAAACTTTGCGGCAGCATCGATCAGCCCAAGTGTGCCTGCCGAGATAAGGTCTTCCAGCGCCACATGTTGGGGTAGACGCGCGTGCAGTTGCCGGGCCATGAATCGCACCATGGACAAACATTCAGCGGTGGCCCGATCTCGATCGAAGCCGGAGGCCCCCAACGAGGTATTCGCCTTCTCCACCTCGGGGCGAACCGGAAGCTGTCCCGAACCCAAGAGGGATAGGGGAAAATCGATCGCACCTGGAATCATGTCTGGCTGGCTTGCTGCTGTGAAATGCATCATCACTCATCCTCACGGGGCACTCGCTCAAGCTGTTCCTGAACCGAACCATCTCGATCCAGTCATCTCTGCGGTCGCCTACACACACGAAGAAAAAGCAAATGCGTTGCCAAACGGGACAGTGTTCATTTAAAAAATTCTAAGCAAACAGAAAGCGAAAGTTTAGAGTAAGTTCTTGCGGTAATTGACTGAAATATTACATTTTGATGGCCGAAGGCAGGAATTTTAATGTGGTCTACGCTGTGCGACAGCGGCCAGATCGCTTTAGGAAGCGGCTTCGTATTAATTTCGCCTTAGACGGCCAAACAAGATGTCTTGAGATGTGATGGCAGGTTGGGTGTCGGAAAGGATGAGCGCCCTTTGCAGCACGTTCTGCAGCTCCCGCACGTTCCCCGGCCAGTCATGCTGCGCCAGTCTCTCCAGCGCTCCGGAGGTAAGCCGTTTCTTGGGAGAGCCTAGACCAAGCTCCGCGAGCAGGTAATTCGCCAGCATGGGCAGATCCTCCAGGCGGTCCCGCAGAGCCGGGACCTGCACCGGGAAGGCCGCCAGACGGTGATAAAGATCCAGGCGGAAACTTCCCGCTTGGGCGCGCTCCTCCAGGAACTGATGGGTCGCGGAGATCACGCGTACATTCACGCGCACCGTCTCATTTCCCCCGATCCGTTGCAATTCGCCGTTTTCTAGAAATCGCAACAACTTTGCCTGCAGGGCTAAGGGTAGTTCTCCGATTTCATCCAAGAAGAGCGTTCCAGCGTCGGCTGCCTCGATACGGCCCACCCTAGCCTGTACCGCTCCTGTAAACGCCCCGCGCGTGTGCCCAAAGAGCTCGGCTTCCAGGAGAGCTTCAGGAATCGCCGCGCAATTGAGCGCCACAAACGGTTTTGTGACCCGACCGCTGAGACCATGCACGGCCTGCGCTACAAGCTCCTTGCCTGCACCGGTCTCTCCTTCAATCAGGACCCTGGCCTGATGGGGCGCCACCAGCCGAACCAGGCGAGCCAATTCCAGCATCGGCGCGCTTGCACCGACAAGACGGGGGAGATGGCAAACGATCGTTTGCGCCTCCGACATCTGCTCATCTTGCGCTTGCTCAGACCCGAACCGTGACTTCTCGGCTGACTCGTCTGTCGCCGATAATGGTGACCTGACCGCGGCAGGGCTGACGATGGCCGCGTCCCAAGATGCGGCAGACCCGGCCTCGCGAATGGCATGCAGAAGTTCATGCCGACGAACGCTCTTTGCACCATCCGCGATAGCGGTACCGTCTAGACGAAGCAAATCAATGTGCGGATAGAGTTGATGCACCACGTCCGCCAGCGCCCCGGCTTCCAAATCAGGAAGCCAGCCGTCGAGCAGCAAGGCTTCAGGTTGACACTCCTCGAGTTGCGCCATGGCCGCAGCTCCTCCAGTTGCCTGGTTCACCTGCCAACGCATACCTTCCAGGCTCGTGCACAGTCGCTGGCGCAAAGCTGTGTCTGCACTGGCCAGAATAACGACCCGTTCGCCGACCTGCATTTAATCGGCCCACCTTTCTCTGTCGGCCGCTTCTAAAACGAGAGCACGCATACGATCTATCGAGGCCGTAAGACGCTTCACCTCCAACAAGCCCTCCCGCAGTGCCTCTCGCGCAGAATTTACATCGTTTAATAACAAACCGATCTCCAGACGACACTGCAGACTCGCCATCGGCTGTGCCAAAGCATGAAGCTCGGCATCGAGCGCGTCCGCCGGCAATGACGGAAGCTGCTGTTTGGGCGAAACGGGCAGTTTCGCGGCGCATGGGTCCAAAAGCGGCATGGGATTCTCTACGCCGCACTCTGACTCAGGCCGGCAAAACGATATCCTGAGCCTCGCACTGTTTCGATCAAAGACGCAGGCGGCTCACCATCCAACGAGGCGATAGCCAATTTCTTGCGTAGGTAATTGATGTACACGTCGACTACGTTGGTCACCGCATCTGTTTTCACCTGCCAAAGATCTCGTAGGAGAACCTCACGGGAGCAGCACTCCCCTCGGCGACGTACCAAATACTCCAAAAGAGAGAATTCTTTACCGGTAAGCTCAATAGGCTGGCCTTCTTTCCAGACCTTACGGCTTAGAAGATCAATCTCAATGGGACCGTGGCTCAATGTCGCCGAGGCGAAGCTGCCAGCGCGCCGGAGAATGGCATTGCAACGGGCCGTCAGCTCGTGAAAGCTGAATGGTTTGAGCAGACAGTCATCGGCGCCCAGGTTCAAACAATGCACCCGTTCCTCCACATTGTTCC
>CAXTBJ010000115.1:0-8954 GCA_964242585.1 uncultured Bryocella sp.
ACGGCTGAACAGCGCCCGGCGCACGGAAGCGGCCTGCACCGCATCCCCGCTGGCCAGCAGCCTTGCCTCGCGGGTGGAGTAGTCGTTGTGCTTGGCGACCCAATGGGCTACCCCCTTTGAAAAAGCCAGGTGCTCCAGCGTTCCGGTGAGCTCGCCGATGTCGCCGTCGACCTCGGCCACCTCGTTGATCTCGCGCCGGTAATGGACGCGCTCGGGCCGCAGCAGCCGCACGTAGAAGGGCGTCAGCTGCGCGTGTTTCAGCCATGTGCCCCAAAGATAGTCACGGCGACGCAGGCGAAAGGCAGCGACCTCCGCCGGGGCGGATCGCACGGCGGCCTGCATCTCCGTGCAGAGTGCCGGGGTCGGACGCTCGTCGGCATCGAGCACCAGAACCCAGGGATGGCGGAAGGGTAACCGCAGAGCGGCATTGCGCTGGCTGGCGTAGCCGTCAAAGGCTCGGCGGGTGACCGCGGCACCGTGCCCCAACGCGATCTCTGCCGTGCGATCCGTGCTTTCGGAGTCGAGCACCTGGATGTCGTCGCACCAGGCGACGGAGGCCAGGCAGCCAGGCAGGTCCTGCTCCTCGTTTTTGGTCAGAATTAGGACCGAGATCATGCCTGGAGCTCCTGGCCGCCGATCCCTCGGGTGGGACGCTGACGACCCTTGAGCGCCACCGCGGGGTTGCCGCCGTAGATGGTCCAGGGCTCCAGATCGCGGGTGGCGACCGCTCCCAGGCCAAGCACCGCGCCTTCGCCGACATGCACGCCGGGCGCGACCGAGGCGCGGGCGCAGATCCAGGCATGGGCACCGATCCGCATGCGATAGGCGATCAGCGGGAAGTCCGGGTCGTTGTAGTCGTGCGTGGCCCCGCACAGGTAGCTGCCCTGCGAGAGGATGACATGCGAGGCGAGCTCTACTGGCGAGGGATTGTAGATCTCGGCGCCATCGGCGGCGGCGACGTGGTCGGCACACTGCAGGTTCCAGGGGGCCCACACCCGCGAGCCGGGGTAAAAGTGGCAGTGCGGCCCGAGCCGAGCCCCAAACAGCCGAAGCAGGGTGCCGCGCCAGCGATGCAGCGGCCGGGGGGAGGTCCGGTAGAGCAGCAGCCAGCACAGATTCCACAGGGCGCGGCGGGCGCGGTTGCCGGCGGAAAATGCCGGGCGGGCGAACGCATCGCTACCGGGGGTAAAGCTGAGGGCGTCGGAGGCCCGGTAGTCCGCCTGTCGAAGCATCTAGACCGCCTCCGCCGCGGCAGAGACGGCCGGTCCGGACTCCGCGGCAAGGGTTTCAAAGACGCGCAGGATGGTCTCCGCATTGCGCCGCATGTCGTACCGCGAGGCGAAGGTGGCCAGCGCGCATTCGCCCATGACCGCGCATTCCGCGGCGGGCAAGGCGAGCCAGCGCTCAAGGAGTCGCCGCGTGCCTGCCGGCGTATCGGACTCAACCAGAGCGCAGCCGGCGCGGGCGAGATCGGGGGCAAGATTGACCGGCGCGGCCAGCAGCACGGGCTTGCCGGAGGCGAGGGCCTCCACGGCGGCAATGCCGAAATTTTCCTGGTGCGAGGGCAGGATGAAGGCCTCGCAGGCGGCAAAGGCTCCCCATTTGGCCTCGCCGCGCAGCATCCCCGGCCAGTGCACGCGGTCGGCGACCCCGGCCCTGACTGCGAGTTGTTGCAAGGCCGGCTCCCAGTGCTTCGGGTCCGGTCCCGCGACGACGAGGTGCAGGTCCGGGATGGATGGAGCAAGTTCGGCAAAGGCCCCCAGCAGCAGATCGCAGCCCTTTTTCCGGTCTATGCGGCCGAGAAAGAGCAGAAAACGCCGGTTTTGCAAGGCGGGAAGCCGCTCGGCGAAGGCCGCTTGCAACGCTGGGCGATCCGCCGGGGCGGGGGTGGTTCCCAAGGGCACGACCAGCGCCCGCCAGCGGTACAGGAAGAAGCTCTGCGCGGCCAAATCCCGTTCCGCCGCGGTGGTGAACAGAACGCGCGAGGCTCGCCGCAGTACCCAGTACTCCGCAACCAGCCAAAAGAGCCATTTCTTGGCATGTTTCAGCGGAAAGGCGCGTTTAAAGTACGGGTCCAGCATCCCGTGCGCGAAGACCACATACGGTACGCTGCCGGCGAGGGCGAGCCAGGCCGCCACGCCGGTGAACTGCCAAAGACCGTGAACCACCGCGCCGTCGAAACGGTGACGATTGGCCCGGAGCCAGGGCAACAGGCCCGCGGCGTACCATCTCGCTGCGTTCCAGGCGTGCGCCGGGGCGCCCAGCGCATGCACAGGACAGGGAATTTCCTGTAGGAAGGGTGCGTCCGACGCGTCCAGCGTAACCACCTCGGCCGTATAACCGACGGGTGCGTGCTCGATCAGCATGCGGATGGCCTCCGTGGGGCCGCCGGAGGCTGGGCTGATGGAACGGACTAGATGCAGGATTCTCATGTCAGGAAGCAGGAGCAAAGGCAAAGGCCGGCCGAGACGGCGAAGCCGGAATCAGGTGCGTGACGTGGGCCAGCGCCGCGCGCAGACCCCGAATATCGGCCTCGAAATCCCACGCCGCCATGCGTCCGGCGGCCCTTTGCCCCATGCAGCGCAGGCAGGTGGAGCCGTCGAAGCAGCGCGCAAGCGCCGTGGTGAGCGCGCCGAGATTGCCGGGGGGGAAGACAAAGCCTTCCACGCCGTCGGAGACGAGATCGGCGGCCGCGCCGACCTCAGAGGACACAATAACGGGACAGCCTGCGGCCATGGCCTCGTTCACGATCAGGCCCCAGGGCTCATGGCGCGAGGGCAGGACAAATAAATCGGTGAGGGCGAAGAAGCGCGGCAGCTCGGTCTGATTGCGAAATCCGGCAAAGCGTACATCGTGCAGACCGGCCTCATCGCAGAGGCGCTGCAGACGAGTGCGCTCCTCGCCGTCACCGACGAGGACCAGGTAGGGTGTCGGCGCGATCTCCTCCATGGCGCAAAGCCGGCGGTAGGCCTCGATCAGATCGGCGGCGCCCTTGCGCGTTTGCAGCTTGGAGGCGAAGAGGATCACCGGCCGCCCCGGTGTAAGCCCGAGTTCCGCGCGGAGCGCGGGCAGCCGGTGCCGCTCCGTTTCCCGAACGGCGCCAGCCCGCTCGCTGCCGGCCCGAACGGCGGCGGTCCGCTCGGCGAAGAAGGTGTTATCGACCGCATAGGGCACCGGAAACTGGGGTACCCGCGCACCGAAGTACGTTCGCCAGTACTCGGCGTTGTGCGAACCGATGGGCAGGGTCGCCGCGATCGAGCTTCGCAGAAGATGCAGGAAGGCTGCCTTTACGAGCCGCTTCGAGGCGCTGCGCGGCCGGTCGCCCAGCCAGCTTTCCGCCCGCAGCAGTACCGGCACGCCAAGCCCACGGGCGGCCAGGATGGCTCGCAGGGAGTTCAGACTCGCATAGCCGTGCACCCAGAGCGCGTCGAAGGCCGGGCGGCCGTCCGCCTCACGCAAGGCGCGCAGCAGGCTGCGGCTGAGCGGCGTGATGGCGGTCACCGTGCCGGGATCGCGCAGAGCGGGCAGGAAGCGCGAACGGTAGCCCTCCAGCAGCGGCGTATCCCAAGCGACTTCGACACCGAAGCCCTCGTCCCGATAGCTTCGAATGGAAAGATCGGAGCCGAACAGGACGGTCAACTCGATGTCCGGTTCGAGCGCCAGCCGCCGCAGCAGAGGCGCCTGGTACTGGATCGGATGGCTGACCACGTAGGCCAGCCGCACCCGGCGTTTTGGCTTCAGATTCGGCATCGCTTGCATGGGACGGGTGGGCTCGGGGACTATCGCAGCGTGGAGACCGCGGCCAGGGCGAACGAGACCACCCCGAGCACGGAGCCCAGACTGCCGTTGGTCATGGACGCCTTAAAACCGCTGGGCGGCAGAAAGACGATGTCGTTCGGCTGCATGACCGGATCGGGCGCGCGCCCGTAGAGCACGTCCTTGATGTTCAGCGTGGAGACCGTCTTGCGGCCGTCGTTGTTGCGAATGATGTGCAGCTCCTGATATTTGGCGTCGTACACGGGGCCGCCGACGATGGCCGAAACCTGCGCCAGCGTTAGCGGACCGTAGTTGGTGAGCGGCACGACGCCGGGGGAGCGGAACTCACCCATGACGTAGACCACGCCGATGCGGGAGACGACGACCGTATCGCCCGGAAAGGTGGGGACGTTGGCGGCCGCGCTGTGCAGCGGGTCGTTGCCGAGATCGACCGTGATGGGTTGCGGCTGCCCGGGCCGCAGGATGGTGACGGAGCGGCTGGCGCTCGGGGGTAAACCGCCGCCCGAGGCGATCACGGCATACAGGCTGCGCGAGCCGACCACCGGCACCACCGCATGCAGCTCCCCGGCCAGCGTGACGACCGAGGTCGGCCCTTCCGCGATCGACAGAATGACCTGCGGATTGCGGTACATGCCCGCCGTTTCCAGTTTTTGTCCGATGAGTTGTTCGGCTGCGGTGACGCTTAAACCGCTCAGGTTCACGGTACCGATCAGCGGCAGCAGAACGGTACCATCGGTCGCCATGCGCACCGAGACCGTGTAGTCCGAGTCGCCGAAGAGGTGGATCGAGAGCAGATCCCCGGTGCTGAGGACGGTCTCCGGCGTGGTGGGATAGAGCAGCCGGCGCTCCTCGGTGACAGGGCCGGCCGCGCTGTGGTCGGCCCCGGTGGCCGGGCCGTTGTACTGGGCGGGGGCTCCGGCGGCGGCGCCGAGTAGGCCGGCGAGTGCCCCGAGCAGCCGAAGCCAGCGCAGGTAGGAGGACCGGCGGCTGCCGGAAGACATGGCGTGCGAAGGCATGGAGTTGAAACTAGAAACGAGGGGGCTCATGCGTTCAGTGCTCCTGAGGAGGTGGAGGCCGGCGGCCGCGGAGCCGGTCCCTGGGTCTCCCACCCTTTACTGTCGTTGCCGCCGGAGCCGTAGCCCGCGTAGCCGGCATAGCCCGAGTAGCCGTAATAGGAGTAATACTCGGGTGAATTGAGGTCCACCGCATTCAACGCGAGACCGGCGAGGCGGCCACCGGAGCGGACCAGCAGATCGCGCGCGCGCTGCACGGCGTGCTTGGTGGATTTGCCGTAGCGCACGATCAGCACAACCGAATCGGCTTCGCGCGCCAGCACAACACTGTCCGTTACGGAAAGCAGCGGCGGCGAATCCATCACGATATGGGTGTAAATGCCGCGCGCCTGTTGCAGCAGCTGCCGCATGGTGTCGGAACCCAGCATTTCGGTCGGAAACGGGGGGATGGGGCCGCTGGCCAGCACATCGAGCGAGGGCAGCTCCTTCACCGTCTGCACGGCATCCTTCAGCTCCACGCTGCCGGTCAGCACGGAGGTGAGGCCGAGTTTACCGTTCAGGCCGAAGCGGTGGTGCACCGTGGGCCGGCGCAGGTCGGCGTCGATCAGCAGCACGCGCACGTCGCGCTGGGCCAGTACGGCGGCCAGGTTGAGAGAGGCCGTGGTCTTGCCCTCGGAAGGGGTCGCGCTGGTCAGCAGCAGCAGCTGCGGCTCGCGCCCGGCCACCGACAGCAGCAGGGAGGTGCGCAGCGCGCGGAAGGCCTCGGCGAACTGCGATTTGGGACTCGAAAGCACGACCAGATTGCGCTGCGTGGGTGAAAGCAGCGCCGGATCGGACGAACGGCGGGCCTTGGGAATCAGCGCGAGCGAAGGCAGGCCGGAGATGGTTTCGATCTCCGCCACACTGCTCAGGCTGGTATCCAGGCTTTCGAGCACAAAAGCCAGTACCAGGCCAAGCCCAAGCGTGACAAGCAGATCGACGATGATGATGGAGCCTTTGGGCTGCAGGGACGGGCCGATGGGCGGGACGGCATTGTCGACGACATCGACCTCCTGCGACTCAAGCCCGGCCTGCACACCCGCCGTGCGTAGCCGCTGCAGCAGGCCCTCGTAGAGGGTGCGCTGGGAGTCAAATTCACGTTGCCGAATGGTGTATTCCACTAGATCGTCGCGCAGCTTATAGGCATTGGATTTGGCGGACTCCAGCGCGCCGCGGGTCTGGCCCTCGTTGGCCCGGGCGGCCACCAGATCCTGTTTGGCCTGCACCAGGGTGCGCTGCTGCTCCGTGTCGATCTGCCGGGTGAGCTCGGCGATTTGGGCGTGCAGGGCCTTTTCGCGCGGCAGGTTTGGCCCGGCCGTGGTATCGCTGGCCGCGAGCTGCGCCTTCAGGGTGTCCAGCTGGCCGCGCAAACTGTTGAGGTTTTGACTGGAGGAGCCGGCGTTGCCGGTCAGGTTGCCGATCGAGCCGTCGAGCGCGCTGGGGTCCATCCCGTTCAGCGCCCGGAAACGCGATTCCACCATGATGCGGTTGATCTGCGCCTGGCCTGCGGCGCGGGTCAGGTCGTCGATGCTGGTGGTGATCTCATTGTGACTGGTGTCGAAGCCCAGCACCCCCAGGCGCTTGCCCATGTCGATCATCTGCGCCTGCGAGGTTTCCACCTGCTGCTTCAGGTCCCCGAGCTGGTTGGAGAGCCAGTTGGAGACCAGCTTGGTTGCGTCATAGCGCGACTGGAAGCTGCGCTGGATGTACTCCTTGACGAGCTTGTTGACGATGTCGGCGGAGAGCCTGGGGTTCAGCGTGCGGCAGGTGATGCGCACGATGTCTGTCTTGGGGATCGGTGCAATCTCGAGCGCGCCCTGCAGGGTGCTCAACGCGGCCTGGCGCGCTCCGGGGTCGTCCAGGCTCACGTGCGGCGCATGGGGGTCGCCGGTGAAGTCGGGGTCGTTGGGCAGGTCGAGATCGCGCGCGACGGTCAGCAGCAGGCTGTCGCTTTTCAGGATCGCGGTCTGGGTGGGAATGTCGTAGGTGTCCTCGGCGAGCGGCGCGGCGTTGACGCGGTATTCGGAGGCCGCGCCGCTGCGGATCTCGATATTGCCGTAGGCCTCGTACATCCTGGGCTGGGTGGAGGCCTTGTAATAGCCGTGCAGGATGCCGGCAGCGCAGAAGGCCAGGATCAGCCATTTTCGCTTGCGGATGACAAGCAGGGAATCGGCCAGGGTGGTATCCCCTTTGACCTCCCGGGGCGCGCTGTCGCGCCAGTTGAAATCCGGAAATCCGACGCTTGTTTCAGTGCCAGGCGAACTCATTAGCGCGAGTCTAAGCCGAATAAATCCCAAAATGGGCCAAACTGACCCGCTTGTTGGAACGTACTAACACGAGAGTGGCATAAAATAACCCCACTACTCAAAGGTTAGGATATTCCTCAGGAACGAGGGACATGGAAACAGCAAATCAGATTGCAGTGGTCGGCTCCGGCTATGTAGGTCTTGTCGCAGCGATATGCTTCGCCGAGATGGGACATAACGTCATTTGCGTCGATAACGACGAACGGAAGGTCGCGGCTCTGCGCAAGGGCGACCCGATCATTCACGAAAATCATCTGCCCGCGCTGATGCAGCGGTACTGCAATGGGCGGGTACGGTTCACCACCGACCTGGCGGAGGCCACGCAGTCCAGCCGTGCCATCTTCATCGCCGTGGGCACGCCCCAGTCGGAGACCGGGGACGCGGACCTGTCCTATGTCGAGGCCGTGGCCAGCGAGATTGCCCGTCACATCACCGATTACACCGTGATCATCGAAAAGAGCACGGTGCCGGTCTACACCAATGAGTGGATTCGGCGCGTGATCGAGCGCAACGGGGTGCGGCGCGACCTGTTCGATGTCGTCTCCAATCCCGAGTTCCTGCGCGAGGGCACGGCGGTCGCGGACTTTCTGCACCCGGACCGCATCGTCGTGGGCGCGGACAGCCCGCGCGCCGCGCAGCTGATGCAGGCCATCTATGCCCCCCTCACGGAAGGCACGTATTACGGCCAGGAGGGCGCCATCGCCGGGGATTGCTCCGATGTGGCCCGGCCCAAGCTGCTGCTGACCTCGACCAAGAGCGCGGAGATCATCAAGCATGCGTCGAACGCGTTCTTGGCGCTGAAGATCTCCTTCATCAACGCCGTTTCGAACCTTTGCGAGGCGGCTGACGCGAATGTGGAGCAGGTGGCGCGCGGCATCGGTCTGGACTCCCGCATCGGGCCCAAATTTCTGCGGCCCGGCATCGGCTACGGCGGCTCCTGCTTCCCCAAGGACGTGGCCGCGTTCCGTTCGGTGGCCGCGCAGCTGGGTGTGGATTTCAGCCTGCTGCAGGAGGTGGAGCGTATCAATGTCGCGCAGAAGAAGCGCTTTCTGGGCAAGGTCCGTTCCGCGCTTTGGACGCTGCGCGGCAAGCGGCTCGCCGTGCTTGGGCTCGCGTTCAAGGGCGAAACCGACGATGTGCGCGAGTCGCCGGCGATCGACCTGGTGGACATGCTGCTGGGCGAGGGTTGCAGCATCTGTGCGTACGATCCGGCCGGCATGGAACGGGCCAAGCTGGAGCTGCCGCCTTCCGCCGCGCTGCGCTACGCGGAGTCCGTGGAAGATGCCGCCAAAGACGCCGATGCCCTGCTGATCCTGACCGATTGGAATGAGTTCGCTACCCTGGATCTGCACAAACTGCACACCCTGATGCGCTACCCGATTGTGGTGGATGGCCGCAATCTGTACGATCCGCAGGTAATGCTGGAGCACGGCTTTACCTATCTCAGCGTCGGCCGTTCGGCGGTGACGCCGGTTCGCGAACCGGCGGCGGCGGGGGTGTGATGGCGATCGAAAAGCACGGTCAAACGATTCTGGTGACGGGTGCGGCCGGTTTTCTCGGCTCGCACCTGTCGGACGCGCTGTTGGCCGAGGGCAATCGGGTCATCGGCGTCGATAATCTGTGCACCGGCAATCTCGCCAACCTGAAACACCTGGAGCGCGAGGAGCGGTTCCGGTTCGAGGATCGTGACATCTGCACGCCCTTCGATCTGGGTCCCGTGGACTTCGTCTTCAATTTCGCCTCGCCGGCCAGCCCCGTGGATTACCTGCGGTTGGGCGTGGAGACGCTGCAGGTGGGCTCGGCGGGAACGTTGAACACT
>CAXTBJ010000116.1:0-2896 GCA_964242585.1 uncultured Bryocella sp.
GGGCGGTGGCTAGGCCTGTTGCTTGTGATGACGGCAGATTCCCCACCTGCACGAGAACGGCTCTAGCATTAAGGTCGCCTGGAATCGAGGTCGCCTGGAATCGAGGTCGCCTAGAGTGGAACGTAGTAGAGGCTTCCGGGGTCCGCGCAGGCCAGGCAGATTCGCTCGCCGTCCACCTCAATGAAGCGGTCGAAGTTGACTCCTTCTCCGCAGCGCGGGCACACGACGCGCTCGCCTTTGAAACCGGGAAACTCGCTGGGAGGCAGGGGGACACGCACCCACTGCTCGGCAAAGAGCTCGGCATCGGGCAGCTCGCGGTAGGCACGCATCTGCTGCTCATTCTTGGGCAGCTCGGGGTATAGCTCCCTGGCGCGACCCTTTGACGTTTCAAGCGCCACCACGCGCAGGCCCTTGTACTCGTCAGGCGTCAGCCGGGCGTCGAGATCGACAAAGGTGGCCGCCATCTTGCCCCAGTCGCGCAGCTTCAGCGCCCGTTTGCCCACGCGCGCGCCGGTCACCACGCCGATGGCGTCGGTGGCGCAACGATCGATCTCCACGAAGACGACCGGCCGCTTGCGGTCGGGGTTGGGCTCGCCGTTGGGCAGCAGCTTGTGACGTGGTGCGTGGATGCGGAGACGGTCCAGCGCGAGCATCGCCATACGCACGCCCAGAATCTGTCCCGCGCAGAGGTGCCCGTGGGCGCGCTCGGCCTCATTCAGCAGTTCCTGGAATTCTGCGGCTGTACCTGAAATTTCTCGACCCGGTGTTGCAAGCTGCAGTGTGGGTGCGTCATGCGTCATACCCCGATGCTACGCCGCTGCATCCAAGCGGCCTATGGCTGAGAGTGAATTCGTCGGATCGCAGTGGTGGCAGACCGGCGTGATTTATCAGGTATATCCGCGGTCGTTTCAAGACACCGACGGCGACGGCGTGGGCGATCTCAAGGGCATCACGGCGCGGCTCGACTACCTGCTCGGGCTCGGCGTCGATGCGGTCTGGATCTCGCCGGTCTATCCCTCACCCATGGCCGACTTCGGTTACGATGTGGCCGACTACACCGGGGTCGATCCGCTCTTCGGCACGCTGGCCGACTTCGACGCGTTGCTGGCCGCGGCGCATGGCAAGGGTCTGCGGGTGATTCTCGATTTCGTGCCGAACCATACCTCGGACCGGCACCCGTGGTTTCTGGCCTCGCGTTCCTCCCGAGAAGATCCGCAGCGCGACTGGTACGTGTGGCACGAGCCCGCGCCGCCCGCAGGCCTCGACGATGCACGTCCGGTCAGCGAGCGGTACCCGAATAACTGGACCTCGCACTTCGGCGGCCCGGCATGGGCGTGGGATGAGACGACGGGGCAGTTTTATCTGCACTCCTTTTTGGAGCAGCAGCCCGACCTGAACTGGCGCAACCCGGCGGTGCGCGCAGCCATGTTCGACGCGATGCGCTTCTGGCTGGACCGCGGCGTGGACGGCTTTCGCATGGATGTGCTCTGGCTGCTGATCAAGGACGAGCAGTTCCGCGACAATCCACCCAACCCCGCCTACCAGCCGAACATGCAGGACAGCGCCAAAACCCTGCCCATTCACAACGCCGATCAGCCCGGAACCCATGCCATCGTGCGGGAGATGCGCACGTTGATGGACGCTTACGGCCCCACGTTGCCGCCCATCGGATCGGGTGGACCTCCGGACCCTCAAATCCAGGTGACGGCGAGATCCAACCGTGTGCTGATCGGCGAGATCTATTTACCTTTGACTGAACTCGTGCAGTATTACTACGGCCGTCCCGCACAGACCGGCGGCACGGAGGAGCATTCCCCGCAGCAACCGGAGCTTGGAGGCGCCAATCTGCCCTTCAACTTCAGCCTGATCCAGACCGAGTGGACCGCCGCCGCCCTTGCCGGAATCATTACCCGCTACGAGGGCCTGCTACCGCCCGGCGCCTGGCCGAACTATGTGCTGGGCAACCACGATCAGCCTCGTCTGGCTTCGCGTATGGGGGCGCGGCAGGCGCGCGCGGCCGCCATGCTGCTGCTCACCCTGCGCGGCACCCCGACGCTCTACTACGGGGACGAGCTGGGCATGGAGGACGTCCCGATCGCGCCCGACCAGGTGCGCGACCCCGCCGAGAAGAACGAGCCCGGTAAGGGGCGTGGGCGCGATCCGGAGCGTTCACCGATGTTGTGGGTCGACGCACCCAACGCGGGGTTTTGCCCCCCGGCCGCCGAGCCCTGGCTGCCGCTGATGGCGGACTGGCCGACCCGCAATGCCGGCACCCAGCGCACCGAGCCCAAATCCATGCTGACCCTGTACCGTCGCCTGCTCGCGCTGCGCCGCCGGCATGACACGCTGCACGCGGGCGGCATCGCGGAGGTCCGCGCCGAGGGCTCGCTGCTGCGTTTCCGGCGTACCGGGCTGCCGGGCGGGCAGAGCACGGACTTTCAGGTGCTGCTGAACCTGGGCACGGAGCCGGTCGTGACGCAATGCGCCGCAGGGCTGGTGATCGTCACCACGGTGCTCGACGGCACCGGCGCGTCGACCGGCGGCGCACTCACGGTGGAAGGCGGGGAGGGCCTACTCATCGCTTTGGCCGACACCTCGGACGATATCCACGGAAGTGCTCCCGACGCCGACGCCCTCTGAACCGGCCGCGTCCTTTTCGCGTACACCCATACAGCCTCGCCGACTCGGCGGCTCCACGGAAAGTGCTTATGACCTATCGCATCACACGCAATGGGCAGATGTACGGCCCCTATACCGACGCCGAGGTGCGCCGGTACCTGCAAACCGGCAATATCCTGCTGACCGATCTGGCGCAGCCGGAGGGCTCGACGGAGTGGGCCCTGGTGGGGGCTATCTTCGCGGCGTATGTGGCGCAAAACCCGGGCATCCCGGCCGT
>CAXTBJ010000116.1:2996-5411 GCA_964242585.1 uncultured Bryocella sp.
TATCCTGCCGCCCCATATCCGTCTGCTCCCTATTCGGCCGCGCTGTATCCCGATCCTCCGGATCTGCCCTGGTGGCTCGCGCTGATTCTGGGCCTCCTTACCGGCGGATTCTTCTTTGTGGTCTGGGACGTCGTGGAAGCCAGCTGGCTGCGCCGTGTGGAGCGGGGCAGTTCCGCGCTGCTGCTCTACCTCGCCGCGGCGATCCTTTATCTGTTCAAGCTGCCGGGACTGTGGGCCACGGTGCGCTACAACGCCTTTGGCGGCCCGCTGCTGGAGTCTCACCTGCCCGGTCTGGGGCTCGCGGGGCTGATCCTGATCCTGGTCGCCCGCTTCGTCTTTCGCCGCGAACTGCTCGACCACTTCAACGGCCCCGAGCCGCTCGGTCTGCACCTGAACAGCTTTTGGACGCTGCTCTTCGGCGGGCTCTACTTCCAGTTCAAGTTCAACCGCATCAACGAACGGAAACGGGCCCTGCGCGTGTCCGTGCCGGCCTAGGCCAGAACGACGCGGCAGGACGGTTTGTCCTCTTACCCGCCCTTGCAGCTTGTACATCCGGGGCAAAACGCAGATTTCGTTCCACCCATCGAGCAAAGGCGCTCGATGGGGCCCAGGCTTCGGGAAGGTCAAGCAAGGCAAGCCGCAGCACGGGCTTACCAGCCGTACCGTTCCACCTCGCCCAGTAGCTTTAGCTTGCGTTCGGGTGAGAGGAAACTTGCTTCGATCGAGTTGGCCGCCAGCTCGCGCAGCTGATCGAGCGGGAACTCGAACTCCCGGTGCGCCATCTCGTACTCATCCAGCAGATTCGCGCCGAAAAACGGTGGATCGTCGGAGTTCAGCGTCACCATCAAGCCCTCCTCGAAGTACCGCCGCACAGGATGATCGAGCAGGGTGGGGCAGCAGCCGGTACGCAGGTTCGAGGTTACGTTCAGCTCGATCGGGATCTGTCGCCGCACCAGCACGTCAATCAGCTCCGGATCGCGCGCCGCGCTCAGGGCGTGCCCCAGGCGCTCCGCGCCGATGTTGAGTGCGGCCCAGATGCTCTCCGGCCCGGTCGACTCGCCCGCATGACAGGTCAGGTGCAGCCCCGCGGCTTTGGCCTCCGCGTAGACCTCGCGGAACTCCTGCGCCGGTCCCCGGGCCTCATCCCCGCCGATGCCGATGCCCACCACCGAGGGCATGTGTGCGTGGAGGTCGGCAGCCTTGCGAAACACCCGTCGGCCCTCCTCCACCCCGAAGTGCCGCACGGCATCGATGATCCACAGGACGCTTGTGCCGAAGTCGCGCTCGCCGTGTTCGCGGCCCCGTTCCGCCGCCTGCATCACGGCGTCCACATCCAGCCGGCCAAAGCGGTAGAGGATGCCGAGGGAGAGGTAAACCTCGGCGTGTCGAACCCCCTGCAGGGCGAGATCGCGCACCATGTTGTAGGCGACGGTTTCGTAGTCGGCAGGCGTGTGCAGCCGCTCGGTCACGGCCCGAAAGCTCATTAGAAAACTGGGGAAATCGTCGAAACGGTAGACCGCACGGGCCCGCTCGAGCGTCAGGGGCACGGGATCGTTGGTTTCAGACAATCCAACCAGCGTCGCGGGCGTGATCGAGCCTTCCAAATGCAGGTGCAACTCGGCTTTGGGCAGGCCGCGAAGCCAGTCGCGGAGACCGGGTGTGTCGTCAGAGGGGGAACGCAGCATCAGACCAGCATATCGGGAAGGCAAGGAGAGATGGTATGCGGGCAGCCGTTGTGGAGAGCTTCGAGCAGGGACCGCGGTTTGGCGACTTCGCCGAGCCGCAGGCGCAAGGGGACGAGGTTCTGATCACCGTGAGCGCGGCTGCGCTGAGCCATCTCGTCAGGAGCCAAACCAGCGGCCAACACTATTCCAGCGGTTCGCAGGTCCCTTTCATACCCGGCAACGACGGCGTGGGGCGGACGGCCGACGGTCAACGCGTGTACTTCATCAGCCCGCGCGCGCCCTTCGGTTCCATGGCGGAGCGCACCGTCGTCTCCCGGCGCCGCACGCTGCCGTTGCCGGAGACGATCGACGATGTCACGGCCGCGGCCCTGGGCAACCCGGGAATCGCGTCCTGGGGAGCATTGCTTGGCCGCGCGCGCCTGCAGCCCGGCGAGACCGTGCTGGTGAACGGGGCTACCGGGGTGAGCGGCAGGCAGGCGGTGCAGGTCGCCAAATACCTGGGAGCGCGACGGGTCATCGCGACCGGAAGAGATATGGCGGCGCTTGAGGAGCTGCGCGCGCTCGGAGCCGATGAGTTGATCCCGCTGGAGCAGTCGGCGGATACCCTGCGCGAGACCGTGCGCACGGCCATGGGGACCGATGGGGGCATTCAGGTGGTTCTCGATTACCTGTGGGGCCGGACGGCTGAGCTTCTGCTGGAGTCTTTGAGCGGGAGCGGGAGCGGGAGCGG
>CAXTBJ010000116.1:5511-8766 GCA_964242585.1 uncultured Bryocella sp.
GCCGGACGGCTGAGCTTCTGCTGGAGTCTTTGAGCGGGAGCGGGAGCGGGAGCGGCTCTGGCGACGGTGCCCCGCGGGTGCGCTTCGTGCAGATTGGGTCTGCTGCCGGGAGTGTCATTCAGCTCACGGCGACGTGGCTGCGCAGCTCGGGGGTGGAGCTGCTGGGCAGCGGCCTGGGTAGCCTTTCGCCGGCAGCGATCCTTGAGTCGCTGCGCACGATGTACGACGCTTACGGGAAGGGCGACTTCCGTATTCAGACTCAGGCCGTGCCTCTGCGTGATGTTGAAAGCGCGTGGGGGCGGATGGAAAGTGGGCGTCGCCTGGTGTTTACTCCCTGACGACGCCGGTACGTTTGCTTCGGTGCAGCTTAGCTCCAGCTGCCCCGACGCCGTCCACCGCTCCCATTGCCGAAGATCTGCAGAAGCGCGATAAAGATGTTTAACGCGTCCAGGTAGATGCTGAGCGAGAGCTGCACGGGGCTGAGGCCCTGGCCGCCGTCGCGCAGACGCATGAAATCCACCAGCAAGAGAACGGAAAAGATCGCCAGCGTGGCCCAGGCGTAGATGCCGGGCGAAAGAAAGTGAAAGAACATGGAGAGCAGGCCGAGCACGATAAGACCGAGCAGGGCGGCGAAGGCATAGTTGGCGACTCGCCGATAGTCGAATTGCACGATCTGCGCGACCGTGCCCATAACGGCCATACCCAACGCCGTGGTGATCGCGGCCTCGAAGACGACGTTTTGACCGCCGGCCATGTGCATGTACGCATGCAGCAACGGGCCGATCTCCACGCCCATCAGCGTGGCGAAGCCGTAGAACAGCACCAGGGCCAGACTCGGCGAGCGGCGGCTCGCGGCGTTGATCGCAAAGATCAGGCCCATGTTGATGATGAAGATGAAAAATAGACCGCCGCCCAGGAAAGTGGGCGCGATTGCCGCGCCAAACGCCGTGAACACAAAGCCGATCGTCGTGATCCACAGCACCTTGCTGAGCAGGCTGGCGGTGGAGCGGCTGTCCAGCACGCGGACGCCTCCACCGTATGCGTCGATAGTTCTCATGGAAACAATCCTATCTTCGGTGCCGGGTCCGCGGCCAACGCTGTCGATCACAACACCTGAGCATTAGACGCTCAAATCGGGCAAGAGTCGCTCAAGATTGCTTTGCTGCACGGGAAGCATTAGGCAATCCGGCCGCCCCAGCGGATGCGGACGGGTGCGCCTTCGGCCAGCAGCACGTGATCGGGTTTTCGATCGGTCAGATCTGCAAAGTTCGGCCCGTACTGCGCCCCGAAATCGCACAAAATGCTGTGGGCGCGGATGGGGTACAGCTGCCATTGCGGGTGCTCGACCGCATACTCATCGGTACCGCCGGAGCGCGTGGGCGTGTAGCCCCAATAGTGCTCCGTGATGAACTCATTGAGCGAGCCCGGCGCAAGCGGCATGGCCTGATTGCCGGCCTCGACCGCTACATGCTGGCGCAGGCCGCGGTAACGGTTCTGCTTCAGCCGCGGCCCGCGCCAGTCATAGCGCACGGTCAGCGGCTTTTCGCCGTGGCGCACCGCGTGCGCGTCCGGACCCTGGCTGGACCAGAAGTGGTCTGTCGGCGCGGTGGAGTAGGCTTCGCCGTAGAGTGCCCGCGCCAACAGCGCGATTGCCGGCTTGGGTACGAGCTCGCTGAGAAAGATCACGCCGCGGCGAAATGAGCCGTCCGGCATCGGGCGTCGCACATAGTAGCGAAGATTGATCTCCTCGAATCGCGTGTGGAACGGCGGCGGGACGCCCAGCAGGCGCACACGGTCGAACAGGAAGCCGACCAGCGAAACGAAGCAGCGGCCCCCGAACAAATCCAGCTCGACCCCGGGGGGCAGCCTGCGCGCCAGGATCGCCGGAGCGACCTCGTACTGCGCCATGAGAATCTTGCGCCATTCGGCGGTAAGGAATGTAAAGGACATCAGGCAGTTGGATGCACAGGCATGAACATGACAGTTCTCTTCCGCCAAGCGGCTTTCGCTGGATCGTCGCGGCGAGCCCGATCAGCCTCGGTAGAACTCACTGCGTTTCCGGCTGTACAGACCATACACACACAGGCCCACGATCAGCCACACGAAGAACCGCAGCCAGGTGATGGTCGGCAGCCCGGCCATCAGCAGCACGCAGAAGATGACGCTGAGGACGGGAAACACGGGCCCGCCGGGCACGCGAAAGCCTCGTCTGCGCTCCGGCTGCTTGCGACGCAGCACAAGGACGCCGATCGAGACGAGTACGAAGGCAAAAAGCGTGCCGATATTGGACATCTCCGCCAGGGAACCCACGTCGAAGAGGCCGGCGGGGATCGAAACGAGAATGCCTGCAACGATCGTCGAAAAAGCCGGGGTCCGAAAACGTGGATGGACCTTGCTGAAGGCATCGGGAAGCAGGCGGTCGCGCGACATGGCGAACCAGATGCGCGCCTGGCCGTACTGGCCGACCAGGATGGACGAGATCATCCCCAGGATGGCGCCGATCAGCACAAATAAACGCACCCAGTGCAGACGGTGGCCGCCGGGTTCAATCGAAAGCCGCTTGAGCGCGTTGACGATGGGCGCGCCGTCGCCGACGACGGTGCGCCAGGGCACCATGCCCGTGAGCACAAGCGCGACGCCCATGTACAGCACCGTGCAGACCACCAGGGTGGCGATGATGCCGATAGGCACATCCCGCTGTGGGTTCTTACACTCCTCGCTTGCGGTGGAGACGGCGTCGAAGCCGATGTAGGTGAAGAAGATAATGGAACCGCCGGCAAGAATGCCGGAAAATCCGTTCGGCACGAAGGGATGGTAGTTACCCGGGTGAATAAAAGCGATGCCGAAGAGGACGAACGCGAGGATGGCGGCGACCTTGATCAGCACCATGATGTTGTTGGTGCGCGAGGACTCGCGGATGCCGATCACGAGCACAACCGTGATGAAAAACACCACCAGAAAGGCGGGGATGTCGAAGCCGGCGTGCCAGCCCACCGGAAAGATGTCTTTACCCGCCAGGTCCTGCAGGCCCTGCGGCAGAAATGCCGGCGAAAGCCATTTGGGGTTCATGCGAATATTCAGCCAGTCCAGCAGATCGACAATGTGCGCCGCAAAGCCGACCGAGACGCTCATGTTGGCGAAGGCATACTCGAGGATCAGATCCCAGCCGATGATCCAGGCGATGAGCTCACCCAAGGTGGCGTAGGTGTAGGTGTAGGCGGAGCCGGCGATGGGGATCATGCTGGCGAGTTCGGC
>CAXTBJ010000117.1:0-3073 GCA_964242585.1 uncultured Bryocella sp.
TGGGCGAGGCTACCCCGCGGGTGTTTCAGTTGGGGCTGCCGAACTCGCTGGCCTCGCAGTATGTGGTGGTGAAGTTTGGTGCGGTGGTGGTGAAGGGTGCTAACTATGCGCATTATCAGGTGCTGGTGGATCGCTAAGGCATTGTTCGTGGTTCGTGGTTAGCAGTTCGTGGGCCCGGGTTGGTTGGAGCTGACCCGGGCCCTGCTGCTTGGCGGGATGCGGATTCCCTTCGGGATTGACAGAAGGAAAGCAAGGGCAAACGCAGATTCCCTCTGGGAACGACAACTAAAACGCAGATTCCCTTCGGGAATGAAAACTAAGTAGCAGTCCTGATGGAGGGTGGATGGCGTATTTACTGCCGACTGAGTATGCGGTATATGGGTTGAGTGTGGAGACGGCGGATGCGTGGGTGGCGGCGGCTTCGGCGATGATGGAGGCGTTTTGCCGGCGTAGTTCGTTGATCTCTACGAGCTATACGGAGCGGCTGCGGGTGTCGCGGCCGTGGGGGGCGCTGCAGCTTAGCTATGGGCCGGTGACAGCGGTGACGGCGGTGCAGGCTCGGTATTCACCAGATCGGGAGTGCCGTGAAGGGACGCTGGCGGAGTATGCGCTGGTGTTCGGGTTGCCGGGGCAGTGGGTGACGGTAGACCCGACGACGGCCCTGCTCGACACGGTGACGGGGGAGCTGCGGCTGCCGCCGAATTTGATGGGGATGCGCTACAGCGAGGCCGAGGTGACGTATACGGCCGGGCCGGCAGCGGCACCGGTCGCGTTGAAGGTGGCCTGTGCGCAGATTGTGCGCAATGCGCAGGCGACGCCGGGGCTGAATGTGAAGTCGAGCAAGTTGGATACGCTGCAGACGCAGTATTTCAGCGATTCGCTGCTGGATGCGCAGGTGCAGGCGATGTTGCGGCCGTTTGTCGCGGAACGGATGGGTTAGCGCATGGGTGCAACGGGGTTTACAGCGGGAGCGCTGAGTGTGAATGCGGTGCGGCTGGCGGAGACGGCGATCGGGAGCCGTGGGATGACAGTGCTGTTGCGGCTGCCGGGGATGGCTTCGAGCGGAGATGATGCGGAGCAGCTGGGGTTGGGGACGCCGGCGTTTCAGGATGCTCCGGTAGGGCCGGCCGTTTGGCGCAAGGCGGGTGTGGACACGGCATTGCTACTGGGGGCGAGTGCGGTGGCGGCGCTGGTTGGGTCGGGCGGGTATGTGTCGGCGGAGGAGTTGTTTGAGTCGGCGGCCGGGGTTGTGGTGGAGGGTGTGTTTTACACGATTTCAGCCAGTGAGCCGATTTTCGCGGGTGATGGGGTTTGCGGGTATCGGCTGAGTCTGGTGGCGCCGGCTCGGGTTTGAGGTCGGGAAAGCAGATTCCCTTTCTCACCCCGGTTCGGGAATGACCAAGACAAGGGCGACAGCAGATCCCCTTCGGGGATGACAGACAGAAGAGTAACGGCAAACGCGGATTTCCTGCGGGAATGACAACCAGGAAAGGCGGAAGCCCGGGCGGCTTTTGGGGGGTGCGGTGCAGAACGCGAAGGACACATTTTATGAGGTGCTGCGGGGTCGGCTGGCGGGGCTGAATCCGGGGCGGACGGTCGTGGTCCGGAGCGTGACGCGGCCGGGTGTGCTGGTAGATGAGAACGAGTTGCAGGTCTCAGGGCTGCTGCCGGACTGCTTCCATCTGCAGTGGACGGGTGAGGTGGCGACGGTGCAAGGAGCCCTGCCGCTGGTTTCGATGACGTGCCAGGTTTCGTATGTGACGGCGGGAACCGCGGTGCACGGGGGGCTGGATCGTGGGCGGGCGCTGGCGGCCATGGATGGAGAGCTGCTGGCGGCGGTGAGCCAGGCACCGCAGAACGCGGTGAAGAACAGCTACAGCGGGCTGATGAGTGGAGGCCCGGCGGTGGCGATGGGGACGCGGATCTGGTGGGGCGACGCCGCGTTTGGCGCGGCGAAGGTGGAGCGCGAGCGGGTGACACGCACGGTGACGATCGCGGTGATGAGTTATGAGGAGGCGGGCGAGCTGTGACGATGAATGGGACAGCGAATGGGGTAGTGACCGAGACGATGGCCCCGGCAATCCGGCGGGTGCGGGCATACTTTGCGCCGGTGAATCGGGCGGCGGGGCAGCCGACGATCTTCGATCCGGCGCAGAACGGGGGGTTTGCGCTGGATGCGCCGCCCGCGCCGTGGGTGGATCTGGGGTGGATTGAGGGATTTGCACGCACGAGCGGGACGGCGATTGTGGCCGTGAAGGCAGGAGCCCCGGCAGCGACGCAGATCCAGGTGCGCAGTGATGTGGAGGCGACGGTGCGCTTCAGCTTTGAGAGCTGGGGCAAGCTACAGATGTCATTGGCGGCGGGAACGCAGCAGATGAATCTGCTGGCGACGGCGGCGGGTGCGGCAGGTGCGGGGTCGGGTGGAACGGCGGTGGCGGCCGCGGCGCTGGGTGCGGGGGGTGCGGGCTCCACGGCGAGCACGCTGAGTGTGGGGACGGCGGCGGCGGCGACGTTTCCGGTGAGCGGACTGGTGGCTGTGGATCTGGATTATGCGGGTGGGCAGCTCGGGTTTGTCGGCAGCGGTGTGAGTGGGGCCTACGTGCGGACGGCGCTGACGGATGTGGACTACCTGCGGCGCGTGACGCTGAATGTGGGGCGCGTGGCTGCGGAGAGTGGCGGTGTGCTGACGCTGGAGGCTCCGTTGCTGGCGGGTGTGCCAGCGGCAGGGATGAAGGTGAGCGCGGTGATGGGATTTTGCGACCGCGAGGGGTCCAGTTTTTTTCAGGAGTGGTCCGCGCTGTTTGTGGGTGAGGGGCAGCAAGGGGAACGGGTGATCTGGCACTATCCGCGGCTGCAGACGATGAGCGGGATCGCGGAGACGACGGCTCCGGGCGCGGGTGGGTATGAGGCGCTGCGGTTGCGCGGGGCATTTCGGGCGTTGCCGGTGGCCGATGCGGTGGATGGGGAGTCGGTAGTTTGTTTTCGGAGTTATGTGGCGGGTTGAGGATTTGTCTTTCCTACACTCATCGCGGCGCGATGAGTGAGAGCACCCGCGCACGGCGGAAAGCAGATT
>CAXTBJ010000117.1:3173-4303 GCA_964242585.1 uncultured Bryocella sp.
GAGAATGACAGAAAGAAAAGCAAGGGCAAAAGCAGTTGCAACGGCAAACGCAGATTCCCTTCGGGAATGACAAGCCAGAGGAGCAGGGCGTAACAGCGCTGGGGGGTGGTATGCGGATCACGATTGATAACGAGGATGGGCTAGGGGCGGTGGAGTATACGGCCGCGGTGGCGGCTGAGGGGCCCATCAGGGTGCAGCGGCGGTTGAATCAGCCCTCGCTGTGCACGGCGGAAATCGTGCTTGGCATCGAGGGGCTAGCGACGCCGGTGCGGCGGGGGCGCGTGATGGTGACGAGCGATGCGGGGCTTGTCCTGTTTACCGGGTATCTGGCGACCGAGCCGGTGGCCGTCTATGTGGGGCAAGGGACGAGCGGGCCGGTGTATCGAGCACGGATTTCGGCGGTAAGCGATGAGTGGCTGCTGGATAAGCAGGGCTCCGGCGGGTCCTTGACGGTGGATGGGGTCTCGCTGGCACTGAGCGGGACGGCGCTGGTTGCCCAGATGGCGGCTCGGGTGCAGGCGGGTGGGGCGGCACTGGTTGCGGTGAGTGCGGGAGTTGGGAATGCGCGGGCTACCGGAGCCTTTGCGGTCGCACCGACGGCGGCCTGGAGCGCCAATGCGGGAGCGGGCGCGGCGGCGAGCTATGCGGGATACCGCGCGCTGGGTGGGGCGGTCTCGGTGGTGCCGGCGGGGGCGGTCACACACAGTTTCAGCGATGCAAGTGGGAGCTTGAACCTCCCGGAGTTCAGCGCAGGCAATGTGCGGGAGCTGGCGAACGATGTGACCGTTTCCGGGGCGGAGGAGCCTGCGGCGTACGTCCAGGAGATCTTTCTGGGAGACGGCACGACGACTGTATTTGAACTGAGCGACGAGGCATTTCGGGGGTCGAACCGGACGCTGGTGCGAGACAGCTTCAACGAGGCCAGCTTCGATATGTCGCAATGGGTGGTGGGCTCGACGGGCAATCACCTGACGCTGGGTGCGGCCGGACTGATGCTGAATGGAGGCAACGGTTTCGACGGGCAGACCACGTTGACAGCCCTGAATGCGATGGAGATGGGCGGGTTTGTGCTGGCGGAACTGGGCGGGGTAATGTTTGGGGCCAGCTCGGATGGAATGCTGGGAGGATTT
>CAXTBJ010000117.1:4313-8453 GCA_964242585.1 uncultured Bryocella sp.
AGGATTTTATTCGAGCGCGCAGACGGTGCTGGCGAACTGCTTCGCGGGGTTTCGGGTGCGGCAAAGTGTGAGCACGACGGGTGGCGTTACGGTGCTGGTGCCGGTGGTGAACGGGGCCGAGGTGGGCACGGTGTTTACGCCTACCGCGGGGCACAGCTACACCCTGCGGCTGCGGCTTTACTGCGCGGAGACCCTGCGGCTGCCGCAGGTGTACTACGTGATGGTCGACGGCGTGGTGCAGACGTTTGGGGGAGGAGGCGCGGCGGAGGCGGCGATGCAGCTGGTGTTTGAGCTGCTGGATGAGGGTGCAAGCTCAAACACGCCGGCTACGGTGCTGTACGACACGGCCGCGGCAGGGGCGGGAATAACCGGGACGCCGGGGACTTGCGTGTTTACGGCGGTGAACTCGACGGGTCTGGTAGGTTCGGTGGGTTCGGTGGAGGTTACGCGGCCAGGGAGTTTGTGGGTGGTGAGCACGCTGCCGAATGGGACGCAGGAGACGCGGCTGGTGGGCACGGCCGGGCAGGGTGTCGATTGCGAGGCCAGCTATGGAACTTCAGCAGGTGCGAATGGGAAGGTGACGTTCTTTGCGGGGCGTGTGCCGGTGGCGGGCGAGCGCATGACGGTGAGTTATCGGACGCAGGGCAGGGCCGTGGCGCGGCTGGCGGATGCGGCCAGCGTGGCGGCAGAGACAGCGGCAGGCGCCGGGGTGAGTGTAGCGGGGGTGAGCCGGTGGCTGGGCAAGGTAACGGAGCCGGTGGCGCGGTCGAGCGCGGATTGCGAGAGCGCGGCGCAGGCAGTGCTGGCGATGGGAACGGCGCGATCGGCAGCCCTGGCGGGGACGTACACGACAGTAAATCCGGTGCAGGATGTGTGGCCCGGTGATCTGCTGGCGGTGACGAGCGCCGGAGTGACGACTTCGTTGCTGGTGCGGTCTGTTGTGGCTACGGATGAGCATGCCGTGCCGGAGCTGCTGCGGTACAAGATGGCCTTTGCCAACGATTGGGCGACGGAGTGGGCCGATGGGCTCGGTCTGCGGCTGAGTGAGGCGATTGCGAGCGATGCCGTGCTGCCCGCGACCGCGGCCAATGGACCGGCAGAGGTGCTGGCGAACCTGCCGCAGCTGATAGTAACGAGTCTTTCTACGACGGCGTTGCAGGTGAGCGCGGAGGCGACCGCGCCGAGCGGAGGCGGGTTCGAGGTGCGGCGGCGGGATTGGAACTTCGGGGTGGGGGTGGATGCGCCCGATTTGGTGCTGCGTAGTCCGGTGGCGAACTTCTCGATCCCGCGGACGGCGCAGGTGGAGCGATTTTTTGTGCGGATGTATGACGCGAGTACGCCGCCGCTATATTCGCGGTGGTCCAGCGCTCTGTTTGTAAATGTACCGGTGGATTAGGAACTGAAGGGCTGGTGATCTTGAGCGTTATAAGCCGGAAATAAAGGCCTACAGCTTAAAAGGGGATTAGAACCAGAAGCAAAGACGAACGCAAAGGGCGCAGGCAGAAGCGCAAAGGACGCGCGGGGAGGGTGAGGTGATGACGGATTTTGAGCAGAGGGTGCTTGAGGATCTGAGTGGGCTGAAGGTGCAGATGCACCACTTGATGGGAATAGGACAGCCGGGGCGATTGCAGCAATTGGAAGGCCGGGTGGATTGCCATGAGCGCAATCTGCAACGCATTAAAGGTATGGCAGGGGTGTTCGGTGGAGCGCTGACCTTTGTGCACATGGCAATTGCGTACCTGAGCGGGAAACATTAGCTAAGGACGAGGCAAACATGAGGAGGAAGGTGTGTTTCAGGGAAGTTTGGCACACATTACACAGAGCCCGAAGTCAACAGTGATTGGGCTTTGCGTGTTGGCGCTCGCGGCAGAGCGGGGCGTGCATTTTGACGCGGCAGGACACCTGGCGATGACGGCTCGGGACTGGTTCGACGTGGGTTGCGGGCTGCTGACGGCTGCAGTCAGCGGCCTGAGCCAGGATGCGGGGCGGGTGAAGGCACTGGCGCCTGGATCGGCGGAGCCGCAGATGGTGCCAAGCCACGAAGAGCCGGATCAGGTTGGCGCGGTGCCGGTGGCCCGTGTTGAGTTATAGGCGACACGAGTGATCGCGGCTTACGGCGATACAGCCTTGACGCGTGCGTACCGCGGGTTTCGCCCATTGCCCGGCGGCAAGGCTGTGTGACGCCGGTCAAAGTGACGCTGCGTCAGCTAATAAACATTTGAAAACATGTGCCATTGCATTGGCCTAGGGGATGAATTATGGGTGGATCTGTGATTGCTGTATCGGTTGTCGCTGCGCCGGTGAGTGCCGCTGGAAAGATTTCGTTTTACAGCAGGGTTAAGGCGGAGTTGCAGAAGCTGTTTACACACGCGCCGGGATGGGAGGCGAGTGCCGCGGCGACGCTGACCTATGTGGCCCCGATGGTAGAGACGCTTGTGACGCTGGTGGACCCGGCAGTCGCGCCGATCGTGAACGGGGTGATCGTGAAGGCACAGAGCGCGATGGCGGCCGCGGCGGTGGTGATCAAGGATGCCGGTCCAGCGCCGACGCTGATGACATATCTCAAGGCCGTGAACAGCGACATGGCGGAGGTGGAGAGCGCGGCGCAGATCAAAGATCCTGCCACGGCAGCGAAGCTGACAGCGCTCGTGGGAACGATCACGGGGGAGATTGAGGCGATCTTAGGGGAATTGGCGGAGGTGGGGGCGACGGCGTAAGGACAAAGGCCCGAAGGAGCTTCCTTCGGGCCTTGCGGTTGGGTTAGACCTTTGAACCGCAGACCTTTTCGGGGATGACAACCAGAAAGATGCGAGCCAGGCCGACGCCTATCGATTCAGCCGATGTCCTCCGTCCAGTTTTCGAGGTAAGTTTTGAAGTCGGTCATGAATTTGCCTGCATCGGAGCCGTCGATGATGCGATGGTCGAAGCCGAGGGTGAAACGCTGGATGTAGCGAATGGCGATGGAGTCGTTGCCATCCTTATCGGTGAGGACCATGGCCTCCTTGTTGAGGCCGCCGATGCCGAGGATGGCGGACTGCGGCTGGGCGATGATGGGCGTGCCGAACTGCTCGCCGAAGATGCCGGAGTTGGTGAGCGTGAAGGTACCGCCGGCTACGTCGTCAGGGGCGAGCTTTTTGGTGCGGGCGCGATCGGCGAGGTCGACGATGCCGCGGGCGATACCGAGGAAGGATTTCTCCTCGGTTTGCTTGAGGACGGGGACGATGAGACCCCAGTCAAGCGCGACGGCAATGCCGATGTTGATGTGCTTGTTATAGCGAATCGCTTCGCCCTCGGTAGCCGAGTTGACGATAGCGTGTTTGCGCAGGGCCTGGACCGCGGCGCGGGTGATAAACGGCATGTAGGTGAGTTTGACGCCGTTGCGCTGCTCATACTTGGTCTTCTCTTTTTCGCGCAGGCGATTAATACGGGTCATGTCCACCTTGAAGACGGTATGGACATGGGCGCTGGTTTGCTTGGACTCCACCATGCGGCGTGCGATGATAGCGCGCATCTTGGACATGGGCACAAGTTCGCCGGGTTGCGGGGTGGGGGCGGCAGCGGCTTTAGCAGGCTGCGTGGTGGCGGCTGCGGACTGGGCCTGTGTGTAGGTGGCGTGGGTAGCGGCGTCCGGTGCGGGCTGTGAGGCCGGGGTGGTCTGGTTTTGGAACTGCGCCGCGGGCTGGGCAGGTGTGGCCGGGGCCATCGGTACCGGTGAGGCGGGCTGCGATGTTGGCTGGGCTCCGCCTTCCAGATGGCCGAGGATGTCCTGCTTGGTGATCCGGCCGGAGGCTCCGGTTCCCGAAACGGCAGCGAGATCGACATTATTTTCGGCGGCAATCTTGCGGACGAGGGGCGAGGATCGCTGCGGTTCGCCCTGAGAGGCGGAGGGTTGGGCGACGGCCGACGGCATGGACTGTGCTGCATTAGCGTTGGTGGGAGAAGCCGTACTGGATGCGGGAGGATTCGGCGCGGACGTCTTAGAGGCGGCTGCGACTGAGCCCGCACCGCCGATGACGGCGACGATGCTGTTCACGGAAACAGTGGCGCCTTCCTGCACCTTGATCTCTGTGAGGGTGCCGGCTACCGGCGAAGGAATCTCAGCGTCAACCTTGTCCGTGGAGATCTCGAAGATGGGCTCGT
>CAXTBJ010000118.1:0-8361 GCA_964242585.1 uncultured Bryocella sp.
CCACCCGGACTTCACCGCTCAGGCCACGGAAAGGACTCGCCGCGTGCTCGAAATCACGGAAGGCCGCGCATTTTGCCTCTTCACCTCGCACGGCGCCATGCGCGACATGCACGATCGCCTCCTCTGCGAGCTCCCCTACCCACTGTTCTTACAAGGGACAGCCCCACGCCACGTCCTGCTCGAGCAGTTCCGCTCCACCCCCAACGCCGTGCTCTTCGGCACCGGCAGCTTCTGGCAGGGCATTGACGTTCAGGGCGAGCAGCTCAGCTGCGTGATCATCGACCGCCTGCCCTTCGCCGTCCCCACGGACCCCATCACCAAGGCCCGGACGGACGCCATCGCGGCCGCGGGCGGCAACGCCTTCAACGACCTCCAAATTCCGCAGGCCGTTCTCACGCTGAAACAGGGATTCGGCCGCCTTATCCGCTCCCTCACTGACCGCGGCGTCCTCATGCTGCTCGACCCCCGCATCCGCACCACCCGCTACGGCCGGGTATTTCTGGATTCCTTACCGGCATACCGGCGAACCACGGAGATCGGCGACGTGGAACAATTTTTTGAGAAGTCCACGCAGTAAGCCGCCGGAGCCGATCTGTTTGCTGTCCCGATCCGTACCGACAGATGCGTCGCCAGGGCTGTTATGGCTCATGTGCGCGAAACCAGTTCAAGGTGAGAGCGATCTCCGCCGCGAGCTGTGTCGGCCGAGCACCCAGGCTCTCGTGGCCTGCGTTGGGGATCACCACTAGTTCCGTGGAAATGCCCCTCAGTTTCAAGGCGTCGTAGAACTGCTCCGACTCCCCAAGCGGCGTTCGCCGATCGCCCTCGCCGACGAGGAGCATCGTCGGGGTTTTTACATTGCCGACGAGCGAAAGAGGAGAATGGGCCCAGAAGGTTTGGGGCATGTCCCAGGGCATCCCGCCGAAGAGAGCGCTCGCCGCAGTGTACTGGTCATTTGAAAGGATCTGGCTCAACCTGTTGATCTGCGGCTTCTCCGCTACGGCGGCTTTGAAACGATCCGTTTTGCCCACAATCCAGGCCGTCATGGTGCCTCCCGCGGAGCCGCCTGTGACGAACAACCTGCTTTTGTCGGCGACGCCCCGGCTCACCGCCTCATCCACGACGCTCATGAGATCGTCATAGTCGTGGCCGGGAAAGTCGTGCGCGATCTGTTCGGCAAAGGCCTCCCCGTAGGAGGTGGAACCACGCGGATTCGCATACAGGACCACGTAGCCTGCCGCGGCATACAGCTGGAAGCTTGTGGACCAGTCCGGACCATCGTCTCCGTACGGGTACGAACATCGTGAATGCCAGGAACTGCCCATCGGGAGACCACTCGATATGTCCGCGCCCTGTGGCTGGCGACTCACCTGAAGTGTCGCGCCGGTGGCCCAGGTGTGGATGAAGATCTGAGCATTCCCTTCCGCGTCCGGTGCCAGGAAAGCAAGCTGTCCGCTCGATGACCAGCGTGGGTGTGAGGCAGGGCCGGGCACGACAAGCGTCTGGTCCCCGGTCTTCAGATCGATCCACCACAGGCGCTGCACGGAGCGATCGGTCATGATGTCGTAAGAGGTTCGGACATAAGCAAGTCGCTGCCCGTCCGGACTGATTTGAACATCGCCTGCGTGCTGCAGGCGGAAGAGATCGCCATACCCGAGCCGGTCGCTCGGCGACAAGGGATTGCCGGTCGCCGCCGTTTCAACCCCTGATGTTACCGGGCCGGCTCCGGCAGCAGAAGGCGAAGCGGTGTGACCTTCGGCTCTGGATTGCCCCCCTGAGGTCAGTGATGCTGCACAGAGCAGCGCACAGGTACACACCCTCACTGCCAGTTGAGCGAGATGGATCAAATGAACGTGTTTACCTGAGAACACATACCGCGTCGGTGCCGCCGCCGAAGATCGCATATCCCGTTATATCGGAGGAGCTCTTAGAAGCGGCAGCTCTGCCTGAGCCGGCTTTGCGGTTCGGTCTGAGCGGCAGATGCCTTCCAATACCGATCCTCATGTGTCGGTAGGTCGTCACATTTGTAGAAATTGTCCTGTGGTCACGCGAAAGGAGATCGCCACGGCTGAGGCTTTTGAGCCCCCTCGCCCGCGTCCTATAGGCAACTTACTGTGGAGTGCACCCTTCAGAGCAAAAAATAGCTGATTGTGTACAGGCACTTCGCCCTTTGTTGTCCTTCCCGGAGGGGATCTGCGGTTGTTCTCGCTTGCCTGTCTCTACCCTCTGCTAATCCGCTCCAGTTCATGCGCTGCCAACCTACCCGCGCTACACGGGCAGTATTGGGGGTGGGGGCATCGGCTCCATGCAGAGTCACAAGAACGACGAGGAGAGCCTTGGTCATCCTGTTTATCGCTTTGCCCGCCATCGCCGCCGCGCTTTGCTTTCTCCTCGTGGGCAAGACGAAGCTGCATACGGCGCTGAAGACGCCGCTGATCCTGCTGGGCTCCTTCCTGGCCATCGCCGCTGCCGTCGAGGTGCTCCTGTTCGGCTACCTGTACCTCACCAAAACACCCGGCCTGAACAGCCTCGCACAGCACTTCGCCGAGCGCCGCGCCACCCTGGAACAGATCGGCGTCATGGCGCACCAAGACCGTGAGTACAGCCGCCTGAACCGCGCCTACGTCACCCTGGCCGCGACCGGCAAGACGCAAAGCACCCGCGGCGCCCTCATCCCGGACCGCTGGGAGCAGTACAAGCGGCTCTTCGCGCAGGCCAACCTGCAGGATGGCCTGGAGCAGGACGCGGCCGGCGATATCTTCTTTATCGCCGGCGGCGAAGGCCTTCTACATCGCGGGCACACCACCGGCTACGTCTTCTGCACGGACCCCGACGCACCCGCCTCGGCCCACTCGCCATTCGTACCCTGCCGGTCGGCTCATCAGGATGCCGGCTCGCAGCCTTATGACGTGAAGAAGAACGCAGGCGGCTACGAGTTCCGGAAGGTAGGCGACGGCTGGTTTGTGCTCGATCAGGCACACAGCTGATTCGGATCGCTTTCAGACGGTTTAGCTCCCTGCTTCAGCTTGCCTTGGGAAGGGGCAGCGGATGCTCCTCCAACCATTGCCGCAGCGCGCCATCCACCCGCGTCTCCCAGCCCTCGCCGGTGGCTGTGAAGCGTTCCAGCACATCGGCGGAAAGATCGACGGTAACGGGCTTCTTCACTGGTCCGGGCGGAAAACAACGTTGCCCGCCCTCAGTTCCCGCAGCACGGCTTTCTCTGCCTCCGGCAGTTGAGTGAAGGGAATCATTCGGGCGAAGTCCTCTTCGGTCAACTCCGGAATCTCATTCTCATCAATCAGATCGTCGACGTAACGTCAAATCCATGACGCTTTGCCCCTTGCATTGGCCCTGCGAAAGCTGACGACCCGTACACCGCTCTCCATCGGTTTATAGCAGAGCACGTGCAAACGGTCATCCAAATAGCCGACGGCCTCCCGTCGTGCCTCGCCATTGCGAACCGTCACGAGCACGACTGCCGTATTGAAATCAAAGTCGGCAGCCCGCTCAAACGGCAACCCACGTTCCTGTGCATTTCGTTCGCTCTTGCGCGGGTCAAAAAGAATCTCCACGGCCATAGCCTAGCCGCCGGCCGTCGTGACGGACATCCCACCTCCGTCGAAGCCCGTCCTAGACGTCGAGGGTCTTGAATATGGCAACGCAGGCAATCGCGAAGAGGTCGATCGTGAAGGGTTTTCTCGCCGGGGCCGTCGCCGGGGCCGTCGGCACGGTCGTCCTGAACACCTTTCAGAGCGCCAGCCTGAAGGGCACGGAAGCTGTCGAGAACCGGCTGCCCGGCGAAAATACCTACACCGGGCAGCAAGGGGATCTGTTGAAGAGCTACGCCGCGGCCCACGACCACACAGCCGACGCGGCAGCCAAGCTCGCCGGGGTGCAGCTCACGCCCGCGCAACGCCGGCAGTCCGAGCCCTTCATCGAGTTCGCCTTCGGCACACTCAGCGGCGGTGTCTATGGCGCCCTGGCCGAATACCTGCCCTTCATCACGTCGGGCTTTGGCACGAGCTTCGGCGCGGCCCTGTTTGCGGGTGCCAATGAAGCGGTTCTGCCGGCGCTCGGCTGGATGTCGCAGCCCGCCGAGCGGACACCGGTCCAGCATGTCGGCGGTCTGTCCGGGCATGTGGTCTTCGGAGCGGCGGTGGAGGGCGTCCGGCGCCTGGTGCGCAAAGCACTGTAGTTTTGGATGTAGCTGGTCAAAGCTGGGCGGAGCTGGTTGTAGCTTCAGCTACGCCCGCAAGCCGATTTCGCCAGGCCGACAGCGGCGGCCGTCGCAGGTCCTACACTGGAGGTACCGCTATGGGCCGCAACCTGTACATTCTCGCTGCCACGCTGGGCACCCTGGCCCTGCTCTCCGTCGTGCTCAGCTTTACGCACTTCGGCGATAGCCCCGGGGCGCCGTCGGACAGCTCGCTTTGGCGCACCACCGGCATCGCGCTGCTGGCGATCTCGCTTGTGATCGCACTGGCCGGGGTGCTCTCCGCGCTGTTCGAGCAGGCCGAGCGCCGCGCCGACGAGCAGCGCGAACAGGGCCGGCGCAAGCGCGGTAAGAACTCCTGATGCCGGTATGATGATTCTATCGCTGCTTGCAGCCGGACGAACGCGTCCGGAGGCCCCTTGGGAATTTCATCTGCGAAATCGGCACAATCTGGAAAGGGGAGTCAGGCTGCATGTTTGAAATTACCGTCCAGGCCGGCTTTTCCTCCGGTCACTTTCTCCGCGACTACTACGGCAAGTGCGAAAACCCACATGGCCACAACTATCGCGTGCTGGTTACGCTGGCCGGCACCGATCTGGAGCCCAACGGCCTGCTGCTTGACTTCAAGCTGCTGAAACAGGTACTCAAGCCCACGGTCGAGTACCTAGACCACCACATGATCAACGAGCTGGAGCCCTTCACCACCATCAATCCCTCCGCCGAAAACCTGGCCAGGTACTTCTTCGACCGGACCGCGGGTGAGCTCGGTAAAATGACCGGAGGCCGCGTTCGCGTGAAAGACTGCACAATTTACGAGACCGACACCAGCTTCGCCAAATACTACGAGTAGCCACGCAACCCGCACGGCATGGCCCCGGCAACCGGTCAGCATCATCGGTCGTAATCTCCGCAAGGCCTCTTTGCCATCCGCCATCAACCTATGTTCGACATCCTCTCCGAACCCGTAGAAGACCTCCACATCGCGCCCGCCCCGCGGGCCGAAATCTCTGTCCGTTCGCTGCGCCTGATTGAGCTGTACCGCTCCGTGCAGGGCGAAAGCTCATTTGCCGGCGTGCCGTGCATCTTTGTGCGCCTGGCGGGCTGCAACCTGCGCTGCAGCTGGTGCGACTCGGAGTACACCTTTACCGGCGGCCAGCCATTCAGCAACGATGAGATCCTCACGCAGATCGAAGCCCTGCAGCCCTGCAAGCTGATTGAGTTTACCGGCGGCGAACCCATGCTGCAGGCTCGCGAGCTGCTGCCGCTCATGCGACGTCTGCTCCAGGCGGGCTATCGTCTCATGATGGAGACGAGCGGCGAACGTCCCTTGGCCGATGTGCCCGAGGCCGTGCACAAGATCGTGGATGTGAAGTGCCCGGGCTCCGGCATGGCCCATACCTTCCGCCTGGAAAACCTCAACGCCCTGACCCCGAGGGACGAGGTGAAGTTCGTCCTGCTCGACCGTGCCGATTACGAGTTCGCCCGCGATTTCATCCGGGAGCACGATCTCGCGTCCCGTTGCGGCGAGATCCTGCTCTCACCGGCCTTTACGAAGACGCCGACGGACGAGCGCTCGGCGGACAACATGGCGCTCGATCCGCGCCTACTGGTCGACTGGATGCTCGCCGACGGCCTGCCCGCGCGGCTCAGTCTGCAGATTCATAAATTCATCTGGGAACCGCGCAAAAAAGGCGTCTAGACCTGCCGCTTGCCGGTCGAAGATCGGCAAAGCCCTCTTGTCTTGTCATTTCTTGTCATCCCGTAACGAAGTGAAGGGATCTGCTTTCCCCGCAGCGCAGCCAAACCAAGGCCGGTCCTTTACCGAGCAATCAGCGGAAGGCACCTACCCCACCTGCGTTCCGCTCTCGCTCGAGTAGGTACGCTGCCGCCAGCCTACCGGCCTGCCGAAGAGCTTGCGCCCCAGCGCGTACCACTGGACGCAGAGCAGCACCAAAATTCCCACCGGATGCAGCAGCGCCGAGCTGAGCGGCTGCTTGAAGCGGCGCACCGCGAGGAGACGCGGCAGATAACTGCTGACCACGGCCGCACCGAGCACGGCAAGGAATGTAAGGATGAGGTGCGGGTTGTGCAGTTCCACGGTCATGCCCAGACTGCCGCCGACAAGCACCATAAACGCCAGCCCAAACAGCATCCACAGCAGAACCAGCGCCGGCAATGCCTGCCCCAGCAGCAGAATCAGCGATAGCGGCACGATCTTGCCCACCGTGGCGATACCTTCGGTCGCATTCTTGGCCAACCCGGACCACACCTTGGCCGCGGAGTCGTACATCCGCACGCTGGCCAGCTCGGTGATGTCGGCTATATCCGTCTTGTAACCGGCTCGGCGCAGCACGCGCGGCAGCAGCAGGCCGTCGTGCATGGTTTCACGGATGGCGTTGTGGCCGCCGCTGCGGAAGTAGGCTTCGCGCTCGATCAGCAGGAACTGTCCGCAGCCCGCTGCCGCGGAGGGCGCCGTGGTCCTGCGCATGGCGCCCATGGGCAAAAAACCCAGCAGCACGAAGTGGATCAGCGGCAGCAGCAGCTTTTCCAGCCAGGTAATTGTGATCTGGCGAGGAAATCCGGAGACCAGCGCCGCCTCTCGCGCCGCGCTGAAGGCGGCCATGCGCCCGAGCAACTCCGGCTCGATGCGCACATCCGCATCGAGAAAGACCAGAAACTGCTGCGAGGCCTCGTTTGCCAATGTCCAGCAGGCGTGCTGCTTGCCATTCCAGCCGGGCGGCAGGCCGGTGCCCTCCACCAGCCGCAATCGCCCATCCCCGGCGGCCAGCGCTTGAACGATCTCCCCGGTGCGATCGTCGGAATCGTCGTCCAGGACCAGTACTTCAAGGTCTACGCCGCGGCTGGCCAGCACGCACCGCAGCGCCTCGCCGATATTGGCCTCTTCATTGCGTGCCGGGATGAGCACGGAGATTGGAAATGGCCGCGCGGAGGGAACCGCCGCCGGCGCGCGGTATCGGCGCAGATTGACGCCGAACAGGATTGCCGGCCAGACGGCGCAGACGGTTGAAGCTCCAAGCAGGGCAAGCGCAAGCATCGGAGCTATCCTCGCACGAGCGCGGCGGTGGGCCAGTCGAATTTTATAAGACTGAGAGTGGTCCTGCCGGGCTGCGTCATTTAGGCGTCGCCCCGCTCCGTGTGGTCCAGCCTGGGGCTGCGCCCGTGCAGCAGGGCATTGAAGCGTCGAATCAGGGAGTAGGCCCCGCCCGTTCCGCGGTTGCCGGTCAACAGTGTTTCAAACGCGGTCGGGTCGCGCGCCATCGCGGCGGTCTGCAACGCCAGCATACCGGCCGCCAGGGCGTCTTCGAGCTCGCGCGTGGCCTGTGCCGTCGCGCCGTCGGCGGTGACGTGCAGCGGCTCGCCAAAGTGCAGCAGGGTCTCCGGCAGCCGCTCATTCCAGAAGGTGTACTCGACGGCCAGGGGCACCAGGGGCACGTGCGGGATGCGCAGGGCAAGGGCACCCAGGCCGGGTTTGAAGGAGAGCGGAAACTCGCGCGAATCGGCAAAGCGGCCCTGCGGCGTCAGCCAAAGCACGCCGCCCCCGGTCAAAACGGCCTCCGCCGTGCTCAGAAACTGGGCGGCCCCGCGTGGCGTCGCCATCTCCACGGGAAAGATACCCAGCTTCTTAAGGATCGGATATTGCTCCAGCGCCTGCCCGTCGATGGGAGCGTAGTGCTGACGCTCCGGCAGCAACAGCTCGCCCAGCAGCACCACCAGCATGGGGTCCCACCAGGAAGAGTGGTTGCCATAGACGATGATGGGTCCATTGAGATTGCGCAGCCGCGCGGCATACTGGGCCTGTACGGCGCGAAAATGCTGGCGGAAATACCTTCGCACCACGCGCCGGAAAAAGCGCAGCGTAAAGGACGAAATCTCCGGCATCTCGTGGGAAAGCGGCATGCGATTTATGCTACTCCGTCGGTGAGATGGGCCGATAGCCGATTTTGCTTCGGCCCATCCCTTTGCTTACACAGATGTGGCATACGCCGGCGTACGGTCGTCCGTGCCATGCAAGGGCTCTTTGAGCTGCCCCTTGCGCGCGTCCTGATCGATCGAGTCGGCCGCGATCCAGCCGGACATCATCACCATCGGCATACCCGGCCCGGGATGCGCCGCGCCGCCGGCAAGGTACA
>CAXTBJ010000119.1:0-2313 GCA_964242585.1 uncultured Bryocella sp.
TGCGGTTTTCTGCCTGGTCGAAGACTACCGATTGGGGGCCGTCGAGGACGGCGTCCGTGACTTCGGCGTTGCGGTGGGCGGGCAGGCAGTGCATGAAGACGGCGGAGGGCTGGGCCTTGGCCATGAGCTCTTCGTTGACCTGGAAGGGCTTGAAGATGGGGGCACGGCGGGCGGCTTCGTGCTCCTGACCCATGGAGGTGCAGACGTCGGTGTAGACGGCGTCGGCGGCCTCGGCGGCCTTGCCCGCGTCGTGGGTGAGGGTGATGGTGCCGCCGGTGCCTTCGGCGATTTCGATGGCCTTGTGGATGATGTCGAGCTGGGGCTCGAAGCCCTTGGGCGTGGCGACCGTGACGTGTGCGCCTAAAAGGGCGCCGGCGAGCATGAGGGAGTGGCAGACGTTGTTGCCGTCGCCGATGTAGGTGAACTTGAGGCCTTCGACGGTGCCGAAGCGCTCCTCGAGGGTCATGAAGTCGGCTAGTGCCTGGCAGGGGTGTTCTAGGTCAGAGAGGGCGTTGATGACGGGAACGTTGGCGTTGGCGGCCATCTCGGTGACGGTGTCGTGCGCGTAGGTGCGGAGGACGATGACCTGCATCCAGCGCTCGAGGTTGCGTGCGACGTCGGGGATGGATTCGCGTTCGCCTAGTGGGCTTTTGGTCTGGTCGACGAAGATGGCGTTGCCGCCAAGGGTGTTCATTGCGGCCTCAAAGGTGAGGCGGGTGCGGAGCGAGGCCTTTTCAAAGAACATGACCATCTGCTTGGCGTCGAGGGCGTGGCGGAAGTCTTCGGGCTGGGCCTTGACGGCGTGCGCGAGCTCAAGAATCGCGGCGATCTCAGAGACCGAGAGGTCGGCGATCGAGGTGAGATCGCGGCCGATGAGGGCTTTGGCGGTTTCGGTGAAGGCGGTGTCGGACTGGATGCCGAGCGAGGCCTTGGAAAGGCCGCTGCCGTTGCCGTTGGGGCGTGGATTCATCAGGACGGGTTTGTTATCCATGGACGGTTTCTCCGGCGAGCGCGGGCGTGCCGGCGCTGCCTTTGTCAGTCTGCTCACCCAGCAGCTCGTCGAGCGCGCCGATGGCGCGGTCGACGTGCGTGGCGGTGATGAGGTACGGCGGCAGGAAGCGCAGCACGGTTTCGTGCGTGCGGTTGATGAGAATGTGACGGTCCATCATACCGGAGAGCAGGGCCTTGGCGATTTCGGGGTCGGCGAGCTCAACTCCGATCATCAGGCCGAGGCCGCGGACGTCGACGATGAGGTCCGGATGCTTTGTCTGAAGTGTGCGGAGCCGGCCCAGGAAGTAGTTCCCGACCTCCGTGACGTGGGTGAGGAGGTCCTCGTTACGCAGGGTATCGATGACGGCAATCGCGACGGCGCAGGCGAGCGGATTGCCGCCGAAGGTGGTGCCGTGCATGCCAGGGACGATGGCGCGGGCGGCGGCTTCGGTGCAGAGCATGGCACCGATGGGGATGCCGCCGGCGAGGGGCTTGGCGAGGGTGGTGACGTCGGGCTGGACGCCCAGGTGCTGGTAGGCACACCACGTCCCGGTGCGGCCCATGCCGGACTGGATCTCGTCGAGGATGAGGAGGGCGCCGGTCGAGTCGCAGAGCTCGCGGGCGGTGCGAACGAAGTCTTCCGAGATGAGATTGATGCCGCCCTCACCCTGCAGGACCTCCAGGGTGATGGCGCAGACCTCGTCAGAGAAGGCGGCGCGGAGGGCGGCGACGTCGTTGAAGGGGACGAATTCGACACCGCCGATGAGGGGCGCGAAAGGCTCGCGGTAGGCCAGCTTGTGGGTGGTGGCAACCGAGCCCATGGTGCGGCCATGAAAGCTGTGCTCCAGAGCCAGAATTTTTGTGCCGAGGGGCTTGCCTTCGGCGCGGAGCAGGCCGGCGTGGGCGCGGGCGAGCTTGAGTGCGGCCTCCCAGGCCTCGGTGCCGGAGTTGCAGAAGAAGGCGCGGTCGGTGCCGGTGAGTTCGGTGAGGCGGAGGGCGAGTTCGGCGGTGTGCGCGTGGAAAAAAAGGTTGCTGGTGTGGAGCAGGGCGTGGCTTTGGGAGGCGATCGCGGCCGTGATGGCGGGGTGGTTGTAGCCGAGGGCGCAGACGCCGATGCCGGAGAGCAGATCGAGGTATTCGGTGTCGTTCTCGTCGTAGAGGAAGACGCCTTCGCCGCGGACGAAGAGGATGGGGTTGCGGGCGTAGGTGTGGAGCAGGAGCTTGTCTTCGGCTGCTTGGAGTTGGGGGAGGTTAGGCATGGGCGGTCTCCTGGGGTGTTGGGGCGCTCGGGGCGAAACGCGGATTCCCTGCGGGAATGACAGA
>CAXTBJ010000119.1:2413-8198 GCA_964242585.1 uncultured Bryocella sp.
CCTGCGGGAATGACAGACAAAAGGGCAAGGGCGAGAAGCAGGTTGCTTTCGGGAAGGGTAGAAGGAGAAGCGGCAGATTCGGTGGGGGGTGTCATGCGACCATGACCTCCGTGCCGTCGTTTACGCGGGAGCTTAGTAGGTCGGGTAGGACCTCCGCGGAGGCGGCGGGCAGGATGCGGACGCGGCCCACGCCGTGCAGCAGGGCTTCCTTGCAGGCGTCCAGCTTGGGAAGCATACCGCCGGAGACCACGGCCTGGCGTTCGAGTCCGGGGATATCGTGGAGTTTGAGCCAGCGCATGACGTTGCCGTTGATGTCCTTGACGCCGGGGACGTCGGTGAGGAAGACGAGGGCGTCGGCCTTGGTCGCTATGGCGCAGGCTGCGGCCATCTCGTCGGCGTTGATGTTGTAGTACTCGCCGTCGAAGCCGAGGGCGATGGAGCTGATGACGGGGACGGCGCCCATGGTCCAGATGGCGTCGAGCCATTTGGGGTCGGTGGCGGCGATTTCGCCGACGAAGCCCAGATCGTGCTCGGTTTTTTTCTTGCGGGCGCGGAAGACGTGGCCGTCGCCGCCGGTGAGGCCGACGGCGGACTGGCCGCAGTTGTCGAGCGCGGCGACCAGGGCTTTGTTGACGCGGCCACCGAGGACCATGAGGGCGGCGTCGCGGGTTTCGGCGTCGGTGATGCGGAGGCCGGCGACGAACTCGGACTGTTTGCCCATCTGCTTGAGCAGGCGCGTGAGCTGCACGCCGCCGCCGTGCACGAGCGCGACACGGTGGCCGTCGCGGGTGAGGTCGGCGACGGCGTGGGCGCAGCGGGAGAGCAGGGCGGGGTCTTCCAGGGCGGCACCGCCGAGTTTGACGACGAATTTCATTAGTGGGACTCCGGGGCGCGGTCGGTGGCCGGGCTGGGGGAAGCGGAACGCAGAGCGCGCGAAGGGTAGGGGGCTGCCGCGGCCCTCGCCTTGGTTGCGCAGAGGACACGGAGATGCGTCAGGCTCACAGCAGGCCCTCCGCTTGAGGCAAACCCAGCATGAGATTCATGTTTTGGACGGCTTGTGACGCGGCGCCCTTGAGCAGGTTATCGAGGCAGGAGATGATCACGAGCTTTTTGCCGTCGGGGGAGAGTTGGAAGCCTATGTCGCAGAAGGATGTGCGGATCACGTGCTGGATCTGGGGTAACGACGGAGAGCGATGGATGCGGACCAGCGGCGCGTGGGCGTAGAAGTCGTCGAAGCAGCGCTGGAGGCCGTCCACCGAGCCGGAAGCCGAACCGGGTTCTGCCAGCCGCACGTACACCGTGGATAGGATGCCGCGCGGAATGGGCAGGAGATGCGGGGTGAACTGGATTTGATCGCCGGTTAATTTGAGCTGCTCGAGCAGCTCGCCGGTGTGGCGATGGCCGAAGACGGCATAGGCGGAGAGATTGTCGGCCGCGTACATGAAGTGCGTGGTCGCAGTGGCTTTTTTCCCCGCGCCGGAGACGCCGGACTTGCTGTCGCAGACGAGGCCGCAGTCGAGATCGGCGAGATGTGCACGAAGGATGGGGGCGAGGGCGAGGATGATCGAGGTGGCATAGCAGCCGGGGTTGGCGACCAGGCGGGCGTGCGCGATGGCCGGGCCGTTCAGTTCGGGGGAGCCGTAGACGGCCTGGACCTGCGTGCGGTCAGCGAGCGCGGGGTCAGGGTCTACAAAGCCGTAAACGGCACGGTTGCCAGTGTCGTGGAGGCGCCAGGCGCCGGAGAGGTCGATGACGCGGATGTTTTGTGCAAGAGCGATGGGGACCCAGGCGCGAGACTGCTCGTGCGGGGTGGCGAGGAAGAGCAGGTCGATGGCTTCGCGGTCGAGGTCTGCCCACGTCCAGGGTTGAACGGCGAGCGCGTCGGCGAAGGGGAGACCGGCGAGCTGGGGATGCAGTTCGGTCAGGGCGATGGGCTTTTCGGCTTCGGCGCTGTGGGGGGATCGGAGCCGGCCGAGCAGGACGGGTGGGTTCTGCACGCCGGGGTGGCGCAGGAGGAGGCGCACGAGTTCGGCGCCCGTGTAGCCCGAGACGCCGGCGACCGCGATGCGGGGGCGGGTCTGGTTGGGGTTTTTAGGGGCTACCTGGGATTCGTAGGAGGGGTCCCCACCCTTCGACGGGGAGGCTATCGAAAAATAAGTCCCCCGGAGCTGGATGTCGGGGTTAGCCAAGGTGGGTCTCCAGGCGCTTGCGCAGGGTAGCGGCCATGGCCTCGGTGGCGCAGACGATGAGCACTGTGTTGTCGCCGGCGACGGTGCCCAGGACTTCGGACCACTCCTCATCGTCGATGCCGGCGGCGACCGGGCCGGCCGCGCCTTTGGCGGTGAGCAGGATGAGCAGATTTCCGGTCTGGCGAAGCTCGAGGCCGAAGCCGGCGAGGAGATCGGCCGTGGCGGGCAGGGCGTCGTCGAAGTCGGCGGCTTCGGACTCCCGGTTCACCCTTCCAGGGCTGCCGGGGTCGGGCAAGGCGTAGCCCGCGGGGCCTTTGAGGAGTTTGAGCTCGCGGATATCGCGGGAGAGCGTGGCCTGGGTGACATGGATGCCGCGGCCGGCAAGTTTGCGGCGGAGCTCGTCCTGATTGGAGACGGCGGTGCGGACCAGGAGCTCGCGGATCGCGGTTTGGCGCTGAGTCTTCACCGGATCGGAGCCTCCAGAGGATTAGGGATTAGGGATTAGGGATTAGGGATGAGGGATTAGGGGGTAGGGATCAGGCGGTAGGGATTAGGCGGATTGGGATTAGGGATTAGGCGGATTGGGTTTGGGTCCATCCTGCGAAATTGGAGGCTAGAACTGGGATACTTAATGCATAAAAATGCACTTTCTTATGTATAAATATTCACGTGGTTGATGTCAAGCTCCATGGGCGGCGATGCGGCCAAAGTTGAGGCGGGAAAGAAGCCGGCGTCGCCAAGTAAGCGACGTATAGTGAACCATGGCCCCGTTTTCCTCAATTCCGCAGGACAGGGACGCCGAGCTTTCCCCGAACCGGCAGCCTTCCGCGCTCCCGTTTGTGGCCGAGCCGGCCGCGCTCCCAGACGCCGTTCCGGTCTCGCTTCTCGATCCGCGTTTCGACCATGATTCCTGCGGTGTGGGGTTTGTGGCGACGACGAAGGGGCAGGGTGCGGACGAGCGCGGCGACCACCAGATTCTGAAACATGCGCTGACGGCGCTGGCGCGGCTGGCGCATCGCGGCGCGGTGGCCTCCGATGGGGCGTCGAGCGACGGCGTGGGGCTGATGACGGCGATTCCGCGCGCGCTGTTGCTGCGGGAGATGGATACGCCGCTGGCCGAGGATAAGGCCCTGGGGGTCGGGATGCTGTTTTTGCCCCCCGGGGAGCGGCGCGCCGAGGCTGTGCTCGAAGGGGTGCTGGGCGCGCACGGCGTGCGCGTGCTGCGGTGGCGCGATGTGCCGGTACGGACGGAGGTGCTGGGCGCGATGGCGTTGAGCACGATGCCGGTGATCCGGCAGGTGCTGCTGACGGACGAAAGCTCGGCGGCGGGGGGCGCGAGCGGAGGTAGCGGCGGCTTGGAGCGGCGGCTCTATCTGGCGCGCAAGGCCTTTGAGCGGGCCGTGCTGGCCGGGGAGACGACCGGCTACCTGTGTTCGCTTTCCGCCAAGGTGCTGGTCTACAAGGCCATGTGTCTGGGGCGATTGCTGCCGGAGTTTTTCACGGACCTGCAAGACCCCGCGTACACGACCCGGTTTGCGATCTTTCATCAGCGTTACGCGACCAATACGCTGCCGGCGTGGCATCGCGCGCAGCCGGGGCGCAAGCTGGCGCACAACGGCGAGATCAACACGGTGTGGGGCAACCGGGCGCGCATGGATGCACGCGCGGCGACGCTGCCGGAAGAATGCAAGCCGGTGTTGACGGCGGATGGGACGGATTCGACGAGCCTGGATGAGGTATTGGAGCTGGTCTCGCAGAACGGGCGGACGCTCCCGGAGTCGGTACGGATGCTGTTGCCGCCGGCTGCGGCGGACAGGGTCTCGCCGTTCCTGCGGTATCATGCGGACTGCTCGGAGCCGTGGGACGGACCGGCGGCGATCGCGTTTTCGGATGGCGATATCGTGGGGGCGGCACTGGATCGCAACGGGCTGCGGCCCTCGCGGTATGCGATGACGGAGGATGGCCTGATTGTGGCGGGGTCCGAGGCCGGGCTGGTGGATCTGGACCCGGAGACGGTGGTCGAGAGTGGGCGGCTGGGACCGGGACAGATGCTGGTGATCGATCTGGGGGCCGGGCGGGTGTACCGCAACAGCGAGTTGCTGGATCTGTTCGACGCGGGGGCAACGTATGCAACGTTGCTGGAGGATGCGACGCTGCAGCCGCTGGCAGCGGAGGCTGCGCCCGAGGCGGATGAGGTCGCGGCGCTGCAGCGTGGGTTTGGGTATACGAAGGAGGATCTGAACCTGATCCTGAAGCCCATGGCGGCGAGCGGCAAGGATGCGGTGTGGTCGATGGGGGATGACACGCCGCTGGCGTTTCTGGCGCGCTCGCCGCGGCCGCTGTATCACTACTTTCGGCAGCGGTTTGCGCAGGTGACGAATCCGGCGATCGATCCGCTGCGCGAGGCGGTGGTGGTGAGCCTGCACACGCGGCTGGGACCGTGGCCGCACCTGCTGGATATGCACGCGCCCTTGCCGGGAATTTCGTTGCCGTCGCCGTTTTTGTCGCTGGGGCAGGTGGCCGCGCTGCGGGCGAAGGTGTACCCGCACGCGGAGGCGCTGCCGATGGCCGAGGTGCCGTGCCTGTTTGCGCCGGATCGGACGCTCGAGGAGGCGGTGTCGGCGCTTTGCACGCGCGTGGAAGCGGAGGTGCGTAGCGGGGCGGCGTTGCTGCTGCTGACCGACCGTGGGGCGAGCGCGGAGGCGCTGCCGATCCCGATGGCGATGGCGGTGGGTGCGGTGAATGCGGCGTTGACCGTGGCGGGGCTGCGCACCTGCTGTGGATTGGCGGCGGAGTCGGGTGACTGCCGCGATCTGCACCATGCGGCGGTGCTGATCGGGTACGGCGCGGGCGCGGTGTGTCCGTGGCTGATGTTTGAGACCGCACGCGGTCTTTCCGCCCCGGAGGTGGACGGCGAGGCGATGACGTTGAAGGCGCTGGAGGCCGGGCTGGCGAAGGTGATGTCCAAGATGGGCATTTCGGTGGTGGACAGCTACCGGTCGGCTCACCTGTTCGACATCCTGGGGCTGCATGCGTCGGTGGTGGAACGATGTTTTCCGGGAACGCCGGCCCCGCTTTCGGGTATCGGCTTTGCGGAGATCGAGCGGAGGGTGCGCGCGAGCTGGAATGCCGAGGTCCCCGCAAGGGCTGCCGCGGAGCAAACAGCGGCGACGCAGAAGATCGATCTGCCGGACTTTGGGTGGGTGCGGTTTCGTAAGTCGGATACCAGCGAACCGCACCAATGGCAGCCGCCGACGGTGAAGGCCTTGCAGGCGACCGTGGGAAGTGCGCGCAATGTGGCCCAGGCCATCGATCCGGCGGCGCAGTTTGCCATTTTTTCGAGGGATGTGGATGCCCATGAGCCGGTGCGGCTGCGCGATCTGCTGGAGATTCGGCCGGCAGCGGCGGAGTTGACGGTGGTGGAGTCGGCGGAATCACTGTGCAAGCGGTTTGTGGCGAGCGCGATGTCGCTCGGGTCGTTGAGCCCGGAGGCGCACCAGACGGTGACCGCGGCGATGAATATGCTGGGGGCGCGATCGAATACGGGCGAGGGTGGAGAAGATCCGGCGGTGTATTTGGTGGGCCAGGGCCAGGGC
>CAXTBJ010000120.1:0-8045 GCA_964242585.1 uncultured Bryocella sp.
AAGCCGAAGACAGCCCCGATCTTGACCAGGATGGAGCCCCAGCGAACACCGGTTGCGTCGATCACGACCGCCACTGGGTCCGCCACGTTCAGAGCGTGGTAGTTCACTAACCCCGTCAGAACGCCCGAAACCAGGATGTAAAGAACCGTGCAGATGACGAGCGACCCAAGGATGCCGATCGGCATATCCCGCTGCGGATTCTTCGCCTCCTGCGCCGCCGTGGAGACCGCGTCGAAGCCGATATAGGCGAAGAAGATGGAAGCCGCACCTGCGGTGATCCCTCCGATGCCGAAGGCCCCTGGCCCGGCGCTCGGCGGAATGAACGGATGCCAATTCGCCCGGGCGACCTCGGGATGCTTCAGCAGAAAACCGATACCCAGCACCAGAAAGATACCAACAACGGCCAGCTTCACGATCACGATGGCGGAGTTGAGGTTGGCGGACTCTTCAATGCCGATCACGAGCACCATCGTGATGATCAGGATCGCAATGAAAGCCACCAGGTTGAAGATGCCTGTAACGTGCGGCAACCCGGCTGTGTTTACGCCCGCCGGCAGCGCGGCGAGCGCCTGCCAACGGTCGTTGTACAGATACAGCATATTGCCGGGCGTCGTGGTCAACTGCGGCGGCAGGTGGATGTGGAAGTCCTGCAGTAGGCCGATGAAGTAACCGCTCCAACCCGAGGCCACGGTAGCCGCGCCGAAGGCGTACTCCAGCACCAGGTCCCAGCCGATAATCCAGGCGACGAACTCACCCAGGGTAGCGTAGCCGTAGGTGTACGCCGAGCCGGCGATCGGGATCAGGGAGGCAAATTCGGCATAGCAAAGGCCGGCAAAAGCACACGTAATGCCCGCCACAACGAAGCTGAGCACAACGGCCGGTCCGGCATGTTTCGCGGCCGCCTGCCCTGTCAGCACAAAGATGCCCGCGCCGATGATTGCACCGATGCCGAGTGTGATCAGGTTCAGCGGTCCCAGAGCGCGCTTCAGCCCGCTTTCTCCCTCGTTCTCCGCCTCGTGCAGCAGTAAAGATAGCGGTTTGATCGCTAGCAGATTCGCCATGCAACTCCGTTCTCCCGTCCTTGTAAGTTCGTCTGCTTGCGCAGTGGCAATTGGCCCTGTTCGCGCCCGTGACCCCTTCTAAGCAGCACAGGCCCTGTGTGGTGAGGTATGTAACGCAACAATACAACATTCTTCACGGCACCTTCATACCGGCGCTCGGTGAGGCGTTATCGTCGCCGGCTCAGGGCTTAGGCCGCTCCTGCCCGGTGCGCTGACTTCAGCCCATCGCCTCTAACAGGCGCACGGCTACCGACTCCACACGCTCCCCCGGTCGAAACAGGCCGCCGATTACCGCCACCGAGTCCGCCCCCGCATCACGCACCGCGCGTGCGTTTTCGAGTGTGATACCGCCGATCGCGACCAGCGGCTTGCGGGTGAGCGCGCGGGCCCGTCGCACGCCCTCCAGGCCGACGGCCGGCTCCGCATCGGCCTTGGTGCCGGTCCGAAACACGGGGCCAATGGCAAGGTAGTCCGCCTCGCCCGCCTCCGCCGCGCGCACCTGGTCTTCATCATGGGTAGAAATGCCCACAATCCGTAAGCTCCCCGGCGCACCCCCGGCGTCCAGAAGCTCGTGCACGGCCCCGGGTGGCATATCGCGATGCCCCACATGCACGGCATGCCAACCGGCCAGAAGCGCCAGGTCCGCCCGATCATTCATCACGGGAAGGCACGTGCTGCCGGCCAACGCCGCCGAGATCTGCGCCGCGTGCACCAGAACCTCTTGTGGTGAACCGTGCTTGTCCCGCAGCTGCAGAATTTCTACTCCCGCAGCCAGCACCTCCTCGACAAAAGCGGCCAACGGCATACCTTGCCGCGCCAGGGTGTCGATGTCGGCGATGGCATAAAGCGGCGGCAGTGTGAACAGGACGGCGTCTCCTATGCCTTGCGAGGCATATCCCTGTGTGCCGCCTTGGCCCGATACCCCGCTGCGCCGAGCCGCTTCTTCAGCTCCTCCGTAATCAGCACGGAGCGGTGCTGGCCGCCCGTGCAGCCGATCCCGATCGTAAGATAGCTCTTGCCTTCCTTGATGTAATGCGGCAGAAGGAAGGTCAGCATGTCCGTCACCTTGTCCAGGAACTCCTTCGTTTGGGGAAACTGGCGAATGTACTTCGCCACCTTGGGATGTTTGCCGGTCAGCTTGCGGAACTCAGGAATAAAGTGTGGATTTGGCAGAAATCGCACATCGAAGACCAGGTCCGCATCGGTGGGCACGCCGTTCTTGAACCCGAAACTCATAATCGACAGCGTTAAATTACGGTCGCTCGCGCCCTCCGCCCGGTCGAATTGCGCATTCAGATGAGCGCGCAGCTCGTGCACATTGAACTTGGAGGTTTCCAGAAGGATATCGGCAACGTTGCGCACCGGGTCCAGCCGTTTGCGCTCCGCGCGGATGCTGTCCACCACGGTTTCGCCGCGTCCCAGGGGATGCGGCCGGCGTGTCTCGGAAAAACGCCGTACCAGGACATCGTCGGCGGCCTCCAGAAAAACCACCCGTGTCGGCAGCACCTTGCGAACCTGCTTCAGGATCGTCGGAAAGCGGTCCAGCCGGCTGCCCTCGCGCACATCGATCACCAACGCCGCCCGCGTGATCTCAGCGGACTTGGCGACCAGATCGGCAAAGCGCGGAATCAGTTCCAGTGGCAGATTGTCGACCGAGTAGTAGCCCAGATCCTCAAAGGTCTTCAGTGCCGAAGCCTTGCCGGAGCCGGACATCCCCGTCAGGATGACAAGCTCACGCTCATCCCCGCTGCCTGCCTCTGGCGTGGGCTGTTCTGGTTTGGTCGTGCGGCGCGAAGCCATGGCTGCATCCTAGCATCTGACCTCGCGACGCCCCCATCACCCGTACAGTCAGGAACGACGCTTCTACTGCGTGTTCAGACTCTCCGTCAACCCGCGCACATTGCCATCCGGATCGACCTCCGGCTTCTTGTGATCGCGAATTGTCTGATCCCGTTGGTTGTGCTTCACGGCCTGCTGTTCAAGCCGCCGCAGCGCATCATGCAGCACCTGCGCCATGTCGGTGCCCTCGCATTTGGCGACCAGGTCGCCGCCCGGCATCAGCAGCTCGATCTCCGCAATGCGCCGGTACTTGTCTTCTGTCAGCATCACGCGCGCGGTCGTGGCCTTGGACGCGATGTGCACGATGCGTTCCAGGTAATCCGTAGCCTCGGCCCGCAGTTTGGCGGTGACCTCACAATGCCGTCCAACAAACTCAATGTGCATACGCGTACTCCTCAGGTGGGTACGATGCCGCTAACGCCGCCGGCGTTGATGGGTGCTCGGAATACCCATATCTTCCCGGTACTTGGCCACCGTGCGCCGCGTCACCTGGATGCCCTGGCGTTGCAACTCCGCCGTCAGCGCGTCATCCGTCAGGGGCTTGCGCACATCCTCGTCTTCAATGAGTTTCTTCACCTTGCGCTTCAGCAAGGGCAGCGGCAGGTCCGCGCCCTCCGGCCCGTTTACACCTTCGGAAAAGAAAAATCGCAGCTCATACACACCCTGCTGCGTGTGCACGTATTTATTCGCCACCGCGCGGCTGACCGTCGAAGGATGCACCCCGATCTCCTCGGCGACCTCCTTGATCATCATGGGTCGCAACCCCTCGACCCCGCGCTCCAGAAACTCCGTCTGGCGTCCGACGATCACCTCGCACGTGCGCAGAATCGTGTTTTTGCGTTGCTCCAGGTTGCGCAGCAGCTGAATCGCCGACTTGTAACGCTCCTTTACATAGTCGCGCACCTCGCGTTCCACCGCGCGCTCCCTCATCATGCGGCGGTAACCCTGGTTCAGCCGCAGCGAGGGCAGGTCCTCATCGTTCATCACCACCACGAAGTCATCGCCGCGTTTCACAAACGCCACATCCGGCTCGATCAAGCGGGTCTGGGCCTCCTGAAACCGTTGGCCGGGCCTTGGGTCCAGACGCCGGATCGCTGCTACCGCGGCTTCCACCTCGGCCGGCGTCCGCCGGCACAGCCGCGCCAACTCGCGGAGGTCCTTGCGCTGCAGCAGCGGCAGGTGATCCCGGACGATGGATTCCGTCAAATCCCACGGATCGGCCTGAACCTGCGAATCACCGCCGGCCGCAATACCGCCAACCGCCCGCAAACCCGCAATCTGCCGCAGCAGGCACTCCGGCAGGTCGCGCGCGCCCACGCCGGGTGGATCGAGCGCGAACAGAACCTCCCGCGCCGCCGCGAGACATCTGGCACCCTCGTTTCGATCGCCCCACAGCTGCCCATCTCCCATGGTGAGCATCTCTTCCTCGCTCGCCGTCAGGTAACCGTCTTCGTTCAGGTTGCCGATCAGCAGCTCGGCCATGGCGCGCACCGCGGCCGGCAGCGTCGTGGTGCCGATCTGCCACAGCAAATGGTCGCTCAGCGTCCGCGGGTTGGTCAGGAACTGCTCGAAGGAGGGCTTGTCGTACTCCTCAAAGGTGGAGGGCGTGCGGAAGCCCGGGTCCAGGTACTCCTGAAAGTAACTTCCGAAGTCCACCTGGTCGAAGGGGTCGTCCTTGGGCCGCTCGCCTTCCCCGGCTAGGTCCTCGGCGCTGCGTTCGCGGTCACCCTCCCGCGCGGTGCGCTGCTCCAGGGTCTCCCCCGCGGCTTCAATCTCCTCCAGAACGGGATTTTCTACCAATTCGTTGTTGATCATGTCCTTCAGCTCAAGATTGTTAAGCGCAAGGACGCCCACCATTTGCACAAGTCCTGGGGTCAGGACCTGACGCTGAGCGAGCTTTACATTCAGTTTCTGCTGCAACAACGGGGGCCAACTCCCAGTCACGTTGCAAGTCACGCTGCAGCTCAAGCTGCAGGTCACACTGCCGGTTTTGGACTTGCGCCAAGCGGCGCCTCACGTTCAACCTGCGAACAACACTGCGTAAAGTTTACTCCGTCCCCGGCACGTCGCCACTGGCACAAAGGTACACACGGCCGTGGCTCGAAAGCGATAGCGGGGCGGCCTCTCACACAGGATCGGCCCCGCTCCCGAAGGAGAAGTTCTCCCCCAAATACAACCGCTTCACCTCGGGATCGCGCCCCAGTTCGCCCGGTGTGCCGGTGCGAAAGATCCGTCCTTCGATCAGGATGTAGGTGCGGTCGGTGACGCTCAGCGTTTCGCGCACGTTGTGATCGGTGATCAGAATGCCGATTCCCTGCGCCTTTAGGCTGAAAATAATCTGCTGAATCTCCAGCACGGCAATGGGGTCGATGCCCGAGAAAGGCTCGTCCAGCAGGATGAACGCCGGGTTGATGGCCAGGCAGCGGGCAATCTCCACCCGGCGGCGCTCGCCGCCGGAGAGCGCAAAGCCCTGCGTCTTGCGCACATGCCCGAGGCTCAACTGCGAAATCAGCTCTTCCGTCCGCTGGCGCCGATGCTGTGAGGTGCCGTGCTGCGTCTCCATCACGGCGAGAATATTTTCTTCCACACTCAGCTTGCGAAAGACGGAGGGCTCCTGCGGCAGGTAGCTGATGCCGTGCTCGCGCGCTCGCAGGTACATGGGCGTCTGCGTGATGTCTGCGCCGTCGGTGAGGATGCGCCCTGTATCCGGCCGCACCAGCCCCACAATCATGTAGAAGCTGGTCGTTTTGCCCGCGCCGTTCGGCCCCAGCAGCCCCACCACCTCACCCTGCCGGATGTGCAGACTGACTCCACGGACGACCTCGCGCCCGCCGTACGTCTTCCCAATTTCCTCGGTTGCCAGCGTTCTCATGCGTTCTTACCGCTTTATATCCGTTTCTGTGTGAACGCGTCGTGGGGGGAAAGGTTTGCCGGCGGCCTGCGTATCGCCGCCCGGCGCGCCGGTCACCACCACGCTGCGATCCGCCGCGCTACCGCTGCCGGACCCAAACACCAGCGTCTCCCCCGTGATCGTGCCGCGCTGGGCGTCCAAAATGCGGGGAGGCGCGCCCGGTGCACCTGTCAATACAAAGCGGTCCGTGGCCGCGGTATAGGTCAACTGCTGCCCCTGCCCGGAGCGGCCCGGCTGCAGCAGGTGTACCTCGCCCAGCAGGACAAAGCGCTCCAGCCGTCCGCCCATGCCCGGCGTCGCCCCCAGCAGAGCATTCGACCCTTGTCCTGCTGTCGGGGCCGCCGCCGCCGGCTTCTTTGGTCCTCCGCCGGTGGCCTGCAGAAAAGCCACACCATGATCCCCGCTGAGCGTTCCTTCCGCATCGCGCAGGACCACATGGCCGCGAAAGGTGGCCTCGTGGTCCGGATCGCTGTAGTCAAGCGCTTCAGCCGCCACCCGCACGGCGTCGCCGCTGGCCTCGGTCTGCCGCCGGTCCGCCAGTTGTGACGCAAGTTGTGGCGCGGCGTTCAACCCGGATGTCGCGCCGTTCGTTTGCACGGACACGACCTTTGCCTCGTTCTCTGGATGCGTCACGGAACGGAGGTCCGATGCTTCGGAGGCGCCCAACGATCCTTTTGCTGCCTCCGCCCCCTCGCGTTTTCCCGTTACGGATGCGTTTGCAGGCGTTTTCTCCTCCCCCGCGTGCTGGCTCGCGAAGACGCCGTGCACCAGCCCGCCTGAACCCCCGGGCCGGGCCGCCAGGGTATGGCGTCGCGCATCGAGCACCAGCTGCGCCGCGCTCACCTGCGAGGTTCCCTGCCACATCTGCGCCGGCTCCCGGTCCGATCCGAAGAACTCCGCTATGTTCAGCGAATGCAGCAGCTTGGCCCGAGCCGCCAGCACATGCGTCGCCGGTGAGCCGCCCTCGGCCACATCCGTGGCCGCCACCCCGCCGCTCGCCTCGCCGTCACCCGTGCCCTGGTGCAGAACGATCTCCGGCGCCCGCAGCTCCGTGGAGCCATCCACCACGTCCGCCCGCGCACCGCCGCCGGCTGTCAATGTCAGCGTGCCCGCCGAGCCCTGAAAGACGGCTCGCTGCGCATGACCTATCGAAGGCGCTGAAGGCGCCGAAGCTCTCACCCCATCGCCCCTGGCCGCTGGGTTTTTCGTCGCTGGGCGCTGCGCCGGCCAGGCGTGCAGAACGACATGCCCCGTCTGCACGGCCGTGGAAACCTCCAGGGGGGCTGTGCCCTGGCCCGCGCGGCCGGACGCCTGCGCCTCCACAAACTGGGCCTCCAGGCTATCGCCCTCACTCTCCTGCCGCGCCCCATCGGCCCCGCTCTGGGTCAAGACCGTGTGACCCGTACCGAGCAGGCGTTCCGGCTGCGGTTGGCCTCCGGCACCGGCCGTGAAGGTCCCGGTCAGTTCGTCGCCGTGCACGGTCGTCCGCGTGCCGTTGCTCGGCTTCACGCCCGTGGCCGCTCCGCCCACCGACGCCGCCGCCAACTGCGCCGCGCCGGTCAGGTGCAAACTCTTAAGCAGCGCCCCCTTGCTCTTTGTCCCCGCGACAAACCCAGCCTCCACGCGTTGCGCCTGCAGCTCCCGCGTGGCTGTGGTGGCCTTGTCCGCCAGGGTCTCGACGCGCATGCGCACACCGCCCTCCGCGAGGGCACTGTGCAGCGCACCGCCGGCGTCCGTCTCCAGCGTCAGATTGGCCGACGAGGCATGCGTTGTCTGCGCCTGTGCAAGATCCCCGAACAACACACCACCCGTGAAGACGGTGCGCTCCGGCCGGTTCCCCGCGGCAAACTGCGTGTGCATCTGCGGCGCGCTCAGGGTTCGCGTGCCCTCCCGCAGCACCACATTTCCCTGCCCCTCCGCGGTCTGCAGCGAACCGTCTTTGCGCAAAAAAAGCAACGCATGATCCGCCCGGGCGGTGCGGCTTCCGGCCCGGTCGTCCGAGGCCCAGATTGGCGCGACCAGAGCGATCGTCTCGGCATTCTGATCCAGATCGGCCCGCGCGGCCGCCAGGGTGAACGGCGCGTCCCGCAACGAGCCTGCCAGGCGCACCTCCGCCAACAGCCGCAGGGTGTTCTCCCCCGAGTCGAACTCCGCACCCAGCGATTAGCATCGCAGCCCCCGGTGGCTAAACTCCACCGGCTCCTGCGTCGCGGCCACGTCCAGCTTGCGCAGAT
>CAXTBJ010000121.1:0-8013 GCA_964242585.1 uncultured Bryocella sp.
TGGAGACCAGCGCGGGGATGGCGATCTGCGCGGCGCCGGTGAGGATGGCCTCGCGCACCGGGTAGCCCTCTTCGAGGTAGCGGTTGGTGTTTTCGATCTCGACGGTGGCGTCGTCGACCAGGATGCCGACGGCCAGCGCCAAACCGCCCAGGGTCATGATGTTGATGGTTTCGCCCAGGAGACTGAGCATAATGATGGAGGTCAGGATCGAGAGCGGGATGGAGACCGCGATGATCAGGGTCGAGCGCCAGGAGGCCAGAAACAGCAGAATCATCAGGCCGGTGAGGGTGGCGGCGATGACGGCCTCGCGCACGACACCGTTGATGGAACCGCGCACAAAGGTGGCCTGATTGCCGATGGGTGTGATACGCAGGGCCGAGGGCAGGGTGCTTTGAATGCGCGGCAGCAGATCGAGCGCGCCTTTGACGACGTCCAGCGTGGAGGCGGTGCCGGATTTCAGAATGCTGATCAGTACGCCGCGGTTGCCGTCCTGGCGCACGATGTTGGTCTGCGGGATGGAGCCGTCGACGACGCTGCCGATGTCGTGCAGATAAATGGTCGATCCGTTGATCTGTTTGATGGGCAGGTCCGCCAGACCTGCCACGGTGAGCGGCGTCGAGTTCAACCGGACGTCGTACTCCGGGACGCCCATCTTCATCGTCCCGCCGGGTTCGACGACGTTCTCGGCCTGCACGGCGTTCAGGACGTCGGACGGGGACAGGTGTTTGGCCTGCAGCAGCTTCAGATCGAGGTTGATCATGATCGAGCGCTGCTTGCCGCCGTACACGTTGGGCACGACGATGCCCGGGATGGTAACCAGCTGCGGCCGCATGAAGTTCAGGCCGATGTCGTTCAACTGCTGCTCGGAGAGGCCCTTGCCGGACAGGCCGAGCTGCAGGATGGGCACGCTGGAGGCAGAAAAATTGATGATCTGCGGCGGCTGGATGCCGGGCGGCAGCTGGCGCAACAGGAACTCCGAAGCGGCGGAGACCTGGGAGTTGGCCGTGCTCAGGGACGCGCCCTGCTGCAGATACACCTTGACGACAACCTGGCCGTTGAGGGTAGTCGACTCGGTGTGCTCGATGTTGTCGACCAGGGTGGTGAGAACTTTTTCATACGGCGTGGTCAGGCGGCCTTCGAGCTCATCCGGGCTGAGGCCGGTGTAGCTCCAGGCGACCGAGACGACCGGGATATCGATGTTGGGGAAGATGTCTGTCGGCGTGCGCAGAATCACCACGGGCGCGGCGATGAGGATCAGAATCGCCAGGACAACGAAGGTATAGGGCCGGTTGAGCGCCAGCCGGACAATCCACATAGGGGGAGCTCTCCGGGACAGACTTTCCTTCTCTAGTAGACAGCAGAGCGGCCGTTTTGGCCTCAACCTTCTTTTTGGCTGGCCGCGGTGCGGGGTTTCCTCGCAGTCGCGCGATTACAGCCATCTGCTTCCCGTATCGATTCTGTCGACGTCCGCTTCGGGTTGTGTCCTTTTTCGGGTTGCGTCCTTTTTGGATGCAGGGCAGAAACACCGTCAGGGAACGTGATGGGAGGCAAGCCTAAGGAAATCTTCATGTCTCGCGGTTCCGATCAGGCGTACGATGGTGAAGACACCACGCTTTGGCTTCAGGGATTGCAATCGATGCGTTTGTTTGATGTTTTGTTCGGCAAGCCGCTGGCGAACAGCGAGGCGGCGCACGAGCACATAGGAGTAGCGGCAGGCATACCGATCTTCGGGTTGGACGGGCTCACAAGCGCGGCATACGGGCCGGAGCAGGCGATGGTTCTGCTCATCCCGCTTGGGCTGGCCGGGGTGCAGATGCACCTGATGCCGATCTTTACGGCCATTCTGGTGCTGCTGGTCATTCTGTATTTCAGCTATCGCCAGACCATTGAGGCCTACCCCAACGGGGGTGGGTCCTTTACCGTGGCCAGCGAAAACCTGGGCGACGGGATGGGTCTGCTGGCTGCCGCCGCGCTGATGATCGACTATATTTTGACGGCTGCCGTGGGTATCTCGGGCGGCGCCACGGCGCTGGTCAGCGCCTTTCCCGTGCTGCATCCGCACCTTGTAGTGCTGTGCATGGTGATCCTGCTGATCATCGTGATCGTGAACCTGCGCGGGGTGAAGGAATCAGGCTTTATCTTCATGCTTCCGACGCTTCTCTTTGTGGGTACGCTGCTGGCCACTGTCGCCATTGGAATCTGGCATACGTCACAGTCCGGAGGTCATCCCCTCCCCGTAGCTGCGCCGCCACCCCCGATTCCGGCGACGATGCAGTATCTGACGATCTGGCTCCTGCTGAAGGCTTTCGCGAGTGGATGCGCGGCGATGACGGGCGTGGAGGCTGTGTCTAACGGTGTGACAGCTTTCAAGGAGCCGCGCTCCAATAACGCTAACTGGGCGCTCACGGTCATCATCGCCATACTGATCGTTTTGCTTGCGGGATTAGCGTATGTGGCCAAGGCGTACCACGTTACGGCCATGAACTCAGAAGATCCTCAGTATCAGACGGTGCTGTCCATCGAAGTGGCCGCCGTTTTTGGTCGTGGCTGGTTTTATTTTCTTACCATGGGCAGTACATTGGCCGCACTGGCCTTCAGTGCGAACACCGCCTTTGCGGACTTTCCGCGTACGGCACGGGCCATCGCCGCCAAAGACTATTTCCCCCATGTTTTCCTGCTGCGCGGACGTCGTCTGCTGTTTTCACACGGTATCTATGCGCTCACCGGCTTTACGGCTCTGCTGCTGATCATCTTTGGCGGGGATACCAATCGCCTGATTCCGCTCTATGCGATCGGGGCTTTCCTGGCCTTCACGCTGAGCCAGGCCGGCATGGTGAAGCACTGGTTGAGTAATCGGGACCAGCGCCACTGGCAGATCAAGATGTTTTTGAACGGCCTGGGCGCGGTCGCGACCGGAATCACGCTGTGTGTGGTGTTGGTGGCGAAATTTACGTCCGGTGCCTGGATTACGGCGCTGCTGGTACCGACCATCATCGCGGTCATGTACGGCATCAAGCGCCACTACCTCCGCGTGAAGCTCGAAACCGCCGACCCCACCCCGCTGCGCCTGTCCGGCTTGGAGCAGCCGCTGGTGGTCATTCCCATCGCGCGGTGGGACAAGATCAGTGAGAAGGCGGTGCGCTTCGGCCTGCTGATGAGCAAGGAGGTCAAGGTCGTCAACGTGCAAAACGAGGACGACGAGACCGACTTTGCCGACATCTGGGAGCCGATGGTGTTGCGGCCCATTCGCGAGCACGGTTCGCCGGAGCCGGAGCTGGTGCAGGTGCCCAGCACGTTCCGCCTCGTCCTGACCCCGTTGATGGACTACATCCTGAAGCTGGAGGATGACAATCCGGGCCGCAAGGTGGCTGTCCTGGTGCCGGAGCTGGTGGTGCGGCACTGGTGGGAAAACCTGCTGCACAATCAACGGGTGCAGGTGCTGAAGCTGTTGCTGCTGCTGCGTGGGAACCAGCGGATCATTGTGGTTAATATTCCGTGGTACCTGTAGCGTTGTACATTCGTACCTGTAGCGTTGTACGTTCTAGGTTGTACGTTGTAAGGGGCTAGTTCCTAGTTTCTAGCGGTTCGGTTTGACGTCAGGGTTTGGTGGGAGCCGGTCTTTGCGACGGCTCCTTTGCCTTTGGCAGCCCGAATTCGCCCGACAGCGGCTGGAATGATGGCGAGGGCGCGGTCAATCTCCTCCTCCGTGGTGAGGCGGGAGAGCGAAAGACGCAGGCTGCCGCGGGCCTCGGCGGCGCTTAGGCCCATGGCCAGCAGCACGTGCGAGGGTTCGGTGGCGCCGGACTGGCAGGCCGCGCCGAAGCTGGCGCTGATTCCCTGCAGATCGAGCGCGATGAGCAGGCTTTCCGCATCAAGGCCCTCCAGCCGCAGATTGGTGGTGTTGCCCATGCGTGGAGCGCCGGCGGCGTTGATCGCCGCGCCCGAAAGGCTCCCCAGAAGTCCCTGTTCCAGGCGGTCGCGCAGACCGCGCAGGCGCTCGGGACCGCCTTCGGCGAGCCAGGTACGGGCCAGGGCCGCGGCACAGCCCAGACCGACGATACCGGGCACATTCTCGGTTCCGGCCCGGCGCTGCCGTTCATGCGGGCCGCCATGAAAGAGCGGCATAAGCGCGACCTTTTTGCGCACAAACAGCGCGCCGGTACCCCCGGGCGCATACATCTTGTGGCCGGAAAGGGTGAGCAGATCGACGTTCTTCAGCTCACCGGTGAGATCGAGAGGCAGCTTGCCGGCGGCCTGGACGGCATCGGTATGGAAGAGCGCGCCATGCGCCTTCGCGATGCGGGCGAGCTCGGGAATGGGTTGGATCGCGCCGGTCTCATTGTTGGCCAGCATGAGCGAGACCAGGCGGGTGCTCGGACGCAGCGCGGCGGCGAGCGCCTCCGGGGGGACGACCCCGTCGGTATTTGGGAAAAGATAGGTGACCTCAACGCCGCGCTTTTCGAGCGCCTCGGCGGCGTACAGGACGGCGTGGTGCTCCGTTGCGGAGGTGATCAGGTGAACGGGTTCGCGGCGGTCCAGAGAGGTTTGCAGCACGCCGCTGAGCGCGAGATTGTCGCCTTCGGTACCGCCGGAGGTGAAGACGATCTCGGCGGGAGCACAGCCGAGCAGCGCGGCGACGGCCTCGCGGGCGCGTTCCACCGCGGAGCGCGTGCGCTGGCCGCCCGCGTGACTGGAGCTGGGATTGCCGAAGCACTCGGTCCAGAAGGGCTGCATAGCCTGAACGACCGTCGGCAGCACCGGCGTGGTCGCGTTGGCGTCGAGGTAGATCCGATCGGTCTGCAACTCCGGGTTCGGCGCGGCGTTCACCCCTTTATTGTAGGCATGCCGGCGCACCCTGTCTGGTACCTTGGGGCTTGCCCGTGTGGCAAGGAGAAGAGCGGATGCGTGGTTTGAAGATCGCAGGATGTTTGTTGACGGTAACGATGTGCAGCGGGTTGACACAGGCTGGATTAGCCCAGGTGAAGGACTACAAGGACCCCTACACGGCTGCCGAGACGGACAAACCGATGGCCCCAGCCAAGGCGCTCGACGTTATGCTGAGCCAGTTTGAGACCGAGCTGACGGGGGTCGCGCAGGCCATGCCCGCCGAGAAGTACACCTTTGAGCCGACGGCCGCGACGTTTGCGCCGGGCAGCGAGGCGAAGTACGGGACGGTTCGCACCTTTGCCGAGGAGGTAACCCATCTAATCGGGGCGAACTACTACTTTTACAGCAAGGTGAGCGGCGCCGCCCTACCCGATGCCGCAAAGGCAGCCCGCAACCTGAAGAGCAAAGACGAGATTGTCGCCGCATTGAAGCAGAGCTTCATGTACGCACACGCCCAGATCGCCACGGTGACTCCGGATAACGCGTTTCTCGGCATCGACGGGGCGGATGGGTTTCACACGCGCGCCACGCTCGCTGCCTTTGCCGTGGCGCACGGCTATGACCACTATGGGCAGATGGTGGAGTATCTGCGGATGAACGGCGTGGTGCCGCCGGGATCGAAATAATTGTTAGTTAGTAGTTGTTAGTTGTGGACTACTGGTCAAGGCTTCGGAGTGAGTGATGACTTGGACTCCAAGGACACGGCGCTTAACCATGTTTAGCTAACAACTAACAACCAGCACACTAAAACTAGTGTGCCTGAACGGTTTGCTCGGCAAAATCATGCAGGCCGGCGCCGTTGGCGGCGCGGGTATAGAACATGTGTCCGCCGGGGAAGTTGTGTATCTCAAACTGCTTGGCGAGGTTTGCCGGCAGTTGATTTTGCGTGAGTACGGAGCCCATGAAGGGGCAGCTCAGGTCATTCCAGCCGTGGAAGATGACGACCTTGAACTTGGGGTCGGCGGCCATGGCTTCGCGCAGGGCAGGGACGGAGCCGGTGCGGAGCACGGTGCCGCTGCGATCCCATTGCCGATTCACGTCGTTGGAGAGCGCGTAGTAACGTTCGTCCGTCCTCCAGCCCACGGTATGGGTGATGAAGTTGACGGCGGCCTCGGTGGTCGGGGCGATGATGCTGTCGAGGATGGGATCGTTGGACTCCTGGGTGTACTCGTAGGGAAAGGGGTCGGGCAGGGTGACGTTGGAGTCGTAGACCGAGCCGATTTCGCCCGCCTCGCGATGTACCTCGCGCAGGTAGGCGCGGGTTTCAAGCCGCCCCCCGGAGAAGCGGACGTATCTGGGATCGAGTCCGGTTATCTCCGTAACGTGCCCGATCATGGCGTCAGTGGCGGCCTTGTCCTCGGGGCCCTTGATGAGCGCGGCAGCGTAGTCGCCTTCGGTATAGGCGATGATGCCGCGCATGGCCTCGGGCGTGAGTTTGCCTTGGCGTTCAAGGTTGGAGGCGGCGATCGAGGGTAGGGTCGTCATCCAGCGGGCCGGGCTGAGCATCCCATCGCCGAGATCGGGGTTAAGGTACGGGCTGACCAGGAACAGGCCGTTGACGCCGACGCCCAGCTGCGATTGCAGGTAATACGTCATGCGCGGGCCGCGGTAACCGCCGTAGCTTTCCCCCAGCAGGTACTTTTTGGCGAGCAGGCGGTCATTTTTGACCAGCCATTTATAGATGACGAGCGAAAGGTATTCGACATCCTGGGTAGGGCCGTAGAAGAGCTTTTTGGTCTCGTCCTCGGAAACCAGGGGGCGCGAAAACCCGGTGCCGATCGGGTCGAGGAAGACGAGATCGGTGAAGTCGAGCCAGGTAGCCGGGTTGTCAGTGAGCACGGCGGGGTCGGAGGCGGAGTCGCCCTGGTTGGCGAAGGCGATGTGCTTGGGGCCGACCGCGCCCATGTTCAGGTAAACCGAGCTGGCGCCGGGGCCGCCGTTGAAGGCAAAGGTGACGGGACGCGCGTGCGGCTGACCGGCGGGGGTGTCGACAATGTAGGCCGTGTAGACGACCTCGCCGGTGGTCTTGCCGTCCAGGGCTTTGAGCGGGATAGTGCCGACGGTGGCCGTGTAGTGGATCGTTTTGCCGTTTACGGTGATGGTCTGCGGGACGGATTTATCAGCGGGAAAGGGCAGCGGCTCGGTCTTCGGGTCGACGGGCTGCTTGGGCGTGTTGGCCGGCGCGGGCAGTGGGCCAGGTGCCGGTGTGCCTTGCGGAGCTTCGCCACTCCCGCGGTTGCGCTGGGCGTGGGCTGAGGGCAGGCAGACGGGCAAGGCGAGGGCGAACAGCAGGGCAGCGGCACGGCTGAGGGTCATAGGGCCATGGTATGGGCTGGGGTGCGATTTGTGTACCGAATGTGAACGGGGCTTGGTCGGTCTTCTATTCAATTTGCTGCAACTGCCAATCTTTCAAGGTTTGGTGAGCGCCTCTCACCCGCCACTCTGTCCTTCCATTGGCATTGCGGTTTAGCACGACAGCAGCAGCTGCACTCGGACTTCCGAACGTGACATCACGGATGAAGCGAGCGTGATGGTCCGCTATCGATATGCTTCCATCGTCTATAAGCTCCTGGCGCGTCTTCGAGTAATTATTTGAGGCGTAATGTTCAGTCGACCCGATTGATCCAGCCAGAACGACATAATCGCCCCCTAAAACGTAGCCTTCTGTATCTACTCCTTTTTCTGGATAAGAAAGGTTCAAATAAAGAGGTGAAGAGATACCTAGTTCCGAACCAGGTGCATTTTCAATTCTTTCAGGAAAAGCCATGACACTTTGATCGCTGGTTCGATCCTGTACTTCGGGTTTGGGCCGTAGAAATTCCAAGCCAATTACAGGTAGTACCAACGCTATTTGATCAAGGAAATACTCCATGTCGGCCTGATCTGACTCCGGTAGTAAGCGGCTAGCTGGCTCATTTCCATTTGCAAGATTAGCGCGCTCGTTCAACTTAACCATCTGGACTAAGCGGCTTTCCAGATAGCGTACGTGAGCCTTCGTCAGGTTTGTGTCTGTCGATGTTACTAGACAGCAACGTGTCCAGAATTCCTTCGACTCATCTGACGCGTGGGCTTTCAACCGATCTCCGACCGCGTCCCCCTCACCTACATAAACTTTCAGCCTGCTGG
>CAXTBJ010000122.1:0-7980 GCA_964242585.1 uncultured Bryocella sp.
GCCCCCACGTGCAATTCGTCATGGGCGTGAAGAACGCGATGCCGGCGGAGGAGCACCTGCTCGACATCATGCTCGGCGAGTTGCGTCGCTTGTTGCCCAATGCCACGTGGACCGGTGCGGGCATCGGCCGCAACCAATCCGCGGTGATGGAGTGGGTGCTGGCCCGCGGCGCGCACGGGGTGCGAACCGGGCTGGAGGACAACGTGCGGGTCGACAAGGCTCGGCTCGCCGGCAGCAATGCGGAATTGGTGAGCTTGGCCGTCGCCATGCTGGAGCGTCACGGCCGCAGTCCAGCCACACCGGCGCAGGCACGGGCGATGCTCGGCCTGGCCGCATGACCCGGCGCCACCTCCGCTCGATCGCGACCGTCTGCCTGAGTGGCGGGTTGGGCGAGAAACTCGAGACCGCCGCCCGCGCCGGACGGCCATCAACGTCACCGGATGCGGCACCGAACACCACACCGGATGCAATGGCGGCGACGCAGGAAAACCTGGCCGAGGCCGCCGAAGCCGTACCCGACGTGTTGACGCCCAGCCCGGACGAATCGACCGACGCCAACGGCATCCCGGTGCCCTCCTCCGCCGCGCCGGATGTGCCGCTGCGCACCCGAACGAGACGCCTGGCGCGCTGTTCGCCCCCGGTGGAGGCCGCACAACAACCCTGGGCGAGCTGGCGGCTGACGCAGCGCTACTTCTTCGACCCCACCTTCGGCCACGCCGTGATCGAGCAGCGGCGGAATCTTTTTGAATCCACGCTCTCGCTCTCGGGCATCGCGTTCTTGACGGAACCGCGCAATATTTCGCCGCTGATTTCACGTCTGCGCGTGCGCACCTCCGGTCACACGGATATCGAGTGGGATTTTGACTACGACACGGGCGCGACGAAGTTCACCAGCTCGAATCTGTTTCTCGACGCGCATGCGGGGCCGGTGTTTGGGGGCCTGTCCTATGCGCGGTTGAACGCGCCGGGACGGTTTGCGACCGAGGTGATCGACACAAATAACAACGCGTCCCTGGTGAACTCAGCGGTATCGAACTTTTCACAGGTGCGCTTCCTGCTGGGGTACGGTGTGCCGGCCCGGCCGGGGCTTTCGGTCGCGGCCAATGTGGGGCTGGATGCGCTCAGCGGCGCCGTGCAGTACGCCGCCCTGCAGACGAGCTACAACTGGAACTGCTGCGGGCTGGCCGTGGAGTACCGGAAGTTCGATTTGGGTACGGTGCGCGATGAGAACAGCTACCGGTTCAGCTTTACGTTGGCCAATATCGGCAGCGCAGGCAATATCCGGCGGGCGGAACGTCTGTTTTAGGGTCAGGTCTCCCCTGTCAGGCTTGTCGTCCCGTAACCTGAGCCGGCTACGGCGTACGAAAGCAGATTCCTTCGCTGTGCTAATCGGATGACAAGAGACGTGAAGCGTCCACCGCCGCGGTGCAAAAGACGCAACCTGCGATAATCGAAGGCATTGTGGCCTTCGCTCGTTTCGCCTCGCTTTCCTCTCTCGCCCTAGCCCTCACCACCTTCGGCTGCCACGCACAACAGCCCGCCCCGGGCTCGCCTGATGTCGCAGCCAAGCAGCCGGCCACACAGTCCGGAAGCCCGTCGGCTGCACAGCCCGGAACCCCGCTGTCACCGGAGCTGGCGCGGCGCGTGGAGGTGGAACTGCGGATCAAGGCAAACCTGCCGCCCGAGACCACGGTGCAGGTGGGCAACCGCACCCCTTCCGAGTTTGCCGGCTACGACACGTTGAATGTGACAGTGACGAATGCGGGCCGAACCTCGCGCCCGATCGTGTTCTTGCTCTCCAGAGACGGCAAGACACTGGCACAGATTACCAAGCTGGACATTGCGGCGGATCCCAAGGCGCTGGTCTCCGACGGCGGCAAGCCCGCGCGCGGCGGCGGCGAGAATGCCCCCGTGCTGATCGTCGGCTTCGACGACCTGGAATGCCCGTTCTGCGGTCGATTGCACCAGGCGATCTTTCCTGCCATCACGGAGCGCTACGGCAGCCAGGTGCACTTCGTATATCGCGATTTTCCGTTGGAGATGCACCCCTGGGCGATGCGCGCGGCCATAGATGTCAACTGCCTGGGGAGCGAGTCGGGCCCGGGATACTGGGCGGAGGTGGATTACATTCACGCACATGCCGGCGAGATCGGCACGGACCCCAAAGACGCCAAGGCCGAGAAGACGCTGGCCCGTGCGAGTGATCAGCTGGACGCGCTGACCCGCGAGCAGGGCGGGTTCCGCAAGGTGGATATGGCCAAGCTGAACGCCTGCCTGACCAAACAGGACCCTGCGGTGGTCAATGCCTCCAAGCAGGTGGGCACGAACCTGGGGCTGGAGTCCACGCCGACGCTGTTTATCAACGGCGACAAGATCGACGGGGCGGTGTCGCTGGAGTTTCTGTTCGGGGTCATCGACCAGGCCTTGCGCGTGGCGGGCGTGCAACCGCCGCCGACGTATGTGGCGCCGAAGACACCCGCGGCCGCATCGTCAGGTTCCCCGGCAGCGCCGACCGGTCGCTAGGAAACGCTTGGTTTCAGTGCATAATATGTCACACTAGAAGTGGGTGAAAGCCATGGGCGCACAAAGGGCACACATCATACTTCCTGATTCTTTGGTTCGGGACATTGACGCATTGGTCGGGCCTCGTGGCCGAAGCGCCTTTCTCGTAGAAAGCGCACAAGCCGAGGTACAGCGACGGCAGCTTTTGCAATTTCTGCAAGAGGATACGCCGGTCTGGAAGGATGAGGATCATCCTGAGTTTGCGCACGGCACCTCCGCGTGGGTGCGTGCGATGCGCAGGGAGGGCTGGCGGCGTGTTCCTGATGCGTCTCAGGAGACCGCGGGCGAGTGAAGTTTCTGCTGGACACCACAGTGTTGGTCGATACGCTGCGCTCCAGAAGGAATCGCCGTGCCCATTTAGCGGAGTTGGTCAGCGGAGGCCACAGGCTGAGTACAGGCGCAATCAACATCGCTGAAGTGCATGCCGGGATGCGGCCCGGCGAAGAGGCCGGTACGGAGGCATTTCTCAATAGCCTGCAGTGCCACCCCATGACCTGCGGCATCGCACGGCTGGCCGGGTCGCTCAAGGGCCGCTATATGAGGCAAGGCGTAACGCTCGATCTGGCGGACATGATCGTGGCCGCAACCGTCCTGGAGCACGGGCTCACCTTGATGACGGACAACCGGAGAGATTTTCCGCTTCCGGAGTTGCAGATGTACGACCTGCCGTAACACCGGTAGTCCCACCTAGACTGCCGTTATACCCGCTGAGATCGAAACGCCGGTATCCGAGCGATGAATGCATGATCCGTTCGTCCTCATAGAACTGAAGTGCTTATACAACTGAAGTGTTTCCTAGAACTGAAGTATCGTCCGGGGGCCACGCCTTGAAGGTGCAATCCTGGCGGCATATCGCGCCCTCCATCCCATGTGTTCATGGTTTGCACCGCCAGCTACACTAGGCAGGTTGCGCCCTTTGCGCCCCGGAGCTTGTGTTGAAGATTGTGATTGCTGAAAAAGTCTCGCCCGCCACGCTGGCCATTCTTAAGAACGAGCCGGGGTGGGAGGTGGTGACCGCCGACCAGATTCCCGCGGGCGGTTTGCCGGCCGCACTGGCCGACGCCGATGCGCTGATCGTGCGATCCGCCGTGCAGGCCGATGCGGCGCTGCTGGAACATGCACCGAAGCTGCGGCTAATCGGACGGGCGGGTGTGGGTGTGGACAACATCGACACGGGGGCGGCGACCAAACGCGGCATCGTGGTGATGAACACGCCGGGTGCCAATGCGGTCGCCGTGGCGGAGTTGACATTGGGACTGATGGTTGCAATGGCCCGCGCGATCCCGCGCGCGAACGCCGGTATGCACGAGGGCAGGTGGGATAAGAAGACGCTGCAGGGCACGGAGCTGCGCGGCAAGACCCTGGGCATCGTGGGCTGCGGTCGCATTGGGCTGGAGGTGGCGCGGCGGGCCAAGGCGTTCGGGATGACCCTGATCGGCTACGACCCGTTTATCGCGCCGGTTATTGCTCGGGAAAACGGCATTGCGCTGGTGGCGATCGAGGAGTTGTTCGAAGACAGCGACTACCTTTCACTGCATGTCGGGCTGACGCCGCAGACGGAGGGTTTGATCAACAGGATGTCGCTCGCGATCATGAAGCCGGGGGTGCGGATCGTGAACTGCGCGCGCGGCGAGTTGATCGTGGACGAGGCACTGGCGGAGGCGCTGACGTCAGGTCATGTGGCGGGCGCGGCGCTGGATGTATTCCACAAAGAGCCGCTGAAGGACTCGCCCTACTTCGACATGCCGAATGTTTTGCTGAGTCCGCACATTGCCGGCGCGACGGATGAGGCGCAGGAGGCAATCGGCATTCAGCTGGCCAACCAGGTGCGCGATTACCTGAAGCTCGGCGTGGTGCAGAACGCGGTGAACGCGGCTTCGTTGAGCGAGGAGGAGTACGCGGAGGTTTCGCCCTATATCGAGATGGCCGCGCGGCTGGGGATGTTTCTGGCGCATAGCTTGGGAACAAGAGGCTTGGGAACGAAAGGCGCAGGGGGCACGGAGGGCGCGGGCAATATCGAGAGCCTGACGCTGCACTACAACGGACGCATCGCGCAGCTGAAGACCGACCTGCTGCGCAATGCGGCGGTGGCAGGGCTGCTGCACGGATCAGAGGGTGTGAACCGCATCAACGCGGCCGCGGCCGCGGCCGAACGCGGCATACGGCTGGAAGAGCACAAGCGCGAATACATGCCCGGCGGCACGGGTGCAACGCTGCGCCTGATCGCGCATACGGCGGCGGGCGATTCGGCGGTGACCGGCACGGTACTGCACGGCAACTCGCCGCGGCTGGTGCGTTATGACGGCATCGACGTGGAGGCCGAGTTGGCAGGCACGGTGCTCGTGGTGCGCAATAGTGACGTTCCAGGGGTGATCGGGCGGATCGGCACGGTGCTGGGTGAGGCCGGGCTGAATATCGCGAACTTCGCGCTGGGGCGCAAGCGCGCGGATGAAGCGGCGGCCGAGGGCAGGCGCGCGGTGGCGCTGGTGCAGGTGGACGCACCGGAGGCAGCGACCGAGGCGGACCTGGCGCGGGCCATGGAGCAGCTACGGGCGGTGGAGGCGATCAGCAGCGTGCGTGTGGTGCGGTTGGGGGCGTTATAAGATTGTGGGCTCTTCGTTGGCTGTCATTCAAATCGAGCTTCGCCCGGTGTATCACGCAGTTACCAGACAAACGCAGATCCCCTCCGGGGATGACCACAAAGAATGACAACAAAGGGATAAGCCACGAACCTTCGCTGCATCTTGCCGGATAAAACATTCTTCATCCATAGGCCGCGCCGCGCATCCCATCCTGAATGCCTGCCCAAGCCAACGCCGCATCCGTGGACGGCACCAAGGTCTTTCGCAAGATCAGCTGGCACCTGATTCCCTATATCTTCCTGCTCTACATCTTGGCCTACCTGGACCGTGTGAACGTGGGCTTTGCGGCGCTCGAGATGAAGCGCGATCTTCACCTGAGCGATACGGTATATGGGCTGGGCGCGGGGCTGTTTTTTCTGGGGTCGTCGACGTTCGATCTGCCCAGCAATCTGGCACTGACCAGGTTCGGCCCGCGGCACTGGATTGCGCGCATCATGATCAGCTGGGGCGTGATTGCGACGGCGATGATGTTTGTGCGCGGCGGGCACTCGTTTGAGGCCATGCGTTTTCTGCTGGGCGTGGCCGAGGCCGGATTTTTCCCGGGCATGATCCTGTATCTGACCTTCTGGTTTCCGTCGCGCGAGCGCGCCAAGGCCGTGGCGATCTTTATGACGGCGACCTCGATTGCCGGCGTGATCGGCGCGCCCCTCGCCAGCGCCCTGTTGAAGCTGGAGGGGGTCAGCCGGCTGCACGGCTGGCAGTGGCTGTTCCTGGTGGAGGGGGTGCCGACGTTTCTAGCGGGATTTTCGGTGCTTTGGATCTTAAAGGACAAGCCGGATGAGGCCGGCTGGCTCAGCGCGGACGAGAAGCACTGGCTTAATGAGGAGCTCGAGAAGGATCGCCAAGCTGGAGGCGCAACTGAACACCATTCGCTGGGCGATGCGTTCCGGACGCCCATGGTGTGGATGCTGGCGGGCATCTTCTTTCTAGACCAGATCGGCGTGTACACGGTGAATCTGTGGATGCCGCTGATCCTGAACAACTTCCTGCGCGGCGGTGCGGGCACGCAGGGCGAGATGCTGTCCCCGCAGGCGGCCAGTCTCATCGCGCGGTACGCCACACTGCCGTATGTGGCCGCGGCGTTGTTCACGGTGCTGATCGGCTGGTCGAGCGACCGCACCGGCGAGCGGCGGTGGCACATCGCGGGCTGCCTTGTGCTGAGCGCCTTGGGCTTCGGCTGGGCTGGGACGACGCACAGCTTTCCAATGGCTCTGGCGGCGATGAGTTTGGCGGCGATGGGGTATTGGAGCATCATGGGGCCGTTCTGGACGCTGCCCACGCGCGTGCTGGGCGGCCAGGCGGCGGCGGGCGGCGTGGCGATCATCACCATGGTGGGCGGCGTGGGCGGTTTTATGGGGCCGTTCCTCACCGGTCGGCTGCGGGACCTGACGCATGGTTTCAGCGGCGGCCTGTACGTAATCGCGGTGCTGGCGCTGGTGGGCGCGGGGCTTTGTTTTACGCTGCGGGAGCCGACAGGCAGCCCCGGAGATCCTGCAAAGACCTAGGCAGGCGCGAGTTTCGCCCAACATTCGATAGACTAGAGGAGCAAAGAGCTGCGCCTGAGCGCACGCCAAGGATCACCCTCATGCGCAAGGCCTTTTTTTCCATCTCGCTGCTTGGCGTCACGCTGGCGGGCGTCACGCTGGTGCTGGCGGGCTGTCACAAGAGCCTGGGCAGCGACGTCGTCGCCACCGTCAACGGCAAGCCGATCGCGCGTGCGGACGTCGACAAGGTGTATGCGGCGCAGTTGCAGAGCAACGGGCAGCAGCAGCCGTCGGTGGAGCAGGGCAGTTCGCTGAAGCTGAATATTGTGCACGAGCTGATCGTGGAGGAGATTGCCGAGCAGCGCGCGGCGAAGCTGGGGCTGGTGGCCACCGATGCCGAGGTCGACGCCAAGGTGCAGGAAATGAAGGCACCCTATACCGAGGATCAGTTCAATGCGCAGCTGAAGGCCAAGAATCTGACGCTCGATGTCCTGCGCCATAATCTGCGCCGGTCGCTGACGTTCGAAAAGCTCTTGAACCGGGAGATCAACTCCAAAATTACAGTGACCGATGCCGATGTTTCGTCTTATTACAACGAGCACAAGGCCGAGTTCAACTTACCCGAAACGCAGTATCACCTGGCGCAAATCATCGTGACGACCAGTCCCGGGCCCACTGCCGGCAATCTGCAGAACTCCAAAGCTGCTTCGGACGCCGATGCGCGCAAGAAGATCCAGACGCTGAAGAATCGGCTGGACGCGGGCGACGACTTTGGAACGATCGCCATGAACTTCTCGGAGGTGCCGCAGACTGCCTCGAACGGGGGCGATATGGGTTCGATCTCCGAGTCGCAGCTTCGGTCCAATCCGGCTTTCTTTGCCGCGGTCAGCCGGCTGAAGCCCGGGCAGGACACGGACATTATCGCGCTGCCGGACACCAACGATCCCCACCGGGCCGGAGCGTATGCCATCTTCCGGCTGCTCGAAAAGGCGCAGGCGGGTCAGCGCGACCTGAACGATCCACGGGTGCAGCAGGCGATCCGGCAACAGCTTCACGAGAGCCGTTCGCAGCTGCTGAAGAGCGCTTATTTCGAGATGCTGCGGGACGAAACCAAAGTACAGAACTTTTTGGCCGAGCAGATCTTTAAGGAATCCGCGAAATGAAGTCTTGGAATCGCTATGCGGCCCTGGTACCGCTGATCATGCTGGCCGGGTGCAAAGCCACGCCGCCGCCCACCCCGCTGGACCAGCTCACGGCGCAGCAGACGGAGGGCTATCAGGTGTTTCAAGCCC
>CAXTBJ010000123.1:0-5478 GCA_964242585.1 uncultured Bryocella sp.
CTTCACCTTCACCTCTCCCCTATCACACCGGACACCAACGCTTCCCGCACAAACTCCGTCAGCGCCGGCGGACAGTACACAGGGGCCATGAACGTAAACCGAGGTTTACGGGCCACCAGCTGCGGCGACACACCCTCCCAGGCCGTCCCCTCCCCATGCCCGGCAGGCATCACCAGCGCGTCCACCCGATCCAGGTAGCGCAGCGCCGACGGCTTGAAGTCCGCCACGGCCGGGTCGAGTACGCTCAACGCCAGATCCGGCTTCAGGAAGCGCAGAACGCTGTTCGATTCAATAAGCACATTCTCCGCCTCGGCGATCAGCCTGCGCACCCGCGGCATGGCCTCATGCAGTTCGCCCTGCTGCGTGCGCACCCAGAACGAGTGCAGCGCCCCGGCGGCAAGGTAGCGCGAAGAGTCCGTGCCGCTGTCGCGCAAACGCTCCTCGCTGACCGCGATCGTGTGATCGGCGGTAGCGCAGTCGCAGGCTTCGCCGTTCGCCGAGCAGATCCCATGCCCATACTGCGTGATCTTCACCGCCGTCCAGCGCATCTCCGGCAGCGAGGCAATCAGCCCCGCTACCACGCTCGTTTTGCCGATATTGCGCGTATGTCCGCCGACGACGACAACTGCCACGGTCTCACCCCAGCAGCTCTCCCGAAGAGGTGAAGGGAGGGGAAGGCTGCTCGCTCCGCTTCCTTCACTAACCTCAAGAAAGCGGCATTTCTACGGTTCCCAAGCGCCACACGATCGAGAGAACGGCTCTACCGTATTCGACGCAGCCGGGCCAGCGATCGCATCTGCTCCCGAAGCGGCTCGGCCGGGGTGCCGGCGAAGATCTGGCCCGGCCCGGTCATGGTCTTGCCCCGGTACACGCCCGCCTGCCCCCCCAAAATCACGCCCGGCCCAATGTGGCAGTGGTCGGAGAGGCCCACTTGGCCGGCCAGCACCGCGCCGTCCTCCACCACACAGGACCCCGAGATCCCCACCTGCGCCGCGATTACCACATCGCGCCCGATCCGGCAGTTGTGCCCGATGTGCACCAGGTTGTCGATCTTCGTCCCGCGCCCGATCCGGGTCTCCGCGAGCGCCCCGCGATCGATCGTCGTATTCGCCCCGATCTCCACGTCGTCCTCAATGACCAGCGTGCCCTGTTGCGGGAACAGCAGGTACTCACCCGTCTCCCGGTGCCGCACATAGCCGAACCCTGTCGCTCCAAGCACCGCCCCCGCCTGCACCACGACGCGGTCTCCCAACACCACACCCTCGGCCACCACGGCATTGGCACCGAGCACGGCGTCGTCCCCGAGCACGGCATGTGCACCCACGGTCGCTCCGGCCCCGATCCTCACCCCCTTTCCGAGTACGGCCGTGGGGTCCACCACGGCGGCCGGATGAATCCGCGTCTCCCGTGCGCCCGGGCCACCGGTTTCCTCCTCGTTCTCAAACGCCAGCCGCTTTGCCGCGAGGGCGAATGCGTATCGTGCATCGGCAACCGGCAGAAGGCGGCTGTCCTTCGGCGATCGATCTCCCAGATCATCCAGAAGCCGTCGAGCGACCAGAATCAGCCCGGCGCGGGAGCCGAGTGCCGCGGCCAGGCTGCGTTCATCCTCCGCGAATACAAGACAGTGCTCCTCGGCGATTGCCGCGGAGCTTACGCGGGTGATGGCGCGCCCAAGGTGTTCGGACGCCGGTGTGGACGACGCCCCTACCCATTCCGCGATCTCCACCGCCCTGTTCGCTGCACTCATGCATACAGGCTACCCTGCCCCGGCGGACGTGTCTTCCAGCGGCGGTGCACCCACAGCCACTGCTCCGGATACCGCCGGATGTAGTCCTCGAGCGTACGCGTGAACATGGCCGTGTTGGCCAGGGCATCCGCCTCGGCATCCCCTGTGCGCTGCAGCTCCAGTTCCGGCCCGAAGTGCAGCACATAGCGCCGCTCCTCCCCATGCCACAGCAGAAACCCGGGCAGGACGGCCGCCCCGGAGCGGAGCGCCACACGCGCCAGCCCGGACGCCGTACAGGCCTCCACCCCGAAGAACGGCACAAAGACACCCTGCGGCGGCGTCATGTTGGTGTCCATCAAAATCCCGACCGTCTCGCCCCGGTGCATGGCCTTCAGCAGGCCGCGCGCGAAATCGTCCTTGTGCAGCACGCGGTTGCCGTGCAGCGTGCGAATCCCGTTCACCAGCGCATCCACCCGTGAGTTGTCCAGACGCCGGATCACCAGACCCATGGGGTACCCCATCAGCGAGTGAAAGAAGCTTGAAAGCTCCCACGCGCCCAGGTGCGCCGTCAGCACCAGCACACCGCGGCCGCGCCGGCTTGCCGCCAGAAAGTGCTCCAACCCCTCGTACCGGATGAAGCTCTGCGCCCGTTGCGCGGTGTAGTGCCGCATCTGCGCGAACTCCGCCAGCTGCAGCCCCTGCAAAAGAAAGCTCCGCAGCAGGATGCGCCTGCGGTCGCGGTCGCTGCGTTCCGGCAGCGCCATGGCAAGGTTGGATGTGCCCACACGCCGCAAGCGCGGCAGGGCTGCCCACGCCACGGCGCCGAGACAAACCCCGGCTACGCGCGCTGCACGCCGGGGAAGACAGCCCAGAGCGAAGAGAAAAGCACGAACCGTGCCGTATTCGGCAGCCTCTCGCAGCGGGGACGCTGCCTGCGAACGTTTGCGTAACGAGTCCAACCCACTCCAGTGTAGGACGGATGCCGCGCCCAACAAAAATGGGCGGCCGCAGCCGCCCATTTTTACACTTCATCGTAGATCGCAGCAGGTCGAAACTACTGGTTTCCCTTGGACACTGCAAAATACCGGGCCACGGCCCGCTCAAAGGTCTGCGCATTGGCGGGTACGGGTACCTGACCGCCTAAAATGGCATTCACCTGCGCTCCGGGACCGTACTCCGACTTCGTCTCATCCTTGTCCTCGCCCAGGTACTCGCCCGTCAGATCCAGACCGGCAAACAACCCCTTGGCGCGTGAGTAGGTCAGAAATTCGGCATTCAGGAACAGGTCCGTATTCGCTGCCGCATTGCGGCCGACCGGGCCCGCTGCCGCCGAGGCATCCGCCCCCAACTTTACCTTACTGTGCAGCAGGTCCTGCGCGCTCTTGTTATTCATACCGAGCAGCACAACATCGGTGGACTGCCCGCCGATCTGAAATCCGAAGCTGCCGCCGCCCAGCGTGATCGGCACAGGGGCGCTCCAGCCATGGCCCGTACGGCAGGTGGCGACACCGCGCCCATACTGCCCGCCGACCGCGAAAGCCAGCTTCTTTACCGCCGGAATCACAATGACGCAATGGGCACGTGCCGTGATGGCCTCGGGGACCCCGCTATCCGGCGCGTCCATGATCTCTTTCAGAATGCCCGTCGATGCGGCGAGCCGCTCATCCAGCTTGCCCTGCTCGTCTGCGGCATGGGCTGCCGGCAGCAAACCGGCGGCCATCACCAAACCGCAAACCGCTCCAATAACCTTCTTCATCGAATCACCTTACCTTTCGCTTCCATACCGTCGTGCGCGCAAATGCACTGCAAGGCTCTGATGGAAAGGCTGGCATGTAGGTTGCCATCCCGGCGAAGAACACACCGAAGAATGCATTATCCTTTCGCAAAAAATAGGGGCCCTCTCTCAGCCATGCGGCTTGAAAAGGGACCCCTTCTCCCAGGTCTGTACTGCCCTTACCTTCGCAGGCCTTCCCTGCTCCGGCAACGACACTCGGGTGGGATTGCATTTCGGCTCCGCTTATGATCGGGCCTTCTGTTCGGCCAGCGAACGCAGCGTCAACTCCACCCGGTTGCTCACCTCGCCCTTGCGCAGCATACGGCCCAGGTGGGCCTTCACCGTGGCCTCATCGATGCCCATCGTCGCGGCAATCTCCCGATTGGACTGCCCGCGGCTCAGCCATTGCATCACCTCGCGCTCCTTGGGCGTGAAAAGCTGGGAGAGCGGAGCGACACTCGGTTCCGCCACGCCGTCCTCCACCTTCTCCCGCGGCGTCCATGTCTTTCCCTTGAGCACCGCCTTCAGGCAGGCCCGAATCTCCGAGATCCGCGCCGTATCCGGCAGCACCCCGCGCGCTCCCGAATCCAGGATGTGCTGGAAATCGGCATGGGTGTTTCCCCGTGCCATGATCACCACGGCCACCCCGGGCATATGCAGCAGGGCGCGGCTCAATGGGATGGAAAGCCCCGATTGCGCGTCGATCAGCTGATCGACGATCAGCACATGCAGCTTTTGACCGCGCGGCCTGGATTCGTCGGGCAGGATTACCGCCCGCACATCCAGAATCTCCTCCAGGATGGACTGCAGCCCAATGGAGCGCAGCGGGTCCGTTGCCATGATGCCGACGCATATGCGTCGTTTCCCGGTTTGCGGTGCGGTGGACAAAGAAACCTCTGTGTCTAAGACAAGGGCAACGTACGAACCCCGAGGTTCCGTAAGATTCAGAGCTTCGGCAAAACGATACCCTGCTGCTTTTGATACTTGCCGTTGCGGTCGCGGTAACTCACCTCACACACCTCGTCGCTCTGGAAAAAAAGAATCTGGCACAGGCCCTCGTTGGCATAAACACGCGCGGGTAGCGGCGTCGTATTCGAGATCTCGAGTGTCACAAATCCCTCCCACTCCGGCTCAAACGGCGTCACATTCACAATGATCCCGCAGCGCGCGTACGTACTTTTGCCGACGCAAATGGTCAATACATCGCGTGGAATCCGAAAATACTCGATGGAGCGCGCCAAAGCAAAGGAATTTGGAGGCACGATCACCGAATCGGCCACAACCGTCACAAAGGAGCGCTCATCGAAGGCCTTCGGATCGATGATGGCACTGTTTACATTGGTAAAAATCTTGAACTCATCGGACACACGCAGATCGTACCCGTAGGAGGAAAGTCCATAGGACACCACCCCCTCACGCACCTGCTTTTCGCTGAAGGGCTCGATCATGCCGTGCTCCAGCGCCTGGGAACGTATCCACTTATCGCTCTTGATGGCCATGGGTTTCAACTTCGACCAAGCAGCCCGAGGACAGGCCGCGCCTTTCCGGAAGATTTCCCCAAGCCTACCGCATGGGCCCCGTTGACATTCAGGGGACCCCTTTCTACCATCATCCCAAGAGCGCCAAGGACGGCGGCCGACCTTCATTTCCACCTGGAAAGGGTGTGCGCTTGATCAAGCAGGACCTCATCCAGCGCATCGTCGAGCGCACCGGCCTGCCGCGCGGCAAGGCCGAAGCCGCCATTGATGCGATCTTCGGCGCCATGAAGCGCGCGCTCGCCGACGGCGACCGCATCGAGCTGCGCGGCTTCGGCGTCTTCACCGTCAAACCCCGCAAGACCGGCATAGGCCGCAACCCTCGCACCGGCACTCGCGTCGACATCACTCCCGGCCGCGCCGTACGCTTCAAACCCGGCAAAGGCCTCCAGTCAATCGAATAACTCTCCCCAGAGCAACAGATTGAAAACGCATTACTTTTT
>CAXTBJ010000123.1:5578-7865 GCA_964242585.1 uncultured Bryocella sp.
CTGCCCTTGCCCTTGCCTTTTGGTTGTCATTCCCGAAGGGAATCTGCGTCTGCTTTTGCCCTTGCCTTTCTTTCTGTCATTCCCGCAGGGAATCTGCTTTTGCCCTTGCCTTCGCCCGTCTTGCCTGCCATCCCAAAAAAATCCACTCGCCTCAGCCATGCCGGCCAAGCACCCGCACGCGCTCCTGACGCCACAACACCAAAACACACACTGGAGCCGAACCGCAAATACACAGGCACACCCTTCACATCAGGTGCAGCGCATCCACATCCACCACCACGTTCCGCCGTGGGATCGATTCGCGGTCGGTCTGCGCCAGCATCTCCCGCAGACACGCCCGCAGCGCATCCCGCCGCTCGGCCCGCAGCACAAAGTGGTAGCGATGGACGCGCTTCAACCGGGAAAGCGGAGCCGCCGCCGGCCCCAGCACCCGCACCCCGGCCGGTTTGGCCCCGACGAACCATCGCCCCAGCGCCCCGGACCACGCCAGCGCCTCGGGCAATGCCTCGCTCTGCACCACCACATTCGCCAGCGCCGCCAAAGGCGGGTAGCGCGCCCCGCGCCGCAGATGCATCTCTCGGGCCGCAAAACCGGGAAAGTCGTGGTTCCGCGCAAACTTGTGCACATAGTGGTCCGGCTGATAGCTCTGCACAAGCACCCGGCCCGGCTTATCGCCGCGCCCCGCGCGTCCGCTCACCTGCGTCAGCAGTTGAAACACCCGTTCCGCCGCCCGAAAGTCGGGCAGACTTAACGCAAAATCCGCGCCCGCCACACCCACCAGCGTCACCCCATGGATATCGTGGCCCTTGGCGATCATCTGCGTGCCCACCAGCAGATTGATCTCGCCCGAGTGCAGCTGCCCCAACAGCCGCTCCATGTCGCCGCGTGTGCGCACGGTATCGCGGTCCATGCGTCCGATCCGTGCCCCCGGAAACAGCTCCGTCAGGCGCTCCTCGCCCTGCTGCGAACCGGCCCCGAGATAAAACAGGTGTTCGCTGGCGCACTTCGGGCAGCGCTCCGGCACGCCGCGCCGATAGCCGCAGTAGCCGCACTCCAGCCGCTGCCCCACCGCCGCCCGGCCATCCCCCTGCAGCTCCGCACCCGAGGCGCTCTTGTGAAAGGTGAGCGAGATCGAGCAGTTCTCACACTCCATCTTTTCGCCGCAGCTGCGGCACATCACCACGAAGCTGTAGCCGCGCCGGTTCAGCAGAATAATGGCCTGCTCCCCGCGGTCCAGCGTGGCCTGGGTCTCCTCCAGCAGCTGCCGGCAGAACAGGCTTTCCTTGCCCGTGGCCTGGAACTCCGCCCGCATATCGATGGTTTCGACCACCGGCAGCGGTCGATCCTCCACCCGGCTGAGCATCTGCAGCCGCGCATAGCGGCCCGCATCGGCATTGTGCCAGCTTTCGAGCGACGGCGTCGCCGAACCGAGCACGATCGTGCATCCCGCCGGCTTCACCAGTTTGGCCCGCATCACCGCTACATCGCGCCCATGGTAACGCGGCGTCTCCTCCTGCTTGTAGCTCGCGTCATGTTCCTCATCGACCAAAATCAGCCCCAAATTCGGCAGCGGCGCAAACACCGCCGAGCGCGTCCCGACCACCACCCGCGCCTCGCCGCGGCGGATGCGGTGCCACTGCTCGGCGCGCTCATCCGGCGTCAGCTGCGAGTGCAGCAGCGCCACCTCGCCGCCGAACGCCGCTGCCATCGTCGCCGCGGTCGCCGGGGTAAGCCCAATCTCCGGCACCAGCAGCAGCGCGCTCTTGCCCGCCCGCAACGCCCGCTGCATCGCCGCCACATACACCGCCGTCTTGCCCGAGCCCGTCACACCGAACAGCAGATGCGGCTCAAAACCGCCCCTGTCCATCGCCGTCGCAATCGACGTCAGCGCCTCGGTCTGTGCCTCATTCAGCGCGTGCTCATGCGCGAACCGCTTGCCCGCCGTCTGCACCAGCCCGCTCACCTGGAACGCCTGGGCCGTCTCCTCCAGTCGCACCAGACCGCGCCGCACCAACGAGCCCAGCGTCGTCGGCGGCACCCCCTCACGCCCCAATCGTCCCTGCAGCTCGCGCACCCGTTCCCGCCCACCGGCACCCGCCAGCGCCGCCATCACGGCCAGCTGGTTGTCATTCAACTTAGGCAACCGCCGGCTTGGAATTAATTCCTTCTCCGAAAGTCCACTCAACGCAACATCAGGGCTGCCCTTATCTTTTTGGTTATCATTCCCGCAGGGAATCTGCCCTTCGCCCTGGCTTTTCTGGTTGTCATTCCCGCAGGGAATCTGCGT
>CAXTBJ010000124.1:0-7604 GCA_964242585.1 uncultured Bryocella sp.
TTTGCGGAGGTTTTTGCGGGACTCTTGGCTGCCGTTTTCTTCCCAGCGGACTTCTTCGTCGCCGTCTTTTTGCTTGCGGTCTTCTTCGCCGTTGCCATAACGCGGTTAGAAGCATCCGGTGTGGCTCGGGTACACCAGCGGGGCAGAAAAATTCCATCGCCGCCTTGCTTTTTTAGCGCAGCCGCAAACGGATCGCTCCTTTTGCCGTTGAAGCATCCACGACCTGTCCGCCCTGCGTGATCGCGATCCGTCCCCCGGCCACCAGACGCCGTGCGGCCGCTCGCGCGGGCTCCATCAGCGGCTCCCAGGCATCGCGTTCCTCGCTGCCCGCCACCGCCCGCGCCGCCTCACTCGGGCAGATCGACTTGCCCGCACCGCGCGCGGTGAGCAGCCGCAGGATGGCCTCCTCCAGCGCGCGTCCGGTCGCCTCGTCCGTGCCGCCGCCGCCGCGATGCGCACGACAGCTGTCCGAGCAGAACTTCACCTCATCCCAGTTCTTTGCCCAGCTCTTGCGCCACTCCATGCGCCGCCCGCAGGCCGCGCACACCTTGCCGGCGCGTTCGCCGCCCGCTTGCTCGTGCTTGCCGCCTGCTTGCTCGCGCTTAGGCTTTCTGTCCGGCACCCTTGCTCCTTCTATACTCGAAGCTGTCCCTCATGAGCCTTGAATCCCCCATCTCCGCCGGCCTCGCCTCTCCCTTTGCCCCGGTAGCCGAGCAGCTCGACCTGATCGCCAAGGGCGCGGCCGAGCTCATCCCCTCTGCCGCGAGCGACGCCCCCGATGCCCTACGCGCGCGCCTCGAGGAGTCCCGCCGCACCGGCGTTCCCCTGCGCATCAAGGCCGGCTTCGACCCCACGGCGCCCGATCTTCACCTCGGCCATACCGTTCTGATGCGCAAGCTGAAGCACTTTCAGGACCTCGGCCATCAGGTCATCTTTCTTGTCGGAGATTCGACGGCCCTGATCGGCGATCCCACCGGTAAAGATGTCACACGCAAGCCGCTGACCCGCGAAGAGATCAACCGAAACGCCGAAACCTATCAGGAACAGGTCTTCAAGATCCTCGACCGCAACCGCACCGAGATCCGTTTCAACTCCGAATGGCTGGACAAGCTGTCCTACGCCGACTTTATCAAGCTGCTCGCCCAGTTCACCGTCTCGCAGATGCTGGAGCGCGACATGTTTCACAAGCGTTTCAAGGGGGAGCAGCCCATCGCGCTCCATGAGTTCATGTACCCCATCGCCCAGGGCTATGATTCCGTCGCGCTCGAGTGCGACGTCGAACTCGGCGGCACGGACCAGAAGTTCAACCTCATGCGCGGCCGCGATCTGCAAAAGCACTTCGGCCAGCCGCCCCAGATTGTCCTGATGACGCCGATCCTCGAGGGCCTTGACGGCGTGCAGAAGATGTCCAAATCGCTCGGCAACGCCATCGGCATCCAGGACCCCGCGCCCGATATGTACGGCAAGCTGATGTCGATCTCCGACGAGCTGATGTGGCGCTACTGGATCTTCCTCACCGACCTGCCGCAGCGCGAGATCGACCGCATGCAGGCCGAGGTCGCGAGCGGGGAACTGCACCCCATGCAGGCCAAAAAGAACCTCGCATACACCATCACCGCCGGCTTCCACTCCAGGGCCGCAGCCGAAGCCGCGGCCGAAGGCTGGGCCACGCAGTTTCAGGGGAAGGGCATCGCCGAAGATATGGCCGAAGTCGAGGTCAGTCGGCAGCGTGCGACGCTTCACTTCACCGGCGACGGAATATCTCCTCTGCCGACTGAGGCACAGCCCGTGCACCTGCCCACGCTGCTGGTTTTGAGCGGACTCGCCAGCTCCAAGGGCGAGGCACAGCGTAAGCTCAAGGAAAACGCCGTCAGCCTCAATGGAGAAAAAATCTCTTCCATCGCCATGGAGCCGGGGTCTCTGAATGCACCTTTCACCCTCCGCCTCGGCAGAAGAGCGATTCGCGTCCGCTGGGTCCCTTGAAATACCCTTTCCCGCGAAACAAGATATTCCAAGCGAAACAGGGCTCTCCGAAGCTCTAAGCCGGTACCGGAACCTGAAACGCATTCAAAATGGAAGATACGGTCATATAGATACCCGCCAGGTGCAGCAAATCGACTAAACCCTTGTGCCCGAACGCCTTCTGCGCCGCGGCATACACCTCCGGGTTCACGCGGTGATCCTTCGCCACCGCCCTTACAAACCGGTGCGCCACCAATTCATCGCTTGAGAGCGTCGTATCCGCTCCCAGCTCCATGCCGGTCGCCAGCGCCTCGATATCCTCCGCCGACAGACCCGCTTTGGCCGCCACCGCGCGGTGCGCATACAATTCATAGGCCGACTCAAATACAGCGCCCACCGTCAGGATCACCACCTCACGCGTGCGCGCCTCCAGGCAGGTGGCCGCCTGCTCCGTTTGTTGATAGTGCATCTGCGCGGCGCCCAGCTCCGGGCTGTACACCATGGCATTGAACGGACCCAGCAGACGCCCGTCCGCGGTCTCGGCCTTGAACCCCGCTTTTTTAGCCCACGGCAGCATCGTTTCCGCGATTTTGCAGTAGAGCTGCTTTTGATCCGGGTTTAGCGCCTCCGGCTCCAGCAACGGCAAGCGTGCGTTCTTTTCATCCTGTTCGGCATCCATCGAATTTTCCTCCGCGCCGGGCACCGCCGGGCATCGCCGGGCTCCCAACCACATACGCTGTGATGCCGCCGCCCCCGCCTTCGGCGCATCACATCGCATATGGCCCTGCGCACAGCCAATGTCATCGGCTCCGGACCGAACGGCCTCGCTGCCGCCATCACGCTGGCCCAGCGCGGGGTCGCGGTCACGGTCTTCGAGCGCAACCGTCAGCTTGGCGGCGCCTGCGCCACCGCGGAGGTCACGCTGCCCGGCTTTCGCCACGACCTCGGCTCCTCCGCCTATCCCCTCGGCATCGCCTCCCCCTTCTTCAACAGCCTGCCGCTGGCGCACTACGGCCTGCGCTGGCTCCAGCCCGATATTCCCATCGCGCATCCGCTCGATAACGGCGCCGTCGCCACACTCGAACGCGACCTCGATGCCACCGCGCGGCAGTTCGGCCAGGCCGGGGACACCCACGACGTTCACGCCTGGCATAATCTGCTCGCCAGCTCCGTGCGCGACTGGCCCGCGCTGGTGACCGATTTCCTGCAACCGCTGCTGCATATCCCCTCCAGCCCCGTTGCGCTGGCCACCTTCGGCACGGCGGCGATGTGGCCCGCCAAGGGGCTCGCCGAGGCCGTCTTCCGCCACGGCCCCGCCCGCGCCCTCTTCGCCGGCTGCGCGGCGCACTCCGTGCTGCCCTTGACGCGCCTTGTGTCCTCGGCCACCGGGCTCGTCCTTGCGGCGGCGGGCCACACCGTCGGCTGGCCGGTGATCGCCGGCGGCTCGGGCGCGCTCACCGAGGCCCTGGCCGCCTATCTTCGCGATCTTGGCGGCACGGTCGTCCCGGCGCATCCGGTCCACACCCTCGGCGATCTGCCGCCCGCCGATGTCACCCTCTTCGACACCTCCGCCCGCGCGCTCGATACGATTGCCGGCGACCGGCTCACGCCCGGCTTTCGCACCCGTCTCGCGCATTTCCGGCCCGGGCCCGGCATGTTCAAGATCGATTACGCGCTCGCCGGCCCCATTCCCTGGACCGCCGAGCTCTGCCGCCGCGCGGGCACTGTCCATATCGGCGGCACATTACCCGAGATCGCCCGCTCCGAGCACGCCGCCTTTTTCGGCTACGTTCCGCCCAAAGAACAAGACCGGCCCTTCGTTCTGCTCGTGCAGCCGAGTGTCGTCGACCCGAGCCGCGCGCCGCGGACCGCCTCAGGCCAGCCGCAACACACCGCCTGGGCCTACTGCCACGTGCCCTTCGGGTGCGCTCTCGATCGCACCGAAGCCATCGAGCGCCAGATCGAGCGCTTCGCCCCCGGCTTCCGCGATACCGTACTTGCGCGCCGTACCTGGCAACCCGCGGAGCTCGCCGCCTGGAACCCGAACCTGCTCGGAGGCGATGTCTCGGGAGGTTCGATGACGCTCACCGGCCTGCTCGCCCGGCCCACGCTGCGCGCCTATCGCACCTCGGCCCCGAATCTTTATCTCTGCAGCGCCTCCACGCCCCCCGGCGGCGGCGTTCACGGCATGGCCGGCCACAATGCCGCCCTGGCCGCGATAGCAGACCACCTCGCCAAGGCCTAAGACGGAGCGCAAGATGAAGCCGTTGTTTGTTAAGCGGCATGGCTTTCCGCCATTCACTTCGCTCACTCCGCAGGCAGAGATCCTCCCTTCAAGCCCCCCTCCCATCAAGCCCCGCTACTGGGAGCGGGTCGTGCCGATGCCGCGTTTGACGCGGCGACCAGAAACATGCAAAATAAGAGGGTTGTCCGGAGCCTGCCTCCGCGGCACCGTCGAGACCACGCCCATGCAGTCCATCGCATGACCTTCAGCCGCCGGCTGAAATCCTTCGGGGTGGCAGACAAAGGATAGAAATGGCTCGTAAGATCTCTAAAAACCTCACCAAGGCCCGTGCGCTCGTTGAGAAGCGGCCGTACACGATCGGCGATGCGATTCCGCTGTTGCAGAAGGCGCACTATGCCAAGTTCGACGAGACTGTCGATCTGACCCTGCGTCTCGGCGTCGATACCCGGCACGCCGACCAGATGGTGCGCGGCACCGTGATCCTGCCCCACGGCCTCGGCGGCAAGTCGAAGGTGGTCGCGGTCATCGCCTCGGGCGACAAGGTTCGCGAGGCGGAGGCGGCCGGTGCCGAATTCTTCGGCGGCGACGAGTTGGTTGAGCGTATCCAGAAGGAAAACTGGACGGATTTCGACGCCCTGATCGCCACCCCCGATATGATGCGTTCGGTCGGCCGGCTCGGCAAGGTGCTCGGGCCCCGCGGCCTGATGCCTAACCCGAAGACCGGTACCGTGACCACCGATGTCGCCGGCGCGATCCGCGAGATCAAGGCCGGTAAGGTGGAGTTCCGCGCCGACAAGACCGCGCTGGTGCATGTGCCCGTGGGCAAGCTCTCGTTCACCCCGGAGAAGCTGGAGCAGAATGCCCTCACCGTGGTCAACGCGGTGATGAAGGCCAAGCCTTCGGCGTCCAAGGGCAAGTACGTCAAGCGCATCATCCTGTCCTCGACCATGGGGCCCGGCATTGAGCTTGAGGCGGCGACGGCGGACGTCGGCAAGTAAGATCCCTGAAAAGGTTCAAGCAAGGTTCCTGAGAAGTTTAAACAGAGTCCCCTGGCCGCCGGTTGATCGCTGCCGGTGGGGTAGGCCCAAGGCGCTAAGCGCCACATCTGAGCTGTCAGCTAAGGCTCGCAGCTAAAGGCAAGGTTTTCATGGCACTGACCAAGGCACAAAAGAACAAAAAAGTCGCGGCGCTCGCGGCCGATCTTGAAAAAAGCACCTCCGCGATCGTCGGCACCTTCAAGGGTTTGACGGCCTCCAAGGACTTTTCCCTGCGGCAGGTCGTCCGCGCGGCGGGCGGCTCGTACCACGTCGTCAAGAACAAGCTCGCGGCCAAGAGCTCGGAGGGGACCAAGGTACAGCAGGCCCTGCAGGGCCTCAAGGGCGTCAGCTCGGTTGCCTACACCTCGGGCGATCCGGTCGCGCTCGCCAAGGCGCTTTCCACCTGGGTGAAGGACAACGCCGAGTTCACCTTCAAGCTCGGCATTGTCGACGGCAAGGTCATCACTGTTCAGGAGATCGGCGATCTGGCCAACCTGCCGGGCAAGGAAGAGCTGTTCTCGAAGCTCCTGTTCCTGATCAATGCCCCGGCGCAGCGCCTGGCCACGGTGGTCAACGCCACCGGCCGCAATCTGGCGGTGGTGGTCGATCAAGCGGTGAAGGAGAACAAGTTCTCGGCGGCAGCAGCGGTGCCACCGACTTCGGCGGCCGCCACTCCAACAGACCCGAGCCCTGCGGCTGGCCCCGACGCAGCTGGCCCCGACGCAGCTGGCTCCGACGCGGCGGCCGGCTCCGTTCCGGTCCCGGAGGACAAGGTGGCCGAGGCGCATGCCGCGGAAGAGCCGACGCCCACCGAGCAGATTGCGGCCAATCCTGCGTCCGAGGCTGACCCGGTCGCCACCGGCCAGCCCGGGGAGCAGCCGAGCGGCGCGGCGCAGCCTGAAAACAGCACGGCCTCGCAGGGCGGAGAGGCCGCCTCGACCGCTCCGGCGGAGGGCAGCTAGCCCGATCGGCGCAGCTGGCTCGACCGGAGCCGGATGTGCCGAGCCTACCCAAGTTTCGTTCTGTTTCATCGCTGGGTGCGCAGTCTGGGCGCATCGGAAACCCGGCGAAGGGCAGGGCAGCCCGGGGCGCGAGTCCCGGGGCAGTACGCAACCGCAACGACATCTAGCAACACGAAACGGATAAACGGAGAAGACACATGGCGGACATTCAGCAGATTGAAGACGCGATCGTTGGGCTTACGCTGCTTGAGGCGGCGGAGCTCGTAAAGAAGCTCGAGGAGCGTCTCGGCGTCTCGGCGGCAGCAGCCACGGCAGCAGCCCCTGCAGCGGGCGGCGGCGCAGCGGCTCCTGTGGTTGAGGAGAAGACCGAGTTTACGGTCATTCTCAAGGACGCAGGCGCCAACAAGATCAATACCATCAAGGCTGTGCGTGAGGTCACGGCGCTGGGTCTGAAGGAGGCCAAGGACCTGGTGGACGGCGCGCCCAAGCCGCTCAAGGAGAATATCTCCAAGGACGACGCGGCGGCCATTGCCAAGAAGTTCGACGGCATCGCCTCGGTCGAGATCAAGTAGTTTTTTTGGTCGGGGACGCAAACGCCCCCGGCCGACTTCTGACCCGGACCGAAACTCTACACCAAAGTTGCATGCGGAGCAAAGTTGTGTTATTCTTCTCCTTGGAAGAAGCAACCTTGGCTCCGCATCCTCATTAGAACTCTTAGAGGTGGGGCTTCACGGTAAGTCTAAAACTCAGCTTAAAAGTCAGATCGGTGTAAAGCAGACCTTCAGCAGTATCCGGTTCATCCCGTGTTGGGCGCACGGGTTAAGGAGCCGGCCATCTTGCGATCCGAGCGGCGGGATCGGCAGGGTGAAGCGCACGACCAGCGGCAGGCTTGAGCTTCACGGGCAGAAGCTCAAAGGCGGCGATCATCCAGCGTTTCCAGAAGAATACCTTAACCCATCCTGTATCCACGCTCTACGGAACACATGTTCCGCAGGGCGATTTCGTTGTTTCGGCAACCGGCCCCGTTTTCAGCTCTCGCGGTCTCGCGGGCAAGACGTTTTTTAGGGCGTAGCCGTCCACGCCGCGCGCGTGCGACCGGGCAGTCGCCGCCTGCAAAACCAGCCTCTCTGGAGGCAGCTCAACCTTTCCCCACCCCGCAGAATGCTTCGCCGGGGCCTTTGCAAGACGCGCCAGGGACACTCGCCACGAGGAGCGGGTGTGCCGGATGAAGGCGCCGAAGTTCTAAGCAACCATGAGACGGACCCTTTACCGGGTTTCTTCTCCCTCTCGGATTCGCGCTTCAGCCGCCTTAGACGCGTGCTGGCGTATCTTCCGAGAGGCCTCGAGCCACGTACCAGGAGAGAGCATGTCGACTACCCCGACTACCGAAACGCGCGC
>CAXTBJ010000125.1:0-7203 GCA_964242585.1 uncultured Bryocella sp.
TCATACCGAGAAGTTGCATTAGCGGAAGTAACGGCAGACAGATTCCACTTAGCTTCCCGTAGATCCATCACTCTATCCGTCGCGAAGAGAACATGTACCGACCGGAGTGCGCCTCTGCGCAGGTACGGACATCAAAAATAGAAATGAGCGACCCTCTGCCTGAGCTGCCACCCGAAGCCTTCCTGAAGCAGGACGGCGGCGACGACGCAATGTTCTACGCCCCTGCCCGGCTGGTCACCCACATCGACGAGGCGGCAACGCGCGCGCTCACCAGCTTCTACCGAGCCACCCTGCCGGCCGGGGGCGTGCTTCTGGATCTGATGTCGAGCTGGGTCAGCCATCTGCCGCCGGAAATAACCTTCACCGAGGTGATCGGCCAAGGCATGAACGCCGAAGAGTTGAGAACCAACCCCCGGCTGAGCCGCAGCTTCGTGCAGGACCTCAACCGCACCCCCGTCCTGCCGCTGGCGTCCGCCAGCTGCGATGCCGCCCTGTGCTGCGTCGGCGTCCAGTACCTGCAGCGTCCCCTGCAGGTGTTTGCCGACATTCGGCGGGTTCTGCGGCCGGGAGCGCCCTTTATCGTCAGCTTCTCCAACCGCTGTTTCCCGACCAAGGCAGTCGCAATCTGGCGCTCGCTCGACGACAGCGGACATGCCGCCCTGGTGCGCCTCTACCTTCAACACGCCGGCTTCAGGGACATCCGTACAGACGTACTGCGGGATGGCTCGGGAAGCGATCCGCTGATTGCGGTCACCGCCAAATCGCGGGTTCGGACTTAATCTAAGCGTGTGGTGTGAAATGGCGCACTTGCACAGGTTTACCTCGCAACGGCGTACCGTGATACATCAGGGCAGTGTCCGGACACTCGCATCGTTGGCATAGGTGGGCGCAGCTAAACCGCGTGTAGACAGGACTTTACACCAAAGTACGGGGGAGGGGGGAGGGTACAGGCGCCACCACCTCCGCATCGGAGCACCTCACCCCCGGCAAGGCTGGCCCGTGCAGAGCAAACCGTTTCGAAGTATTCGCCAGCGGTACCTGTAACACCTGCTGTGACGTGACCCGATAAAGATCCCTTTCTCGCCTGGGTTACCCGCAGCCCGGCATAGGCAAAGACAGCATCACAGGAAAGGTTCACAATGAGCGACGAAACGCTGCAATCCATCTGGAAGTCTTACCAGGACGCCTGGGCAGACATCTCCCTCGCCGAACGCGAACGCCTGCTCCGCCAGAGCCTGACGGAGGACATCACGTTCACCGATCCCGGCACCCAAGGGCAAGGCTTCCACAACATCATGGAGCACATCGGCAACTTCCAACAGCAGTTTCCGGGTGCGTACTTCAAGAACAACAAACTGCTCAGCCAGCACGGCCAGCTGCTGTCGGAGTGGACGATGTTCAACAAGGACGGTTCCGAGTTCCTGACCGCGCACAGCTACGCCCATTTCAACGAAGCAGGCCTGCTGACGCATCTGGCCGGGTTCTGGCAGCTTCCGTAATTGAAGGAGGTTCGCGGGACCCCTGCGAGCGGGTCGTGCTTCTGTCGACCCACGCGACGCGGTACCCTGAAAGCGGGTGTGCAGAGCCCTCTGCACACCACATCTTCCAGGAGCCGTCATCCTGAGCGCAGCGGAAGTCGTCAGCAACTCGCCCGGCACACTATTGCGCTCTGGAATCGCGTCATCTCGCCCCATGCGCGTCCTCCCTGGCTCCTCCGCGCTCACCCACTTCGAAGCTGCCCGACTCCTAACCAAACTACAGGGCATCGACCCTGCGGTTACCGCCGTTGAAGCAGTCTTTCTCTATCTGCTGCAACTCAAAGCCGACCAACAAGCGAGCGACGAAGGCCGTCTGCGCGAACTCCTCGGTCCGGCGCACGAGCTGAACGACGGCCCTCGCCTTTGGATCACCCCGCGCGCGGGCACCCAGTCGCCCTGGTCCAGCAAAGCCACAGACATCCTGGGCAACACCGGCTTTACGCACGTCGAGCGCATCGAACGCGCCCGCGTCGTGCGCATAGCCGGTGCAACGAATCTGCAAAGACTATCGCCGGCCCTGCACGACCGCATGACCGAGAGCGTCTTCCTCTCCGCCGAGTCCATGCAGGCCGCTGTCTTCGCCGAGCACGCCCCCAAACCGCTGGGACACATCGACGTCCTCGCCCGCGGACCCGAAGCCCTCCGCGAAGCCGACCGCACCCTCGGTCTCTCGCTCGCCCCGGATGAGATCGACTACCTCGTCCGCGAGTTCACAGCCCTCAACCGCAACCCAACCGACGTCGAGCTCTACATGTTCGCGCAGGCCAACAGCGAGCACTGCCGCCACAAGATCTTCAACGCCCGCTGGACCGTAGATGGCGTCCCTGCCGAGCGCTCACTCTTCGGCATGATCCGCCATACCCACGAAGCCGCCGCCGACCCCGCCGTGCTCTCCGCTTACCGAGATAATGCCGCTGTCATCCGAGGTGGCCCCGGCGGCCGTTACTTCCCCGACCCCGTTACCGGCGAGTACAGCGCCCATCCCGAGGACATCCACATTCTCTGCAAGGTGGAGACCCACAACCACCCCACCGCCATCTCGCCCTTCCCCGGCGCCGCTACCGGCTCCGGCGGCGAAATTCGCGACGAGGGCGCCACCGGCCGCGGTGCCAAACCCAAAGCCGGCCTCGCCGGCTTCACGGTCTCCAACCTCAACCTGCCCCAGTCGCCCCAGCCGTGGGAGACCCCATACGGCAAGCCCGAACACATCGCCTCGCCGCTCGACATCATGATCGAAGGCCCACTCGGTGCCGCCGCCTTCAACAACGAGTTCGGCCGCCCCAACCTGTGCGGTTACTTCCGCACCTTCGAGCAGACGGGCCCCGACGGCACGCATTTCGGCTACGCCAAACCCATCATGCTCGCCGGCGGCCTCGGCAATATTCGCGCCGAGCACGTCGAAAAGGGCGAGATCGGCCCTGGCTTTGCCCTCATCGCCCTCGGCGGTCCGGCCATGCTCATCGGCCTCGGCGGCGGTGCTGCCAGCTCGCAGGGGGGCGGGGAAGCCCCCGACGCCGCCAGCTCAGCTCACCAGCAATCCCTCGACTTCGCCAGCGTTCAGCGCGAAAACCCCGAAATGGAGCGCCGCGCCCAGGAGGTTATCGACCGCTGCTGGCAGCTCGGTGCCGAAAACCCCATCGCCTTCATCCACGACGTAGGCGCCGGCGGCCTTTCCAACGCCTTCCCGGAGCTCGTCAAGGATGGCGGCATGGGCGGGGTCTTCTCGCTCGACGCCATCCCCCGCGGCGAAGCAGGTCTAAGCCCGCTCGAGGTCTGGTGCAACGAGTCACAGGAACGCTACGTCCTCGCCGTGTCCCCCGAAGACCTGCCCACCTTCAAGGGAATCTGCACCCGCGAACGCTGCCCGGTGGCCGTGATCGGCTACGCCACCGAACGCCGGCAGCTGGTCCTCACCGACCCCGCCGCCGCGCTCAGCCAGCAGCCCATTGACCTCCCTATGAGCCTCCTCTTCGGCAAAACCCCGAAGCTCGAGCGCCACTTTACCCGCACTCCTCTCCCCACCAGCCCTCTGGACCTAACCGGCATCACGATCCAAGATGCCGTGGAACGCCTGCTACGCCTGCCCACAATCGCCTCCAAAAACTTCCTCATCACCATAGGCGACCGCTCCGTAGGCGGCCTCGTCGTGCAGGACCAGATGGTCGGCCCCTGGCAGGTCCCCGTCGCCGACTGCGCCGTAACCTTACGCTCCTTCGACGCCGCCGACCTCGCCCAAGCTCCCGGCGAGGCCATGGCCGTCGGCGAACGCACCCCGCTGGCCGTCCTGGACGCCGCAGCCTCTGCCCGCATGGCCGTCGGCGAGGTCATCACCAACCTAGCCGGCACTGCCATTGAGAACCTCAAGGACATCAAGCTAAGCGCCAACTGGATGGCCGCCGCCGGCCAGGGCCAGGAAGACCAGAAGCTCTTCGACGCTGTCCACGCCGTCGGAGTGGAGCTCTGCCCCGCACTCGGCATTACGATCCCGGTCGGCAAGGACTCGCTCTCCATGAAACTCCGCTGGAGTGAAGAAGGCCCGGACGGACTCCCCGAGCAAAAGGCCGTCACCAGCCCGCTTTCGCTCATCGTCTCCGGCTTCGCCCCGGTCACCGACGTCCGTCGCACCCTCACCCCCGAACTGAAATCCGGCGAACCCTCCGTTCTGCTCCTGCTCGATCTCGGCGAGGGCCGCAACCGCCTGGGCGGCTCCTGTCTCGCCCAGGTCTACAGCCAGACCGGCAACACACCACCCGATACCCCGGCTCCGGCAGTTCTAAAATCCTTTTTCGACGCCGTGCAGCAGCTGAACCGCGATGGCAAGCTTCTCGCCTACCACGACCGTTCCGACGGCGGCCTCTTCGTCACCCTCGCCGAAATGGCCTTTTCCGGCCGAACAGGCCTCACGATCGATCTGCCGTATGACCCCGGTAAAGGCACGTTGAACGCCGAGGACACGCTCGGTGCCCTCTTCGCCGAGGAGCTCGGCGCCGTGGTGCAGGTGCGCGCGCGCGATCGGGAGCGTGTTCTCGCCTTTCTCGCCGGTGCCGGTGTACCCGCGCGCCAGATCGGCAGGCCTGTGGTCGGCAACGAAATTGTCTTTCGTGTCGGTGAATCGGAGGTCTATCGCCATACCCGCACCGCGCTGCACAGGATGTGGTCGGAAACCAGCTTCGGCATTGCCCGCCTGCGGGATAACCCCGTCTGCGCCGAGCAGGAGTTTGCACTGCTCGACGATGCCGAACGCCCCGGCCTCACGGTCCAGGTACCCTTCGCTCTAACCGAGCGCGTCAGCGCACCTTATGTAAACCTCTCAAAGCCCCGTGTTGCGATCCTGCGCGAACAGGGCATCAACGGCCAGAATGAAATGGCCTGCGCCTTCGACCGCGCCGGCTTTACCCCCGTCGACGTCCATATGAGCGATCTTCTCGCCGGTCGCCACACTCTCACCGACTTCAAAGGCGTCGCCGCCTGCGGTGGCTTCAGCTACGGCGACGTGCTCGGCGCGGGCTCCGGTTGGGCTAAAACCATCCTCTTCAACGAGTCCCTGCGCGCCCAGTTCGCCACCTTCTTCGCCCGCGCCGAGAGCTTCTCGCTGGGTATCTGCAACGGCTGCCAGATGATGGCGCAACTTGCCGAAATCATCCCCGGCGCAGACGCCTGGCCCCGCTTCGAGCGCAACCTCTCCACCCGCTTTGAAGCTCGCCTCGCGATGACCGAGATCTCCGCCACGAATTCGCTCTTCCTCGCCGACATGGCCGGCTCTCGCGTCCCCATCGTCATCGCGCACGGCGAAGGCCACGCCAGCCTCACCCCACCCGCCGGCCTCATCGCCCTGCGCTACGTCGACAACCACGGCCGCCCCACCCAGACCTACCCGCTGAACCCCAGCGGCTCGCCCGCCGGCACCGCCGGGGTCACCAGCGCCGACGGCCGCGTCCTCATCCTCATGCCCCACCCCGAACGCATCTTCTTAGCCGAACAAAATACCTGGACCCGCCGCCTGCCTGCCAGCCCCTGGCAGCGCCTCTTCGACAACGCCCGCAGATGGGTCGGTTAGGCAGAATAACGAAACAAAGCCACATTGCCATCATCTCTGTGGCATAATGGCGTAGAGGTCCCCCATGGCAGCCGCCGCAATTATCGATTGGCTTGGAGCAGAGTCGGCAAACGACTACGAACTCATCCAAAATGTGCGTCACGGGCTCGCCCTGGAGACGCAGAACAGCTTGCTGGCGCACGGCATGACGCGCGACGAGTTCCATCGCATCGTGATCCCGCAGCGTACCTTCCGGCATCGCACGGAGCGCCGCAATCGGGGCTTGCAGGAGGTCCTCAGCCCCGAAGAGTCTGACAGGGCCGTGCGTGCTGCCCGTACCCTGGTGCTTGCCGAGCGGGTCTTCGCCGAACGCGAAAAGGCTTTTTCCTGGATGCGTCAGCCGAAAAAACGTTTTCACGGCGACACGCCAATGACAATGCTGGAAACCGAAACCGGCGCGCGGCTGGTGGAACAGATGTTGGTTCAGGTAGACGACGGCATGTTTGCCTGATGGTTCTGTGGCGCATCAGCAACTATGCCGACCTCACCGGAGCCGGCGGCATGCTCGCCTCCGCGCGCTGGCACATTGCCGGTCGACCGGTTGTGTACCTCGCGGAAACGCCTGCCGGGGCATTGCTGGAGGTGCTTGTGCACCTCGAGCTCGACGAGGCGCACCGCCCGGCCACGTACCAGCTTCTACGGATTGAGGCGGCGGACGGCATCTCCGTGCAGCGCCTCGATCCCGCCTCGCTTTCCGCAGACTGGCGCGTAAACGAGTCCGAAACGCAGGGCAAAGGCGATGCCTGGCTGCGCGTAGGTGAAACCGCGCTGTTGGCCGTGCCTTCGGCCATCGTCCCGGAAACCTCCAACTGGCTGCTCAACCCGCGCCATCGAGATGCCGCCCTTCTGCGGATCACACACGTTTTGGCCGCGCCCTACGACGCGCGGCTATTTTGATCCTTCGCCGCGACACTGCCTCCGCATCCCGCGATACCCTACGGAGGTGAGCCACATCGACTACAAATCCGCCGGCGTGGACATCGAGGCCGGTAATGAAGCCGTCCGGCGCATGAAGCGGCACGTCGCCCGCACCCACTCGCCGGCCGTCCTCACGCAACTCGGTGCGTTCGGTTCGCTCTTCTCCCTCACCGACGCCCTCAAGTCCATGACCGACCCCGTCATGGTCCAAAGCACCGACGGCTGCGGCACCAAAACCCTTGTCACCACGATGGTCAACACCCCCGAAGCCTACGAATCGCTGGGCCGCGACCTCGTCGCCGCCGTCGCCGGCGATATCGCCGTCATGGGCGCCCGCCCGCTCACCTTTCTCGATTACCTCGGCGTTCATAAGGTCGACCCCGAGATCATCGAAGCCCTCGTCCGCGGCATGAGCTCCGCCTGCGAAGAAGCCGGCATGGCGCTCGTCGGCGGCGAAACCGCCGAAATGCCCGCCGTCTACTCCCAGGGCGACCTCGACGTCGTAGGCTTCGTCACCGGCGTCGTCGATCGCGCCAAACTCCTCACCGGCAAAGACATCCGGCCCGGCGACAAGCTCTACGCCGTCAACTCCTCGGGCCTCCACACCAACGGCTACTCGCTCGCCCGCAAGCTCTTCTTCGAGGTCGCCGG
>CAXTBJ010000126.1:0-6451 GCA_964242585.1 uncultured Bryocella sp.
TTTCAGCTACATTCCGGTTTCCTGAGCGGTTCTCTCGAGCGCTGCGACGGCACTAAGTTATAGCCCCGTTACAATCTTCGCAATGCAGCTTAGAATTCGTAAGGTCGGCAACGGGTATGGCGTTCTCCTCCCAAGCAGTTGCTGGAATGTTTCAATTAACGCCGGTGGATGAGGGGTTCAGCCGTCAGGTGGAGGCCTTTCTGCGCACGGAGGCGTTGCATCGGAACACCTACCGTGAACTCGCGAAATAATCTGTGAGCGGGAAGCCTGAACCCGACATCGGTTTTGTGCTCTCCGGCGTGCTTCGCAACGTGCATGGACGGCTGATCGAAGGCTACGGCGGTTTGCCCGGTATGCGCGATGAAAATGCGCTTGAGTCGGCTGCGGCTCGGCCGAAACAACTCGCGCACGATCGTGAGGAGCGGTCGATTGCCTTGCTCGGCGCGGCGCTGGCTTGGTCCTTGCTCCGAAACCACGCCTTCTTCGAACGGCAACAAACGCATTGCTTTCGCAGCCCTGGTGTTGTTCGCCGAGCGAAACGGCTATCGCCTTGTTTGCTCCGAGGTGGAAGAGACCGCTACCGTACTGCGCACGACAGCAGGCAATCTCACCGAGGCGCAATGGATCGCATGGGTGGAGCGGGTCGTCGAGCCGAAGCCGCCGGCCCCGGGCGCGGTCGCAGGGTGATTCCAAATGAGTGTTTGAGCGAGATTCAAGCGAGATTCCAAGCACTGTCCCCAACGCGCGCCAGAGCATCCCCCAAAAGGGTTACGGCCGGAGCCCCTGCCCAGGCGGAAGCGAGCGTATGGCGATTCGTAGGGTCCCGCCCCGATTGTGTGGACCTCATTTGTATGCGTTTTGTGGGGATTTCGCGTGGGCGTGCAGAGGTGGCCTGCTTTGTTTGCAAAATGAAGCACGCCGCAAGGGACCCTCTCGATAATCGTCTGATCGGCGAGAAAGGCTTGCGCTCAAGGGCCTCGCCGTGGTCCGATGGGTGATATCGAGTGATTGCTTCCTCCGGCTACACTGAGCCGGACAGAGACCTCCTTCAGATGCGGACGAAGATACGCTTCGCAGACATTTCCTCCAGTCGCTGAGGCAACACGGCTGGACTAACGCACCGGAAACCGTGTACAAAGCGGGAAATGGTGGCAGAGAGCATTCATGGCGCAGGTATTTGATCGCAGTTCGAACGCGCTGATCCGGGCGAGCCTCGTGCTGGTCGGCTTGATCGTGATCATCACGGGCGTGACCTTGAACGAGCTGCAACGCTCGCCGTGGGTCACGCGGCAGGGCCAGCGGCCGGACCAGCCCGTGCCGTTCAGTCACAAACATCACGTAGAAGGCTTGGGTCTGCAGTGCCAGTACTGCCATACCTCCGTGGAAAAGAGCCACTACGCCGGTATTCCGCCCACCAAGACCTGCATCAACTGCCACTCGCAGATCTGGACCAATGCGCAGCTGCTGGAGCCGGTGCGGCAGAGCTGGGCCACGGGGAACTCAATACCCTGGATCAAGGTGCACGATTTACCGGATTACGTGTACTTCAATCATTCCGTGCACGTGAACAAGGGGCTGGGCTGCTCCAGCTGCCATGGCCGCGTGGACGAGATGCCGTTGATGTACATGCAAAATACGCTGCAGATGGAGTGGTGCCTGAACTGCCATCGCAACCCGGTGAAGAACCTGCGGCCCACCAGCGAAATTTACAACATGGCCTGGGCCGGCCCGTCCGATGTGCATCCGGTCTGGTGCACCCAGGTCAGCACCCGGGGTCCCACCGCGGAGCAGGTCTCCTGCGTGACCAAGGACCCGAACAACCACAACCCCGAGCTGGCCATGCTGCAGCAGCCGGAGATGCCCCACGGCACCCTGGGCGGCATGAACGGCTCTCAGGAGCAGACCGGCATGGGCAACCAGGCCAGCCCGGAGCAGGGCAGTATGCGCAACAGTATGTCGCAGCCCCACTCGGGACCGGCGCACGATCTGGAGCCGGTCCCGGAGAATGGCTCCGGCAACACGGAGTCCAATGTGCCGGTCATCCGCATGCCCGCCAGCTATGAGAAGTTCACCAGCCAGGAAGCACTCGGCAAGTTCCTGGTAGACCGTTATCACATTCGCTCGCCGCACCAGCTGCAAAGCTGCGAAACGTGCCACCGGTAACGCGGAAAACCATGGAATCCAGGCAGGGAATGCTAAATACAGAAAGATTGAAGGACAACGCGGCGGACCACGAGACCGGCTCGCCGGCTCAGGGGTCGGTGCCTGCGGGGGCGGCCGGGCGCGTACCGGCATCGGAGCGCGTACCGTCATCGGAGATCGTCACGCGCATCACGCCCGCGGGCAAGATGACGCTTGCCGAGGTGCGGGCCAAGCTGGACGGCCGGACGGGTAAGCGCTTTTGGAAGAATCTTGATGAGCTCGCCGATACGCCGGAGTTTCAGGAGTTGATGTGCGAAGAGTTTCCGCGTCAGGCGGGGGCGGGGGAGTGGGCCAACTCGGTTTCGCGGCGCGGCTTCATGAAGGTGATGGGCGCGAGCTTCGCGCTGGCCGGCCTGGCGGGCTGCACTAAGCAGCCCGATGAACCGATCTACCCTTATATTAAGCAGCCTGAGGACATCATCCTCGGTCTGCCGACCTTCTTCGCCACGGCGCATCCCTTTCCCACGGGTGCCATCCCGGTACTGGTAAAGTCCGACGCGTTTCGTCCGACCAAGCTGGAAGGCAACCCGGAGCATCCTGTATCCAAGGGCAAATGCGATGCCATGACCCAGGGCTCGCTGTTGGATCTGTACGATCCGGACCGCTCGCAGCATGTGCGTTTTCGCGGGGAGAACGCCGAGTGGCCCCACTTCCAGCAGGAGTTTCAGAGCAATGTGGAGAAGCTTCCCGGCGGCCAGGGGCTCTATTTTCTGAGTGAGACGACGACCTCGCCCACCTTTGCCGCGCAGTGGAAGCAGGTGCAGGCGAAATTCCCCCAGGCCAAGCTGGTGCAATACGAGCCGGTGAGCGGCGATGCGCACCGCGCGATGTCCAAGGCTGCTTTTGGCGACTATTACGATACGCAGTACCGGTTGGCAGACGCCGACGTGATTCTGACCCTCGATGCGGACTTCCTGGGCGGCATCGCTTTCCCGGGCTTTCTGCCGATGGCGGCAGCTTACTCCGAGCGGCACCGTTTTGAAGCGGGTAAGCCGATGAATCGCATGTACTCGGTTGAAACCATGGCTTCGGTGACAGGGTTCAAGGCTGAACACCGTTTGGCGCTCCCGCCGAGCGGTATTGATGCCTTTGTGACCGCGCTCGCGGGATCGCTCACCGGGGTGGAGGGTACCGGTGCTTCGATAGCACCGTCTAGCCTCACACCCGAGAGCTCCAAGTTCATGCTCGCTGTTCTGAAGGATCTGAAGAAAACGGATGGCCGTTGCGCCGTGGTCGTCGGTCCGCAGAGTTCACCCGCCTGCCAGGCAGCCGCGATGCAGATGAACGCGGCATTGGGCGCCGTCGGCAAGGCGGTCTTTTACACGACGCCGATTCATCCGATTCCCAGCGAAGGCGGTGCGGATCTCAAGACGATGGTCGCCGAGATGCAGGCCGGCCGGGTGCAGTGGCTGGTGATGCTCGGCACCAATCCGCTCTACAACGCGCCCGCGGATCTTCGCTTCGGCGACGCCTTCAACAACGTGCCGAACACCGTGCACCTCGGCTCGCATGTGGACGAGACCGGGTTCTACGCCACCTGGCACATCCCGAAGGCGCATTATCTCGAAAGCTGGACGGACTGCCGCGCCTCGGACGGCACGATCTCGATCGTGCAGCCGATGATTGCCCCGCTGTATGGCGGTGTCACGCCGCACGATCTCCTCGCTACCCTGATTGATCCCTCGCAGGGCGCGTACGACGTGGTGTTCGCGACGGCAAAGACCTACATCCAGGGCGATTTCGCGATGGGCTGGCGCAAGGCGCTGCATGACGGCTGGGTAGAGGGTACGGCCTTTGAGCCGGTGGCCGGTGTGGGCACACCCAAAGCCATGCCCGCCGTTGCGTCCGCGCCCGCGCCCGTGGGCAAGACTTTGGAGATTCGTTTCCTTCCCGATCCGTCGCTCTATGACGGACGCTACGGCAACAACGGCTGGTTGCAGGAGCTACCCAAGCAGGTCACCAATCTTTCCTGGGACAACGCCGCGCTGGTCAGTCTGAAGACGATGCAAGAGTACGGCGTGGAGGAGAACCAGGCCATTGTGCTGGAGGTCAACGGCCAAACCCTGATGACCCCCGTGCTGATGGTCCCCGGCCACGCCGACGGCGCGGTGACGCTGCATCTCGGCGCCGGCCGCCGTGCCGAGGCGGGCCGCGTGGCCGCCGGAGTCGGCGTGGATGCCTACCATCTGCGCACGGTCGATCAGCCCTACGCCGCCGGCGGGCTGAAGCTGACCGGCACCAAGCAGACGTACGACCTCTGCGTGACCAAGGTGCACAACATCGAGCATCGCGGCAGCTACGCGCAGCACGATCTCGAGAAGAAGGAGCTGGATACCGAAGGCACCTACTCGCTCGCGGGCCATGAGGCGGAGGAGCGCGGCATCATCCGCTACGCCACCTACGACGAGGCGACCAAGGACCCTGACTTCGCGCACAAGGGTGCCGGCGAAACCCTGGTGAATAAGGTCGGCTACAATCCCGAAGGTGAGTCGCCCAAGGACGAGGACAGCATGTGGGCGGGTGCCTGGAGCTACACCCAGCAGGACCCCTCCTCGCGCGAGATGCAGAACGCGTGGGCGATGTCGGTCGACCTGAATTCCTGCATCGGATGCAACGCCTGCGTGGTGGCCTGCTACGCGGAAAATAACATCGCCGTTGTCGGCCGTGAGCAGGTCAAGATCGGCCGCAACATGCAGTGGCTGCGCATCGATAGCTACTTTGAAGGCGACCTGGGCAATCCAAAGGCGCACTTCATGCCGATGATGTGCCAGCACTGCGAGCAGGCGGGCTGCGAACAGGTCTGCCCGGTGGGTGCCACGGTGCACACCCCCGAAGGCCTGAATACGATGGTGTACAACCGCTGCGTGGGCACGCGGTATTGCTCGAACAACTGTGTGTACAAGGTGCGCCGCTTCAATTTCCTGCTGTACTCGGACTATGAGACGGAGAGCTTGAAGTTTATGCGTAATCCCGACGTTACGGTCCGTTCCCGGGGCGTGATGGAGAAGTGCACCTACTGCGTGCAGCGAATCGAAGAGGCCAAGTTGACGGCGGACAAGGAAAACCGCGGTATCCGTGACGGCGAGATCGTCACGGCCTGCCAGCAGACCTGCCCCACAAACGCGATCATCTTCGGCAACAAGAACGATCCCAAGAGCAAGGTGGCTGCGCGGCGCGAGTCCGAGCGCGACTACCAGGCCCTGGGCGATCTGAATTACCGTCCGCGCACCACTTACACGGCCGGCGTCATCAACCCGAACCCGGAGCTTGCATAGTATGGCGACCCAGGGACCCATCCACAACCCGAACGCAGAGTACGAGACCACCGTCGACCCGCTGATCGATCCGCGCACGGGTGAATACGCGGTCATCGCGCCGGGCCACAACTTCCGCTCGGTTACCCAGAAGATCGCCGGCATCGTGCTCACGGCCAATACGCCCTGGGCTTGGTTTGGCGGCTTCTTCATCGCGTCGACGATTGCCGTCGGCGTCCTGATTGCCGTGACCTGGCTGGTGCTCAAAGGCGTCGGGATCTGGGGTATCACGATCCCCGGCGCCTGGGGCTTCGCGATCATCAACTTCGTTTGGTGGATCGGGATCGGACATGCCGGAACGCTGATTTCGGCGATTCTGCTGCTGTTTAAGCAGAGCTGGCGCAACTCGATCAATCGCTTCGCCGAAGCAATGACGATCTTTGCAGTGGTCTGCGCGGGCATGTTCCCGCTGCTGCACATCGGCAGGCCGTGGCTGGGGTATTGGCTATTGCCCTACCCGAATACGATGAATCTCTGGCCGCAGTTCCGCTCGCCGCTGGCCTGGGACGTCTTCGCGGTCTCAACCTACGCGACGATCTCGATCGTGTTCTGGTACATCGGCATGATTCCCGACCTGGGCACCCTGCGCGATCGTTCGCAGTCGCCGATCGGCAAGTACTGCTATGGCCTGCTGTCGCTGGGCTGGCGTGGATCGACGCGCCACTGGATTCGCTACGAGTCGGCCTCGCTCCTGCTCGCCGGACTGTCCACGCCGCTGGTACTTTCCGTGCACACCACCATCTCGTTCGACTTCGCGGTCGCGGCAATGGCGGGCTGGCACACGACGATTTTTCCTCCCTACTTCGTGGCCGGCGCCGTATACTCGGGCTTCGCGATGGTGCTGACGCTGGCCATTCCGATTCGCAAGTGGTACCACCTCGAAGATCTGGTCACGCTGCGCCATCTCGACAACATGGCGAAGGTCATGCTGACGA
>CAXTBJ010000127.1:0-5960 GCA_964242585.1 uncultured Bryocella sp.
TTTTGAGGATGGCCAAGGCTTAAGAAGGATCCTATTTGAGTCACCGAGTGCGATGATCGAAGCCGCTCCTGGCTTCCTTGATGACGTCCCAATTGTGTCCGATCCAAAGGACCAAGGTCCGCATCGGTTCCAGCAGGCTCAGACCAAGAGGAGTAAGTTCATACTCCACTCTTGGGGGAACCTCCGCAAACACGTGACGTGACAGAAGGCCGTCTCGCTCCAACTGGCGCAACGTAGTGGTGAGCATCCGTTGCGAGATGCCGTCTATCGACCGTTGCAGTTCAGAAAAGCGCGCTCGGTAGCCCGGCTTCCTCGAAAGCGCGACAAGGAGCAGGATGCTCCACTTGTCTCCGATCTTTGCCAGGAGATCGCGAAGAGGCTCTGTTTCCTCACTTCTGCACGTGAGAGCGGCTGGGCCTCCGACAGCGTTTTTGTTGGCTTTTTTCATAGGTTACTTTCAGCTTCGTTACTAAGATCAATGTGCCGTCTTCCCTAAACGTAGCATTCATTTCATGATGTAGGTATCAAGGAGTAACCATCATGTCAATCACATCGGGACTTTCGAATCCACGGGCGAGTAAACCATGAGGGCGGGTAGGCGTCTGCTTCACTGATACAAGGAGATTCCAATGCGTGTATTTCTTACCGGGGGCACGGGCCTGATCGGTTCAGCTATTGTTCCGGAACTCATCAACGCTGGGCATCAGGTGCTTGGCCTTGCCCGGTCGGAGACGAGTGCAAGAGCTCTCCTCTCCGCTGGCGCTGAGGTTCTTATGGGCAATCTCGAAGACCTCCACACTCTCAGTGACGGTGCAAGTCGAGCTGATGGAGTGATTCACTGTGCCTTCGACCTCGATCTCGCGAACTTTGAAAAAAGCAGCCAGACGGAGAGGCTGGCCATTGCGGCTCTTGGGACTTCGCTTGCCGGCTCCGATCGTCCTCTGATTGTCAGCTCGGGACTTGGTCTCACCTCACCGACCCGTCCGATCACGGAAGATGTCGATTCGCCTGCCGTTTCAGCATCACCCCGCGGTCCGGAACAGGCTGCGCGCATGCTGCGCGAGCAGGGGATCAACGTCACAGTCGTGCGCGTTCCCCAGGTTCACAACACGGTCAAGCAGGGCCTCATTACGAGCCTTATTGCTGTGGCGCGTCAAGTGGGTGAGTCCGCGTACGTGAATGAAGGATTGAACTGTTGGCCGGCCGCGCACGTGACCGACGTTGCTCGTCTCTACAGGCTTGCGCTCGAGAAGCGCGAACCCTCGCGCTACCATGCGGTCGCCGAAGAAGGAATCCCGCTTCGAGATATCGCCGCCGCCATTGGCCGGGGCCTTAGGGTTTCAGTCACTTCTATTTCATCGGAGGAGGCACAAGCCCGCTTTGGTCGCATCGGCGGGTATGTAGGGATGGATCTTTCGGCGTCGAGCGCGTGGACGCGGGACCGGCTCGGTTGGATACCGACCGGGCCGGGGCTGATGGAAGATCTTGACCGTACACGCTATCTAGAAAATTCAGATTCTTGAGGCGAAGCTGTCTTACCCTTACGACTCTTGACTGCTGATTACAGGCCCATGCACTCTTTGAGCCAGGAAGAGTCCTCATTAACGCCGTTGTGGGAAGTTATGCTGGGCAGATCGCCTCACCGGGGGAGTGGATTAGAGGTGGGCGGCGAGGTTTCTGGTGATGTGGCCGGCGACGTCTTCGGTGTGTTTGGCGGCGTCGTTGCGGGCGCGCTCCAGGGTGTTTAGGTATTTGCGGGTGATGTCGCCGGTGATGTATTTGCCGTCGAAGACGGAGGTTTCGAAGTTGCAGATGTCGGGGGCGATCTCGCGCACGCTGGCTTCCAGGTCTTTCAGATCCTGGAAGATGACGCCGTCGGCACCGATCTCCTTGGCGAGTTCGGGGACGGTGCGGCCGCTGGCGATCAGCTCCGTGCGCGCCGGCATGTCAATGCCGTAGACGTTGGGGTAACGCACGGGGGGCGAGGTGGAGGCGACGTAGACCTTTTTGGCGCCGAGTTCGCGGGTCATCGCGATGATCTCGCGGATGGTGTTGCCGCGCACGATGGAGTCGTCCACCAGCAGGATGTTGCGGTCCTTGAACTCCTGCGGGATGGGGCTGAGCTTACGGCGGATGGACTGCCGGCGCTGCGCCTGGCCGGGCATGATGAAGGTGCGGCCGATGTAGCGGTTCTTCATGAAGCCCTCGCGGTAGGGCTTGTTGAGGACCGTGGCGATCTCAAGCGCGGCGGTGCGGCTGGTCTCGGGGATCGGGATCACAACGTCGATGGAGAAGTTCTTCCATTCGCGCTCGATCTTTTTTGCCAGCTTCGCGCCCATGTTGATGCGGGCCTGGTAGACCGAGACGCCGTCGATGACGGAGTCCGGGCGGGCGAGATAGACGTATTCGAAGAGGCAGGGCGCCTTGGGCTGGGCGAGCTTGGATTTTTTGGACCAGAGCTTGCCCTTCATATCGACGAAGACGGCCTCGCCGGCCTCGATGTCGCGGTCGAGGTGGAAGTCATTGACGCCCAGCGCCACGCTTTCGCTGGCGACGATATAGTCCTTCTTTTTGCTGCCTTTTACGTCGACGATGCGGTGACCCATGGCGAGCGGCCGGATGCCGTAGGGGTCGCGGAAGGCCAGCATGCCGACGCCGGAGATGATGGCCACCACCGCGTAGCCGCCGCGGCAGCGCCGGTGCACCTCCTCCACGGCGGCGAAGATATCGGCCGGCTTGGGGATGATCACGCCGCGGCTGGCAAGGGCGTGGGCGAAGACGTTGAGCATGACCTCGGAGTCGGAGGTGGTATTGAGGTGGCGGCGATCGTTCTGGCCGACGTTTTCGACGATCTCGCGGACGTTGGTCAGGTTGCCGTTATGCGCGAAGACGATCCCGTACGGGGAGTTGACGTAAAACGGCTGAGCTTCGGCGACGGAGGCGCAGCCGGCGGTCGGGTAGCGCACATGGCCGATGCCCATGCTGCCCAGCAGACGCGCCATGTTGGTGGAATTGAAGACGTTGGTGACGAGGCCGTTTTCCTTGTGCAGATAGAAACGGTCCTGGTAGCAGGTCGCAATGCCCGCCGCATCTTGGCCGCGATGCTGCAGCATGGAAAGCGAATCGTAGATGATTCCACTGACCGGATGGTGTCCGAAGACTCCGACGATCCCGCACATAAACCCTCGCCTCTTCGCCTTCGACGGGGACGCCGAAGAGCTAAGCCGCTGTCTCCAGCATCTCACGTAGCGCCGCAGCCCGCCCGCCGGGCTGCGGATAACGGGGATTGGATGAGCGCGCGGGGCGCAGGGTGCGGCAGGGTAACCGGCCGGCGCGGGAGCGCTATGCTGCGTCTGCAAACAATACGGCCCCGCAAGAAACGGTTTTGGCGGAGTTGAACTTGAAATAGGGCTTATGTCGTCTTCGGTTGGACCGGGCAGGCGAACAGCCGCACGGTCTTTTGCGCAAAGAGCGGGGTGAGGGACCATACCCAGGAGCCGGGCTGGCGCCATGCCGGGTCCGCCGCGTCGACGAGCACGTAGCCGAGGCCGTCCGACGCGCAGACGCGGGTGAAATCGACGGCTCCCGAGGGCATGGACGGCCGTGGGGTTGCGATCTGATGGTTGCGGCGAGCGACGGCCTCCTCGGCCGGGAAGCCGCCGTAGAGCTGGCGCAGATCCTTGATGACAGGAGGGCAACGGTTGTAGTCGCCGCCGAAGGCGGTGCCGCAGCCGCTGTCGGAGGCCACGATCTGCTGCTGCGCGAAGTAGGGAAAGGCGGGCTGCAGGGTGCCGCCCGGGTTGAACTCGATGCGGGCGTCGGCGGGCAGGTGCGCGCTCATCCAGCGGGTGGTGGAGCGGATGTCGAAGAGCCGCGAGGAGAGCCCGTCAGTGAAGGAGGTGTCCGGCACGTGCAGCCGATGCGCCTCACAGAGGGGGAGGTAGAAGCGCTGCAACAGCACGTTGCCCACCGTGCCTAGAACGCCCAGGACCAGGCAGACGGCGGAGGCCCAGCGCAGGGAGCGCGCGGGCCGGGGCGGGGCCGGACGCACGCCTTGGCGTGCTGGAAGTTTGCGGGGGAGTTCGCGGACGGCGAAGCGCTCCAGGAACGGAACGGACCACAGCACCAGCACAAAGCGCACCAGCATCCCGGCATGCATTCCAAGGTCGTTTGCCGACTGGGTGACCGTGGAAGAGACGAACAGACCGTTCAGGCCGGCGGCCAGCAGGACGATCCAAAGGGCGCGGGCGCCGGGCGTGAGCTGGCGGCGGCCGCGCAGGGCCGGCAACAACTCAAAGCGCAGCCGGTCAAGGAGAACGAACAGGAAGTAGCCCAGCTCCAGCATGGTGAAGACGAGGACATAGAGCTGCCTGATCGACCAGGCCAGCACGGGCCGATGCAGGAGGAGTTTGTGCGCGGCGAGAAAGCCGAAGGCCCCGTCCAGCGATCGTTCCTGAAGGGTGGCGAAGCCGTGGGCGGCCGAGGAGCTGCCGCTCAGCTCCCGGAGATAGGGATGGCTGAGCAGGTAGGCCACCGCGCCCGAACCCAGCAGGACGCCCAGGGCGGCGAACTGACGGGCCCGCAGCAGATCCAGACCCCACAGAGCGCAGACGGAGACGAAGACGAACAGGATAAAGGTGGAGGTGCCGGCACAGGCGCTGAAAACGACCCCCACCAGCACAGCGCGCAGGAGATAGCCGCCCGTGCCGAACGCTGTCCCTTCCGCCGATACGCCCGCGATGCCCGATATGGACGCAGGCTGGGCGCTTTCGCCGCGGCAGGCTTCCACCAGCAGGATCATGGCCAGCAAGCAGCTAACCAGACCCACGATGTGGTGCGGCGAGTTCAGGATCGTCGTGGCGAAGCCGGGGGTGCGATCCTCCCGCCACCATTCCAGATCGGGCAGCACAAGGTATGTGTTCAGGAGGCTGGGACGCAGCAGATCCAGCCCGATCACGCTGAGCGACAACAGCAGCAGGGCGACCCGGCGCACGGAAAAGCCACGCAGCCCGACCAGGTAGCGCAGGCAAAGCAGGCCGCCGGCCAGCAGATCCAGCGCCGCCCAACCCGCGCTGGCGGCCAGAACCGCCTTATTGGGCAGGTGCAGGAGCCGCGCCGGGGCCGCGCAGAGCACGTACCAGAAGTAGTAGTAGCGCAGCGGCGCGGGGTGTGCGCCCAGGGCCGAAAGCGGGTTAGAGGGGGGCACGCCACCGTGCACGGCCGCGGTGACCATCGGCAGGCGGACGGACCAGTCCAGGATGATGTTCGGCACAAAGAGCCGCCGGCCCACCGTGACGTTCAACGTGCCCAAAGCCACATAAAGTAGCAGGAACAGCGCCGCGCCCATGGCCAGAGCGGTGCCCGGCGGCGGAGCCGGGCGATGTTCCGAGCGCAGGCTCGCCGCCGTATTCACGGCCGCGAGCGCCAGCAGAAGGAAGAATGCGTTCGAGACCGCGGGGCTGCAGAGGCGGCCGAGGGCCTGCGTGAGAAACAGCGAAAGCGGCAAGGAGAGCGCGACCGCCCAGAGCAGCTGCTCGGCGGCAGAACGCCGGCGGACGCCGAAGAGGTTCAGAGAGACGGCAACGAGGTAGCCGGAGGGCAGGAGCAGGAGCGCAAAGGCAACCATGCCGGCCAGCACCTGAGCCAGTTCCAAACACGTCCCCTTCATCAGCCTTCCTTTGGGGTAAGCCTAGCAGAACTAGGCATGGTGCTTGCGCCGGAACCGGGTTCCGGTCTGGCATCGTGAACGCCGAAAGGGCTCAACGGAGAGCGGGTTGGGCCGGCCAGGGCTCATTTGGAAAATTTGGGGGTCTCCCCTGCCCGGCGGCGGGGGCGGGGTTCGGCAACGCCCGACGGAGATTGCGGCCGGCCGGCGGCCGGTACGGGCCTTTTGGTTCGGGCTTTGTGATTTGAACCGCGATCTTTCGTCCGGGCCTTCATCTGGCCTTGCAAGAGCTGGC
>CAXTBJ010000128.1:0-1786 GCA_964242585.1 uncultured Bryocella sp.
GGTATGGATGACCAGATGGTATAGAGAACAGGCATGGGTAAGAACAACCGCAGATTCCCTTCGGAAATGACAACCAAGGGTGAACGGGTCGAAATGCCTTCACACCATCAGCTGTTTTGCTCCAGAGCGTCTGCGAAGGGCATCGCCACCGTTAGCCGTACAGAGTAAACACCTGGCAGGCCCTCGCTACCCTGGCCTAAAACCACTCTGTGCTGCGCCTCGCGTTGCCTGCTTCAGGGTGTATGGATAGATGAGGCGGCCGGCGTGGTTCCTACCGTCGTCTGTGTCAGATCCACATCGGCTGTGCCCATGCGCCCCGTGGCATCCACCCGCACCACGAAGCGTGCGCGTGTGGCTTTCGGATCAAAGGGCATCTGGTACCCAAGATCCACGGCATGATCCAGCCTGCCCGTGGGCGGTATTCCGGGACCGCTGGCTTTCACCGAGATCGCACGGGTATCGGCTTTGAGGATCTTGCCTTTCTTGTCGAAGGTTGTGACCAGAAGAATGATCTTGGCGATGCGCGGGTCGGTCGCGGTAGCCTCCGTCCATATGAGTCCGCGGCCATCGAGGTGCAGCTTGTATTTTCCCGGGGTGTCCTCCGGCGCGAGCGTCAGTGGAATCCCGTCATAGGCCATGGTGCTGGTTTCAGCCGCGACGAGCTCCGTCACCAGTCGGCGGCTCACTGTATTATTTGCCGCCAGCCGCGCAGGCGCGCGTGAGTCGAAGTAGCCCTGCCGCGTGATCACCTTTAGCTCAGGGCGGGTCGGAACCGCGATGCTGATCTTGCGAAAATGCCGGATGTCGCGGGCGGTGTCCGTCGGCCGGTAGGTCAGGGTATAAAAGCTGGAGCCGTCGCGGATTGAGGTGCCGATCTCCGCATCCACGTCGTTGCGGCCATACAGGTTGCGGCCGCCGGTGGCCCGCGCCAAGCCTTGAAAGTCCGGCTGGCCGCCGAATGGATCGAAGATCCGCGCATCTTCCCCGTAAACGCCAGGGTCGACAAGCAGACCGGCAGGATCGACCGTATAGAGCGTCACACGGGCATCGCGCAGTTCGTTGATGGTCTGCTGCATGGCGTTGTTCACGTTGTCGCGGTCTACCGAACTGAAGCGCAACGGATTCGTGTTGGGCAAACCGCGGCCGATCCAGATCATGGTTTTATGCCCGGGGTGCCCGATGGAGGCCTCCGCCACGCGCCGCAGCGTCACGAACGCCGTCGAGTACCGCTCGGCGATCCAGGCAAACTGCTGTGCCTGCCACGGATACGCCGAGAAATGGTGATCCAGCGCGAAGAGAATCTCGTCCTTGTTCTGCGTATAGTCCCGGAGCACCTCAAACTTCTCCAGGCTCACGGAGACCAGCATCGTCGGGGTGTCCAGCTTGTCCGGCTGTTTGTCCAGCCATTTCTTCAATGAGTAGCGTGCAAAAGCCATGTCCTCAAAGCGCGTGTTGAACTCATCCAGCAGGATGATGTTGACCGGCGCACGCGGTGCCAGGCGATCGATATCGGCCGTGGACTCGATGGTCAGGTCCGCGGGCGGCGTATACCGGCCGGGCGCATCGAAATTTCGGATGGTCTGGTCCTCGCCGTCCTCCTGCACGTGGAAATCGTCCCGGGTGAGGTTCACGACAGGGTTACCCTGCTTGTCGACCACCACCATATCCAACACCACAAGCCGGGCATTGACCCGGATGGTATTGGCCGCATTCGGCGAGGGAACAGCTCCCGGCGTGCCCGGCGACACTGCCGTTTGCCCGGCGGAGGAGGCCGCCGGGGTTGCGG
>CAXTBJ010000128.1:1886-5939 GCA_964242585.1 uncultured Bryocella sp.
GCCGGGGTTGCGGGAGGAGCCGAAACTGGAGCTTGGGATGGAGCAGACGTCGCCGGCTGCTGCGACATCGTCCAGCCGCTCAGCAATATGGCCACGCAAAACACAGCCATGCGGCACAGCCACCACGGTGATGACGACGGCCAACGAAAGCGTAGGAAGGAAGCTCGCATTCAACTCATCCTGAGGCCTGAGACGCGAGATTGGCCATGAAAGTCTCGGATCACTCCCCATGCAATAGGAACGTTGGTTTACACGAACGTAACGTGAGCTTTGACAGCCAACGGCGGCTGGGTGTGACATGATCAGCTATACGTAGCCATACAACTTCGGGGCCACCCTATGCGTTCCCTCTTCGCACTCGCCACGCGGCTGATCCTTTTGGGCCTACCTGTGTTAGCCGTCGCGGCCCGCGGACAAACCTGCACGGGGCTCTGCCTGCAGCAGGTGACGTGCCAGGGCGGTGCGACGAGCAGTCTTACCGGCACGGTGTATGCACCCAATGGGGTGGACCCGCTGCCGAATGTGATTGTGTATATCCCCAATGCGGCAGTGGCGGCCTTTACCCCCGGGGTCAGCTGCGCGGTTGCGGGGCAGGTCCCCTCGGGGTCGCCGCTCGTGGGAACCACGACAGCGATCAACGGCACATTCACCCTGACCAATGTTCCGGTCGGCAGCAATATTCCCTTGGTCATACAGTCCGGACGCTGGCGGCGCCAGGTTGAGGTTCCTGCAACCTCGGCCTGCACGAATACAGCCTTCAACACACGCTTTCCGCAAACAAGGAGCGAGGGAGACATCCCGAAGATCGCGGTCGTGACCGGCTCCGCGGATGCCGTGGAATGCGTACTCCGTAAAGTCGGTCTGGCCGATACCGAATTCACCGATGCCGGCGGCTCCGGCCAGGTCAATCTCTTTCAGGCCTCGGACAGCCCGGGCGCTCTGATCGACCCGGCAACACCCACGGCGGATACCCTGCTTGCCAATCAATCGGCGCTGAACAGTTACGACGTTCTGATGCTTCCGTGCGAGGGCGGAGCCTACCCAAAGGCCTCCGGACAGCTGGGCAACCTGGTTTCCTATGCCAACGCCGGCGGCCGGGTCTACGCCAGTCATTTCAGCTATGACTGGTTTGTAAACAATGGTGCCTTCAATACGGTGGTGAACTGGGACCCGAGTCAGCCCGATCCGCAGCCCAGCGACGGAACCGCCACCATTAATACCAGCTTCGCGCAGGGACAGACACTTACACAGTGGCTGGGCGTCGTGGGAGCGACCACAACCCCCGGCCAGGTTACCATCACGACCGTGCGCCATGACCTGACCACGGTGAATGCGCCGACCCAGGCCTGGCTGACCCTGAACAACAGCGCTTATGGCAACCCTATCATGCAGTTCACCTTCGACACGCCGGTCGGCGCAACCAGCAACGCCTGCGGCCGCGTGCTCTTTAACGAGTATCACGTCGAAGACAGCAACCTGACACGGAGGAATGTAAAGTTTCCGGCGGAGTGCCCCCCTGGGGCCACAACCGCTCAAGAGAAGCTGCTGGAATTTAACCTCTTCGATCTGACCGGTGACGGTACCCCGCCTACCCTATCGCCTACCGTCTATGACTTCGGGACTGAGCCGGTAGGCTCGACGACAGGTCCTCAAAAGTTTCTCTGGACCAATAACACCTTCTTCCCGGTTACTGTCAGCTCAGCTTCAGTCAGCGGCGACTTCGCCGTGAGCAAAAACAGCTGCTCGAGTGTGGGTGTCGGCGGCACATGCGAGATCGACGTCACCTTCACGCCGACGGCATTGGGCGCCCGCACGGGTACCTTAAGCGTGGTCGCCAATACCGGTACCTTGACGGCAGCTCTGAGCGGCAACGGCGTCTCCCCGCTTACGGTTTCAAGTTCCGCGCTAACCTTCGGCCTGGTTGATCTGGGCGCCTCCGTATCGCAAACCCTCAGTCTCAGCAACAACACAGGAAATGCCCTGCCATTGGCTAACCCGGTCGCGAGCGGCGACTTCACGGCGACTACCACCTGCTCCGCCAGCCTACCTGCCCTGAGCACGTGCAGCATCACGGTGGTGTTCACGCCTTCAGGAACCGGGCCGCGCACAGGAACACTGAACTTTGCCCTGGCCAGCGTCGTGGGATCGCTTGTCTCTTCCACTCTGACCGGTACGGGAATCGACTTTACCCAGACCGTCGGGCCGGCATCAGCGCAGACTGTGGCGGGGCTGTCCATCGCCACCACCGCCCTGATCACACCGATCGCGGGCTTCAATCATCCCGTGGGCCTGACTTGCACAACCACCGCGCCCGCCTCCACCTGTCTGCCCACGACAACCGCTTTCACACCCCTCTCCGCCGTTACCGACGCGGTACAGATCACTACCACCTCGCAGTACACCGTGGTTGGCGTGGGCGTTGCCCGTGGCTCACTTTTGGCGGTCCTTGTCGCCGGTAGCGGATTTCTGCTGCTGCGGAAGCGCCGGGGCGCATCAAGCATGGCGTTGCGGACACTTCGGTTGGGCACTCTGATTCTGTGCTCCGTGGCGCTCGGCCTGTCGCTGGTCGGCTGCTCAGGCAAGCAGCCCGCGGAGAACGCACTTTACACACCTGCCGGTACTTACAGCTACACCGTGACCGCCACTGACGGTTTTCTGAAACACTCGGCAACATACACGCTGGTCATCACAGCGAAATAGAGCGGTCGCTCAATCTCGGTGGAGGACGGACTGGTTACGGAAATTATCCAGCTTGTCCATTCGATACCGGTTGATTGAAGCCTTGTGCCGTGCTAGCGGTGTCTTGGTTTGCGTTTCGTATGCGTCGGCTGATGATGCGAAGAGAGGCAACGACCGGCACGGAGATAAGCGCCCCCACGACGCCTGCAATCTCGCCGCCAGCCAGCACGGCAAAGATCTGCACTAGTGGATCAATCTCAAGAGAAGCCCCCATGATCTTGGGTGAGGTCACGTAATCCTGCGTTAGCCTCCAAATGCCGAGGAAGATCACCAGCCATAGCACGTGGGGATAGCCCGCCAGCACTGCAATGGCAAATACCGACACCGCCGCGATCGCCGGACCGACAACGGGGATAAACTCCAAAAAGCCAGCAATCGGCCCTAGCACAAAGGCATACGGAACCTTTAGCAGACCCAAAACAGTCGTATACGCAACCAGGGTGAGCGAAGCGAGAATAATCTGCGCGCGGATGTAGCTGCCCAGCATGACATTTACATCCTGGAGCAGGCCTTGCAGGATGGTTCTCTCTTCCGCTCCTCGGCCCATATTGACCAAATCCCCAGCCATCTTCTCACCCTCCTTCAGAAAAAAGAGGCTAAGGATAGGAATCAGAATCAGCCACCATATGTGTTGTGCGGGCGCGGCAATCTTCGCCGCCGCTGCTCGCCCGAAAGCAAACAAATCGCCGCGGTGTGAGCTCACAAAGGTCTGAACCTGGTCTATGCGGGCTATTCCCCAGTGATGATTCTGCCCAAATTGTGCCAGAATCTGCCCGGAAGCGAGCCGGTTGATAAGGGATGGCATTACCGTAGCGAGATCCCTTGCCTCATCAGCGATCGGGGAACCGACAACGAAACCCAAGCCGACCAGTAACAGGATCAGGCCGGCATAAACAGCCAGAATGGCTTTACCGCGGCCCTTCAGCGGACCCTGCAGGCGACCTACAAGCGGAGCCAGAAAATAGGCAAATAGGATAGCGAACAGAAATAAAACTAAAGTCTCTCGCGCGGCACGCAGAAATCCAAGCACGATTAGAAAAATCAGCGCCGTCGTGAGCACGCGCGCTGTCCGTGGGTCCCACCAGCTCACTAAAAAAGAGCTTTGAGCATTCGTAGGGGTTTGTTGTGTGCTCATGTCCATTTGCATATGTGATGCCAAAAGCTACGATTGTGCTTGGGCGACAGAATGCACGGACGCAACCTGGATAGTTGCCAATCGCTAACGCGGTTATAGCAGGAAACAGAAAAGCGGCCCACCGGGGTTTGGTGGGCCGCTTTCGGTTGAGATCATTGCCGGCGATGACCTAATCTCCC
>CAXTBJ010000129.1:0-534 GCA_964242585.1 uncultured Bryocella sp.
GGGCCAGGGCCAGGGCACAGGGCACAGGGAACAGGAAATAGGGAAGACAGGTCAGGGGCCAGGGTACTGGGAGCGGGATACGGAACGGGATACGCAGAACGATGGCTTGAGCGGTGGGGTGGCAGTCGCGGAAGTGACTGCCGCGCCGGCGGTGCATGTGAGCCTGAACAACAAGATCAAGCAGGTGGCCTCGGGCCGGTTTGGCGTGACGGCGGCGTATCTGGCGCATGCCGAGGAGATCGAGATCAAGGTGGCGCAGGGGGCCAAGCCCGGCGAGGGCGGGCAGCTGCCGGGGCACAAGGTGACGGGGCTGATCGCGCGGCTGCGTCATGCGCAGCCGGGGGTGAGCCTGATTTCGCCGCCGCCGCACCATGACATTTACTCGATTGAGGACTTAGCGCAGCTGATCTATGACCTGAAGCGCGTGAATCCGCGGGCGCCGGTGGGGGTGAAGCTGGTTTCGAGCTTCGGTGTGGGGACCGTAGCCGCCGGTGTAGCGAAGGCTTATGCAGATTACGTGGTGATCGCGGGGAA
>CAXTBJ010000129.1:544-5898 GCA_964242585.1 uncultured Bryocella sp.
GAACTCGGGCGGAACCGGGGCGGCGGCGTTGAGCTCGATCAAGTATGTGGGGTCGCCGTGGGAGCTGGGTGTGGCGGAGGCGCAGCAGGCGCTGCGCGCCAGCGGGATGCGCGGACGGGTGCGGCTGCGGGCCGATGGCGGCCTGACCACGGCGCGCGATGTGCTGATCGCGGCGCTGCTGGGCGCCGATGAGTTCGCCTTCGGCACGGCGGTGCTGGTGGCGCTGGGCTGCGACATGGCGCGGCAATGTCACCTGAATACGTGTCCGGTGGGCATTGCGACGCAGAAGCCGGAGCTGCGGGCGAAGTTCCGCGGCAAGCCGGAGCATGTGGTGACCCTGTTCCAGCAGCTGGCGGGGGATCTGCAGCGGCTGCTGGCGAAGTTCGGGCTGCCGTCGCTGGAGGCGGCGATCGGGCGCGTGGATCTGCTGGAACAGGTGCGTTCGGGCGGGGAGCTGAATCTGCGGCCCATGCTGGCGAGCGTCGGCGAGGGACCACTGCACTGGATGGGCGAGCGGAACGATCGGCCGGGTGGATCGGAGACGGACGAACCGCTGGATGAGGCCTGGACCGAGCCGGCCATGGCAGCGGCGCGTCAAGGTAAGCCTTTTTCTGCAAAGGCGGCGATCACAAATGCGCACCGGGCGGTGGGAGCGCGGCTTTCGGGAGAGCTGGCGTTGGCACGCGCGAAGGGCGAGCTGGACGGTGCCGAGATCACGTTCGAGATGCGGGGGGTGGCCGGGCAGTCGTTCGGGGCGTTTGCGAATGCGGGTATGCATCTGGTGCTTGCGGGGCAGGCGAACGACTTTGTCGGCAAGGGGCTGTGCGGGGCGGATCTGGTCCTGCGCGCGGTAGGCCGCGCGGCGCGGGACAGCCAGGAGCATGTGCTGCTGGGCAATGTGGCGCTGTATGGGGCGACGGCGGGGCGATTGTTTGCCGCGGGCCGGGCGGGGGAGCGTTTTGCGGTGCGAAACTCCGGTGCGACGGCGGTGGTGGAGGGTATCGGCGACCACGGCTGTGAGTACATGACCGGCGGCGAGGTGGCCATTCTGGGCGAGATCGGAATCAACTTCGGCGCGGGCATGACCGGCGGTACGGCATGGGTCTTCGACGAAGACGGCGAGGTGCTGAGCCGCGAGCGGTACCATGCGGAGTTTCTGGAAGCGACGCCGTTTGCGGCTTGCTCGGGTGAGCAGCAGGGCAGGTTGCGGGCGCTGCTCGAGGAGCACCGGCGATTGGCGGAGAGCGCGCGGGCGGCTTGGATGCTCGAGGGGTGGGCGGAGCAGGGGTTGAAGTTTGTGCTGTTTACGCCGAAGCCGCAGGCGTGAGGCATGCGGGTCTCTGTATGGATTTGGGACACGGAACCGCGCCTGCTGCAACGCCGGTGGGACTGCTTATGCGGTGCTGCGCGTGTAGCATGGGGGTGTTATCGCGAGTGTAAGGACGAATGCCCAGACCCATTATCGTGACCGGCGCGGCCGGCTTTATCGGCCGCAATACCGTGGCGGAATTGAACCGGCGCGGCGAGGATGAATTGATCCTTGTAGATGAGCTGGGCAAGGACGAGAAGTGGAAAAACCTTCTCGGGCTGCGGTATGAGGACATCGTCTCGCCCGAGGAGTTTCTTGGGCTGATTGAGGAGGGCATGTTCGCGGAGGCGCGGGCGGTGATCCATCTGGGTGCCTGCAGCGCGACGACGGAGCGGGATGCGGATTTTCTGTTGCGGAACAACTACCAGTACACGCGCGTGCTTTGTAACTGGGCTTTGAGCAACGAGGTGCGCTTCGTGTACGCCTCAAGCGCGGCGACCTATGGGGACGGAGCTGCGGGGTACGACGATGACGACGCGGTAACATCCACGCTGAAGCCGTTGAATATGTACGGTTATTCGAAGCATATGTTCGATCTTTGGGCGTTGAAGCAGGGTTTCTTCGATCGCGGCGGTGAGGGCGCAAGCATCGTCGGCCTGAAGTACTTCAACGTGTTTGGGCCGTATGAGGACCACAAGGGCGATATGCGGTCCGTGGCGGCCAAGAGCTTCGAGCAGATTCGACAGACGGGCAGGGTACAGCTCTTCAAGAGCTATCGGCCGGAGTTCCCGGACGGCGGTCAGAAGCGGGATTTTATTTCGGTGAAAGATGCCGTGGAGGTGACGCTGCATTTTGCATTGCAGGAGGCTGAGGCGGCGGGCGGGTTGTTCAACTGCGGCACCGGCCACGCGCAGACATGGGTGGATCTGGTGACGCCGGTATTTCAGGCGATGGGTCTGCCGGTGGCGATCGACTATATCGACATGCCGGAGGCGCTGCGGGGCAAGTATCAGTACTTCACTGAAGCCAATGTTCGGAAGTTGCGGGAGGTGGGCTACGTGAAGCCGTTTACCCCTTTGCGGACCGCAGTGCACGCCTATGTGGCGGAGTATCTGCTGCCTCGGGTGGAGAGGCTGTGAAGGTGGAGGCGATCTCCTTGGTGGGGACGGGCTAACCGCCCGGCTCGGCCTGAGAAGGCCGGCTGTTTGCGCGGAGACGCAAGTACCGGAGAGGATCGACGCGTATGCTGGAGCCGATGTCTTCGCTGATTGTCATTTATCCCGGCAGCTTCGACCCGCTTACAAACGGGCATTTGGATGTGATTGCGCGTGGAGCCAAGCTGGCCGACGAGCTGGTGATCGCGGTGCTGCGGAATACGGCCAAGCCCGATCCGCTTTTCAGCGTGGAGGAGCGGGAAGAGATGCTGCGCGAGGCGACGGTTGGGTTCGCTAACGTGTCCGTGGCTTCTTTTGACGGATTGCTGGTGGATTTTGCGCGGGCGCGTGGTGCACGGGCGGTGCTGCGGGGGATTCGGGCGATCTCGGATTATGAGTATGAGTTGCAGATGGCGATGATGAACCGCAAGCTGGCACCCGAGATCGAGACGCTGTTTTTGATGCCGGCGGAGAGGTATACCTATGTGAGTTCCAGACTGATCAAAGGGGTGGCAAAGCTGGGCGGCGATGTACGCGATCTGGTGCCGCCGAATGTTCACGCGCGGCTGCTGGCACAGACCTCGGCTTTATCCTGACGAGCCGATGGTGAGGTTAGAGGATCGCGCTTTCAAGCGGCAAGCCATATCTGCGACACTGAGATCCATGGATGCAGCGGGCAAGAAAACTTTTTCCGACAGAATCAACCGTATTGAAGTTTCCGCCACGATGGCGATTACGGCAGAGGCGCTGAAGATGAAGGCGGCCGGGATCGATATGGCCGACTTCGGCGCGGGGGAGCCGCACTTCGCCACGCCTGCCCACATCAAGGACGCGGCGATCGCGGCCATCCAGAACAACTTCACACGCTACACGGCGGTGGCGGGTGTGCCGCAGATTCGGCAGGCGATTGCCGACCGGCATGCAGCCGATTTCGGCTCCGCCTACGCACCGGACGAGTGTGTCTTTACCACCGGCGGCAAGCTGGCGTTGTTCAACGCGATGGAGGTACTGATCGACCACGGCGATGAGGTGATTCTGCCCGTGCCGTATTGGGTGAGCTACAAGGACATCATCCAGTATGCCGGGGGAACGCCGGTGTATGTCCAGACGGCGGAGGCGGAGAATTTTCGGCTGACCGCGGCGATGATCGAGGCGGCCATCACGCCAAAAACGAAGGCCATTGTGATCAACACGCCCTCCAACCCCTCCGGCGCGGTAATGAGCGCGGAGGATCTGGAGGCGATTGTGCGGCTGGGACACGAGCATGGAATTTATTTGCTGCTGGATGAGTGCTATGTGTACCTGACCTTCGCGGGCGGGCCGGTGAGCGCGGGAGCGTTTACCGATTGCAAGGAGCACATGATCATCCTGGGCTCGCTTTCAAAGACGTATGCGATGACGGGCTGGCGTGCGGGGTTCGCGCTCGGGCCGAAGCCCGTGATTGCGGCGATGGGCAAGCTGCAGTCGCAATCGACGTCGAATGCGGCGAGCATGGTGCAGCAGGCCTCAATTGCGGCGGTGACGGGCTCGCAGACGTGCGTGGCGGAGATGTGCGCGGACTACCGGCGGCTGCGCGACCGCGTGCTGGAAGGATTTAAAACGATTCCGGGATTGACCTGCACGGTGCCCGAGGGCGCGTTTTACGTATACCCGAACGTGAAGGCCTTTCTGGGCAAGGGGGGCATCGGGACGGCGACGGCGCTCGCGTCCAGGCTGTTGACCGAAGCGCACGTGGTGACGGTGCCGGGTGAGGCCTTCGGGACAGCGGAGCACATCCGTTTGTCCTATGCGGTAGCGCCCGCGGTGATCGATAAGGGTGTGGAGCGCTTGCGCTCGTTTCTGACGAATTTGGGGTAGCTGCAAGGCCTTTGTGTGCGGAATGGGGACAGAAGAGAGGGGTACCGTGGCTTTCGTCACCCCTGGGTGTTACTGCAGACATCTTGGCGATCCGCCGTAAACCGTTAGGATAGGGAGCATATGCCGTCTGAAGCACAACCGAAGACGCCCTCCTTCGCCGCGATCGTCCTGGCCGGCGGCAGCGGTACCCGTTTTTGGCCGCGGAGCCGCCGTGCCCGCGCCAAGCAGGTTTTGCAGCTGGATGGTGAGGGAACCATGATCCAGAGCACGCTGGCGCGCCTGGAAGGTATGACCGCCGCCAATGATGTTTGGGTGATCACCAACGATCTTTTGGCCGGCACGATCGCGGAGCAGCTGCCCGAACTGCTGCAGGAGCGTCTGCTGCGGGAGCCCGCGGCACGGAATACGGCGCCGGCCTGCGCGCTGGTAGCCTTTCTGCTGGAGAAGACGGCACCGGAGACGGTGTTGGGCGTGTTTCCTTCCGATCACGTGATCGGCGATCCGGAGCGCTTCCGTCTGGTGTTGCGCGCGGGAGTGCAGGTGGCCTCCAACGGACCGCGCATGGTCGTGATCGGGGTGCCCCCCACGCGGCCCGAGACGGGGTACGGCTACATCGAGTTGGGAGCGGCCTCCGCGCCGGTGCGGGTTGGGCCGGAGTGCATTTCGCTTTGGCGGGTGCGGCGGTTTACAGAAAAGCCGGATCACCAGCGGGCGCGGCATTTTGTGCGGTCGGGCAATTATGTGTGGAACAGCGGCATGTTTCTTTGGAGCGCCGCCACGCTGACCGGTGCGATCCGGGAGCATAAGCCGGAGATGGCGGAGCTGCTTGAAAAGATCGCCGCCGCGTGGGGAACGCCGGAGTTTGAAGAGGTCTTCGCGCGGCTGTATCCATTGTGCGAGTCCGTTTCGATCGACTATGCGGTGCTGGAACCGCGCTCGGCGAAGGGTGAGGCGGAGTCGCAGCTCTTCTGTCTTCCCGGCGATTTTGCGTGGAATGACCTCGGTTCGTGGGCGGCGCTCTATGAGCACATGTC
>CAXTBJ010000130.1:0-5727 GCA_964242585.1 uncultured Bryocella sp.
AGGCCCGAAAAATGAACGCCATCGTGTCGAGCAGGTAAACGGGCGGCTTGCTGGCGGTTGTGCTGTGCAGGTCTGGCATACGGTTCTCCCTAGTATCGCAGGGCTCCCCCTCCCTCCCGCTTCTGCAAAGCAGCACCTGCTTCTGCCGGTAGCCTGTTACCGATAGTTCATTGAAATCCAAATCCTCGTCCGGGAGAAAGTGAATCCTCTGATAGGTGGCAATTGGCCTATGTTTAAAGCACCAGCATGCAATCCCCATAGCTGAAAAAGCGGTACCCCGCACGCACAGCATGTGCGTACGCTGCCAGCACCTTTTCCCGTCCCGCAAACGCACTCACCAGCATAAGCAGCGTGGACTCCGGCAGGTGAAAGTTGGTCAGCAGCCCGCGCACCAGCCGAAACCGGTCGTCTCCCTCCGGACCGGGCGAAAGAAACAGACCCGTTGCCCCCGAATGCGGCTCCAGCCGCAGCGGATTTGTCGCCGAAACAGCCCCGTGCTGAGCCTCGAACTGCCGCGCCAGGTGCTCCAGCGTGCGCGTGGTCGTCGTGCCCACGGCAAGGATGCGCCGGCCTTCGCGCACCGCCCGGTTCAGCACCTCGGCCGCCTCGGCAGAGAGCGTATACGGCTCCGCATGCAGCCGGATCTCCTCCGTGCGCTCCACCCGCACCGGTTGAAAGGTACCCAGCCCTACATGCAGCGTCACCCGGGCCACTTCCACCCCTCTATCCTCTAATTCCTGCAAAATCTCCGGTGTAAAGTGCAGCCCCGCGGTAGGCGCCGCCGCCGACCCCGCCACCCGCTGCTCGTCTTGGACGTTGCCGTTCTTGCCGCTGTCCTTTTGGTTGTCATTTCCAAAGCCGGGTGAAAAGGGAGTCTGCATTTCGCCGTTCCCTTCCATGTGGTCATTCTCGTAAGGAATCTGCCGTCTGCCACCACCCGACACCCCGAACGGCACGCTATACACCGTCTGATACCGTTCCCGGTCCTCAGCCGTGTTCGGCTCCGCGCGCTCGCGCCGAATGTACGGCGGCAGCGGCAGATGCCCAATGCTCTCCAAGATCTCCAAAAATTCAGGATGGGAATCGAACCGCAGCAAACGTTCCCCAAACGCGCCGGCCCCGGTTACCTCCGCCCGCAGCAGCGCCTGCCCGCCGGGCCGGGCGGCGAAAAACAGCACCTCCCCCACGCCGACCTTCTTCGCCGGCCGCACCAGCGCGCGCCAGTGCTGCCCGACCTTCGTCTCCCCAGCCCACGCTTCCCCGACCCGCTCCGTCAGCAACACCTCAACAACCCCCTCGGGCTGCGGCGTTCCCGCCTGCGTTCGCAGCCCCGCGCGCGTCGCGAACAGCCGGGACGGCAGCACGCGGGAATCGTTCAGCACCAGCAGGTCGCCAGGCCGCAGCAGGGCCGGCAGATCGGCAAAGCTCCTGTCCGCGACCGCCCCGCTTCGCCGATCCAACGACAACATGCGGCTCGCGCCACGTTGTTCGGGCGGTCTTTGCGCAATCAACTCCTCCGGCAGGTCGAAGGCAAATTCGGAAACCAGCATTGCCCCATTCTAGGGGGCAGGCATCGGCACAGAGACAGCCGAACCCGGCATCGACAGGCTCACGGCCCGCTCCAACCCCTCTTGCACCTCGGGTAAACCCGGAGAAACGACGTGCTCGGCCCACCCGAAGCGCACGGTGGTGAACGGCTTGGGAATCGCGAACCGATCCCATGAGCGCAGCCGCCACGCGCGCTCCGGCTCCGCATGGAAGCAGCCGATCCAGCCTGCCCCACCCAACGCCGCAAGCTGGATCACACCGGCTTTGGCCACCCGCCGCGGTCCTTTCGGTCCGTCCGCGGTGAAGGCGCAGATGTGGCCCGCACGATACGCCGCCGCCATGCCCAGCAGGCCGCCCACGCCGCCCCGCGTGCTCGAACCGCGCACGGCGACAAACCCGAGCCGCTCCACCGTGCGGGCGATCAGTTCACCGTCAAACGACTGCGAGATCAGGATGGCAATGCCCTGCCCCCGAAAACGGTACGCGCAACTCAGCAGCGATTCGTGCCAGAACGCAAACACCGTGGGACCCGGCACGGTGTGTCCCACAGGCGTCGTCGACGCGGTAACATCCCGTATCCGCCACGTGGCGCCGAGCGCCCGTATCAGCATCGCAGCCAGGGGCGGCACCACCGCCAGCAAAGCCCGCTGTTTCAAGGAGACGACCGGCACACCCCGAGTCTAGGGCACTTCTCCTGATACAGCAGCGATAGAAACCGCACCACATTCCGCCTTTCTTTGGAAACAGGCGGAACCTGCAGACTCCCTTCGCTGTAAACCTCGAGGAGAACTGCCTTAAGGCAAAGCCCCCGAGCGAACGCCGAATCCGCTAGCTGTACCGAAGCCACCGCATGATCTCCGGCAGATTCGGTTTCTTGCCGTACATCAGAATGCCCACCCGATAGATGCGGCTCGCGATCCAAAGCACGACCGCGATCGTAAGCAGCAGACCCGCCAAGGAACCCACCACGGCCAGCGTATCGGGCTTGCCGACGATCACGCGCGTGTACATAATCAGCGGTGCCGTAAACGGGACGAACGAGAAGACGCGTGCGATCGGCCCATCAGGATTGGTAATGACATTGAAGATAATGAGCGAGCTGAAGATCAGCGGCAGCATCAGGAAGATCTGCAGCTGCTGCAACTCCTGCTCGGAGTTCGTCATCGCTCCCAGCGCCGATGCGATGGAGGAATAGAGCACGTACCCGAGGATGAAGAAAAGCACAAATAGGACCGTCTGCCCCGGCGAGGGCAGAATGTGCAGATCCTGCCCAAAGCTCTGCGATTTCAACGCGACTGTCGCCACGGCAATCCAAATACCGACCTGCGAGAGCCCCACGGCACCCACGCCGATCACCTTACCCGCCAGCATCTCGGATGGGCGCACCGTCGCCAACAGCACCTCAAAAATGCGCGAGGTCTTTTCCTCGATGATCGATCGCGCTACATTCATGCCGTAGAAAAGAATGACGAAGTACATCAGGAAGTACATGCCCCAGGCACTCGCCACCGCCGCGCCGGCGCGGTTGTTTGTCCCATCGCCTGCGGACAGGTCGATGGGCGCGAGCAGGGCGCTGATCTCCGCCGTCGACATACCCGACCCAACCAACTTTTCCCGCGTCAGCGCGCCCCGTACCGCATCCGCCACACGGCCGCGCGTCACCACATCGGACTGCACGCGCGGTATCCACTGAAAGCTCGGCCGGCCGCCTGCGACTCCCCCTGGGATCTCCACAAGATAGCCGTCGAGCGCCGATCCCTTCGCCCGCAGCTCGCCATCCAGCCGCTCGCGGATGCCGGGCTCGCTCAGGGCGTAGGTATCGACCACGGGCTTGCTCAGCCCATGGCTGTCCGCGAGCTCGGTCTGCAGATCGGCGGCGAATCTGGGCTGATCGGTGATGACCGCCAAATGCTGTGCCGAACCGAGATGACGGTTCATCAGGTACATCGCCCCCAGGGCTCCGCCCATCAGCAGCGGAATCAGCACCGTCATCACCACAAAGCTCTTGGCCCGCACCCGCTCCAGATATTCACGGCGGGCTACCAGCAAAACGTTCTTGAGCCCACCGGCCAGCGTTTCGGTTTTTACTGTGTCACGCATGCACTACACCTCCGGCCTCTTCGAACTCGGGCGTTCCCTTCACTGTTTCGATAAAAATCTCTTCCAGCGTCGGCTCCATCACCTCGAACTTGGTGATCTCGGCGCCGCCCGCAAGCGCTGCGCCGAGCAGCTCCTGGGCGTAGTGTGCCGACCGCAAGGTGATCTCCGCGATGCCGGCGTAGTTCTTGGCTTCAAGTACGCCGGGATGCTTCAAAAACCGGTCGCTGCCTGAAAACACCATCTGCACGCGGTTATGCGGGTAGCGGCCCTTCACCTCGCGCATCGTGCCCTCGAGCACCAGCTTGCCGCGGTACATGATCGCAATCGCATCGCAGAGCTTCTCAACCTGATCCATCCGATGGGTCGAAAACAGAATCGCCTTGCCCTCGCGGCGCAGATCCAGCAGCGTGTCCTGCAACAGTGTCGCGTTCACGGGATCTAAACCGCTGAACGGTTCGTCCATGATGATCAGGTCGGGCTCGTGCAAAAGCGCCGCGATGAATTGAATCTTCTGCTGCATCCCCTTGGAAAGCTCTTCCGTGCGCTTTTCCATTGAGTCGGCGATCTGCATACGCTCGCACCACACCTGCGCGCGTCTGCGGGCAACCGCTCCGTCCAATCCATGCAGTTGACCCAGGAAAATCAACTGGTCCAGTACCTTCATCTTCTTATAAAGGCCACGCTCTTCGGGCAGGTACCCTACCCGGCTCAGGGCCGAGCGGTCAAAGGGACGATCGAAAAGCTCAATGGTCCCCGCATCCGGCAGCGTCATGCCGATCATCATGCGAATGGAGCTTGTCTTGCCCGAGCCGTTCGGTCCGAGCAGCCCGAACATCGTGCCGGGCTCGATAACCAGCGAAAGTCCCTCAACGGCGACCTTGTTCTCATAAACCTTGCGGACGTTTTGGAGCCGGACGATGGGCATTGCGATTGGCTTTAGTGTAGCGTAGCCGCGTTGTCGAAACGGCAAGACCCCGTAGTCCGCTGTGGCGGCACAAAAGCCAAAACGCACCCTCTCGGGTGCGCTTCGGCTCGCTGGAGTCAACCCTCTACGATTGCGCGTTCGGGTCGCCGGCGCCTTCCGCGGCACTCTGCTCTTCCATCTGCCGCTGCAGCTCTTCCTGACGCTTCTGGCGGGCTTCGGTGCGCTTCTGCGCCTTTGCGCTCAGCTCCTGCTCCGCATTCAGCAGCTCGAGAAACGCCGTCTCGGCGCTGTCCCCCTGCCGCACGCCGGTGCGCGTGATGCGGGTATAGCCACCCTGGCGCTCCGCATACCGCGGCGCCACCGTGGCGAAGAGGCGATCCACGGACTCCGTCGTCATCAGGTATGCCAGCGCCTGACGGCGGGCATGCACACTGCCGTTCTTGCCCAGCGTGACCATTTTTTCCACCAACGGCCGCGAGGCTTTGGCCTTGGTGATGGTCGTATGAATACGGTCGTTCAGAATAACGCTGGTCACCAGATTGCGAAGCAGCGCCCTTCTGTGACTTGTGTTTCGGCCTAGTTTGAATCCACCTACGCGATGGCGCATACTTCGTCTCCTTCGGTCCAGAGTTAACCCTGTAAACCGGTGTGCTTCTTCGAGGGAGTAGGGTTTAGGGATCAGGGATTAGGTGAGACTACGCAAAATTGCCGCAATCATTTTGCCTACTTCGTTCGACAGTCCCTCGGTATTGTCGAGCGTTGCAGGTGTTCCGAATCCCAACTCCCTCGCAATCACAAGCTATGTTTGCAATTCAGAGTTTGAGCCGCGAGCCATCCCAAGAAATTGCCTATACTCGCCTTGAGATGCCCGGCCATATCCTTCCGCGATGTTGCTGGCTACCGAAACGCTTGCTCGCCTAAGCTGACTGGTCAACCCATAAATCTCTTCACGCGGAAACTGACTCGTGAGTCGGTAAACAGCCAACGTCATCTGCACAGCCCGCTGCCAAACGATCAGATCCCGAAAAGACTCACCCATACGAACCACAGGGCGAGGGAGCACTGCTATTCCCTGCTCCTTACCCCCTATTCCCTGCCACTAAAAGGTTTCCGTCTCCGGCACCATATCCAGATCCTCGTCGTCGAGATCGTCC
>CAXTBJ010000131.1:0-5605 GCA_964242585.1 uncultured Bryocella sp.
ATCATCATCGTCGACGAGTTCACCGGCCGCCTCATGCCCGGCCGCCGCTGGTCCGACGGCCTGCACCAGGCCATTGAGGCCAAGGAGGGCGTGGCGATCCGCAAGGAAGACCAGACGCTCGCCACCATCACCTTCCAGAACTACTTCCGCCTCTACAAAAAGCTCTCCGGCATGACCGGCACCGCCGAAACCGAGGCCACCGAGTTCGACAACATCTACAAGCTCGACATCGTGGTCATCCCCACCAACCGCCAGATGGTTCGCATCGAAAACCAGGACGTCGTCTATCGCACCGCGAAGGAAAAATACTTCGCCGTCGCCGAGGAGATCGAGCGCCTCCACGCCGCGCGCCAACCCGTGCTGGTCGGCACCACCTCCATCGAAAAATCCGAGCTCCTCTCCGAGATCCTCAAGCGCAAAAGCGTCCGCCACGTCGTCCTCAACGCCAAGTTCCACGAAAAGGAGGCCGAAATCGTGGCCCAGGCCGGCCGCCTCGGCATGGTCACCATCGCCACCAACATGGCCGGCCGCGGCACCGACATCCTGCTCGGCGGCAACGCCGACTTCATGGCCCGCCAGGACCTCGTGAAGCGCGGCAGCGGCTCCGCCCGCGCCATCGAGCCCGCCGAAGGCCAGATCCATCCCCTCGCCGGCCCCGGCATGTTCCGCTTCTACTACCAGTCCCAGGAGTTCGAAACCACCCAGGAGACCTGGGACACGGCCATCGCCCACCACACCGCCGCCGTCAAGGCCGACCACGATGCCGTCATCGAAGCCGGCGGCCTGCACATCATCGGCACCGAGCGCCATGAGTCCCGCCGCGTCGACAACCAGCTCCGCGGCCGCGCCGGCCGACAGGGCGACCCCGGTGCCAGCCGCTTCTATCTCTCCCTCGAAGACGACCTCATGCGCATCTTCGCCCGCGAGTGGGTCTCCGGCCTGCTGCAATCGCTCGGCATGGAAGAGGGTATGCCGATCGAAAGCCGCATGATTACCAAACGCATCGAAGCCGCCCAAAAAGCCGTCGAGAGCCAAAACTTCGAATCCCGCAAGCACGTCCTCGAGTACGACGACGTCATGAACAAGCAGCGCGAAGCCGTCTACGGCCTCCGCCGCGGCCTCATCGAGGGCATTGACCAGAAGGAGCTCATTACTGAGGACTACGTTACCCATATTCTCGGCAACCTCCTCGACGCCAATGCTCCCGAAAAGGTCCACCCCGACCAATGGAATACCGAGGCGCTCTACACCGCGATCTACGACGTCTTCGGCCTGCAGCTCTCGAAGGAAAACGGCGCCTCGGACGCCGATGCCATCAACGCGGGGGACCTCAACCGCACCGAACTCGGCGACGCCATCTTCGCCAAGCTCCGCGAGCGCTACGAGGTTAAGGAGCAGATCCTCGGCCCGCCGAACCTCCGCTATCACGAGCGCGTCGTCATGCTCTCGGTCCTCGACGGCCTGTGGAAGGAGCACCTTCTCGCCATGGACCATCTCAAGGAGGGCATCGGCCTCCGCGGTTACGCGCAGCAGGACCCGCTCGTGGCCTACAAAAAAGAGTCCTACGACATGTTCGAGGCCATGATGACCAAGTTCCAGGAGGACACCTCCCGCAACCTGTTCCGCATGCAGATCCTCGGCCCAGACGGCACGCCGGTTGAAACCCGCGAACAGCTCGACCAGCTTCAGGCCCAGGCAGCCGCTTTCGCCCAACAGCAGCAGGCCCTTGCACAGCAGCAACAGGCGCTCGCCGCACAACAGGCCGCGCAACGCCAGCTGCCGCCGCAGGCCAACGGCAGCCAGCGCGCCCGCCGCAACCAGCCGCAGCAGCGCCAGGCGGCCCCGCGCTTCATGAGCAGCACCCTGCAGGTCCCCGGCATGGGCTACGGCCAGCAACAGCCGCAGGCCCCGCAGCAGCCGCACCTGCTCACACGGGAACAGCCCGCCACCGAAACGTACCCGAGCCAGCCACCCAACTCACAGCCGATCCACGAAGCCGCCACCGCTCCCGCCGCCGTTGCCGTAGAGGACTCAGACAAACCCCGCAAATAATCGTCTGCCTTGTTATTTTGATAAGTCAGAAGGACCTGCTTTGCTGCTTGGCACGTCGAAAGGCCAAGGGAAAGGCCGGTCCTTCTATCATCAGTAAACAGCGGCATCCATGGCATAAATCATTGAAACCTCTATCGGTGTAAATAGGGAGGCTGCCGTCATCCTGAGCGTAGCCAAGGATCTCTGTATTTGCTCGCAGCTACTCTATACCCTCGGAAATCGCTACAGGTCGCTAGATCGAGATCACCTGGAAGTAGATAGCCGCCAGCGAAGCCGTACCCACCACGATCCAAAGCACCACACCCTGCACAAGCGGCCGAACCCCCACCTGCCGCAACGTCTTCTTTGACAAACTTGTCCCGATTAAAAACAGCGTAGCCGTAAGCCCCAGCTTGCCCAGGTGATTCATAGCCCCGTACACCGCGACGAAACGCACCAGGTACGTGCTCACCACCGAAGCCAGGATGAAGAAAAAGATGAACCAGGGCACCTTCACCTTCGCTCGGTGCGTTCTTCCTTCCGTCTTCGCCATCCGCCCCATCGCCGCAGCCGTGATCAAGGAGATCGGCACGATCCAGAGCGCCCGCGCCAGCTTCACGGTCGTCCCGATCGCCAGCGCCTGGTTGCCGTACTTCGCTGCCGCGCCCACCACGGAACTCGTATCGTGGATGGCCAGCGCCGCCCAGAGACCGAACTGATTCTGGCTCAGGTGCAGCCATCCGCCCACCGCCGGAAACAGCAGCAGCGCCACGGAATTGAGCAAAAATACCGTGCCCATCGAGATTGAAATCTCCTCTTCATTGGCCTCCGTGATCGGGGCCAGCGCCGCAATCGCCGACCCCCCGCAGATCGCCGTCCCCATCGTGATCAGGTAGGAGGCCTTGCCGCCGATCCGCAGCACCTTGCCCAGCAGCAATCCCAGGCCGACCGCCAGCGCGATGCTGATTGCCGTATATAAAAAGCCCGACTTGCCCGCATGAATCACCTGCGTCAGGTTCATCCCGAAGCCCAGCAGGATCACGGAAAGCTGCAACAGCGTCTTCGCCAGCGAACTGGCCTCGCGCCGCAGCGGATGATCCACGGAAAACCCGTAGGCAATACCTCCCACCAGCGCCACCGGCGGCGAGACCAGGCCACTGGCCGCCAGCAGAAAGCCGAGAAAAAAGACGATCTTGGCATCCATGATCTTCTTGGCGCCCGGGTCCCCTTGCGTTGCAGTCACACAGGTCTGCCCAATCGCAAGCTCCGGCCTGATCTCGTCAGCTCGCTCGCTCATGGGGCACCCCGCGGCAGACCGCATACCCTGCTCAACGGCTATGCTGTGTGCGGCTTCAGTCGGTACCGGAATCGTCTCGGTCATACTCTTCCTCTGCTCTCAAGCCTCAGCCCAAGCGACTCTGCCGTCCAAGTCAAAGCGATGATGGGGTATAAGCAAAACTTTGGGGCATCAGTGTTTACCACCCCATCAGTGCCCCACAGCCACACCCGGCCCCTCACCGCGCAAACACTGCCAACTCCGCGCCGTGTTCGCCGTTGACGCTATGCTCTTTCCATGGACCTCGAAATTACCGTAGACCAGCTCAAGCAACAGCGGGCGACCGCAAACCCTCCCCTCCTGCTCGATGTCCGCGAACCCTGGGAGTACCAAACCGCCCACATCGAAGGCGCTACCCTCATACCCATGAACGAGGTCCCGGGCCGGGCCTTCGCCGAGCTCGACGAGGATCAGCCCATTGCCGTCCTTTGCCACCACGGCGCTCGCTCACTCTCCGTAGCCAACTGGCTGCAGGGGCAGGGCTTCAGCAAAGCCCAATCCGTAGCCGGCGGCATCGACCTCTGGTCCCAGATGATCGACCCCACAGTCCCCCGCTACTAGCGCCGTTCTCGTGCAGGTGGGGAGTCTGCCGTCATCCTGAGCGTAGCGAAGGATCTCTGTATTCTGCTCGCGGCTGCTCTACACTCCCCGGGAAACCGCTAAAATAGCTGCCGGTACAGAGACATTTCGCCCTTTATTGTCCTTCCCGCAACCGGATAGGAAGGAATCTGCGGTCACCCTCGCTTTTACCTGTTTTCCATACATCTACTACCCGCTACGAGGGGGAGAATCACGATCGCAGCCCAGCCGTAAGGCCAAACTTGCACCCTGGACGCGGTGGGTGACACGATAGGCGACACAGTGGCCAAGCCGGGGGCGAACCGCTTTTCGGTGTACGGCAACCTGCATCTAAACGAATAGGTCGCCTGTCGCCTCGGAGTTTCCTCATGCCCTCTTCCAAAGTTGTCGCCCATCTCGCCCCCGTCCTTCTTGGGGTCGGTACGGGGATTCGTTCCTTTACACCCCTCGCCGTTACTGCCTGGTTCGCACAGGGGGGAAAACTCCCCGTCAAGGGCACCTGGGCCGAGTGGATCGCGCACCCCGCCTCCGTCGCCATCTTCACCGCCGCCGCCGCCGGCGAATACATCGGCGATAAGCTGCCCAATACCCCGGCCCGCACCGCTCCTCTAGGTCTCGTCGGCCGTCTCAGCCTGGGTGGGCTGGTGGGTGCCATCGTCGCCACCGCCCTCCGCCGCCCACTTGCCGGCGGCATCGCCCTGGGGGCGCTGGGGGCCGCTGCCGGCACCTATGGCGGCTTCTACCTTCGCAAGGGTCTTACGAAGGGTGCCGGTCTCAACGACATCCCTGTTGCGATCACCGGCGATGCTGCCGCGATAGCGCTCGCGATTCGCTCCCTGCGGCGTCTCACCGCCTGAACGCCATCGTGCTGAGGCGGCACCACCGGCACCCATCCCGTACTCACTTCGCGCGTGGATGGGTGTCGTCGTACACCCGCTGTATCTGCGTGCCTGAGAGCTGCGTGTAGCGCTGTGTAGTCGAAAGCCGCTCGTGGCCCAGCATCTCCTGAATTGCCCGCAGATCCGCACCCTCTTCCAGCATGTGCGTGCCGAAGGCGTGGCGCAGCGTATGCGGGTGCACGTCGGCTGCTAACCCCCGGCTCTGCGCCACCTGCTTCACAATCCGCCCCACACTGCGCGTCGTCAGCCGGCAGCCCCCGCGCACACGCGCATTGCACAACAATGGTCCAGCCTCGGTCAGACGGCCCTTGCCCGCAGTCTGCAGCCTCGCCGCCCGCGCCGGCAGATACGCCCGGATCGCCTGCGCCGCGGCATCGCCCAGCGGCACCAGGCGCTCTTTACCCCCCTTGCCGAACACCCGGATTGCGTCATCGCCCCAAAGAATGCTGCTCAGGTCCAGCCCCACCAGCTCCGCATTCCGGATGCCGCATCCATACAGCAATTCAAAGATCACCCGGTCCCGCTCCGCCCAAACAGACGCTTTGGGCACATCACCCCTAGCCTCCTCAACCCCACACTTCCTTTGCCCCTTCTTCACCTCCGCGGCCCCATCCTCCGCGGCCTTCGCGTTCCTCTCCTCCGCGTACTTCGCGTTCGCTGTTCGTCCTTGCCCTAAAACCTCCAGCTCCAAAGAATCCAGCACCCGGTTCATCTCCTCCACGCTCGGCACCCGCGGCAGATGCTTCGCCAGCTTCGGCGT
>CAXTBJ010000132.1:0-5564 GCA_964242585.1 uncultured Bryocella sp.
CCCCGACACCGACCACGCCCAGGCCTCGACCATTGTCGCCATTCACTCCACCCTCGCCCGCGATCTCTATGTCGTCTTCGAGGGCCGCGACGCCCAGACCGACAAGCCTATCGTCAAGGTCTTCCTGAATCCGCTCGTCAATTGGATCTGGATCGGCGTCGGCATCGTTATCTTCGGTACGTTCATCGCCCTGGCGCCCTCCCTCAAACCCGGCCTGCAGCGCATCACCGCTCCGGAAAAGCGCCGGGCCGTCCCCAAACCCGAGCGGACCCTCGCGGATCGTCCCGCCGTGGCCGTCGCCCGTGCCCGCACGGAGGCCGGCCATGCCTAAGCGCCTGCTTCAACTTGTCTTCATCTGCCTGGTCGGCTTCACGATGCTCGGCGCAAGCTCGCCCGAACATCGCTTCGATAAGCTCGGCCACAGCCTCATGTGCACCTGCGGCTGCGGCGAGATTCTGCTCGAGTGCAACCACGTCGGCTGCCCGGTCTCCGGCCCCATGATCTCCGAGCTTCACAGCTTATTGGGCTCGGACCTGCCCAATGGGGGTATCCTGAACTGGTTCGCGGCGAAATATGGCTCGATCGCCCTCGCCTCCCCCATTCGTGGCGGCTTCGATCTCGTGGCCTGGATCATGCCCTTTGCCGTGCTCGCCCTCGGCATCGCGGGGGTCATCTTTCTTGTGCGCCTATGGCATGGGCGTCACGCGCAGCTCGCCGGCATGCCTTCAACTGGGGCCGGACCGGCCTCGCTGCTCAGCGACTCCCTCCGCGACCGCATCCGTCGCGAAACGACCTTCGAACCCTAGCCGTCCGCATCCCGAACTCCGCGATGACCCGTCAGGAACTGCTTCAACTCGTCGTCGCCCGCGCCCGTTCCAACGGTTTCGAGTTCCGGCGCTGGTACACCACCCGCCTCGGCCTGCCGTGGATCAGCGCCGAAGCCGCCGTTACGCTGCTTGACGCGCAGCGCCGCTACTACGCCCTGCTGTTTTCGCACGAGTTCGCCAGCACCTTCTGGAAACCTGGCGCGCCCATCACCTTCGACGTTCCCGCCCAGAGCTTCGAGCGGGTGATGCCGGACGGCACCACCCGCACCGTCGAACGCAAGCCGTTCATTCGGCGCTCCTCTCGCGCCCAGGCCTGGCGCTACCACCTGCGCGAAATGGCCCTCGCCGAAGAACCGCTCCGCTACATCCGCAAATACCTCCACATTGAAGAACAGCTCGACCCTGAGCCGGTCCTGCCGGGCGAGCCCGCAAAAAAACGTCTAAAGAGTAAGCCGGCCACCGACCCAAAGGCCCCCGCTACGCCCACGGGGGCCACCCGCAAAAACCGATCCCCCATGCGGCCCCTTCCTCCAGGCCCCCCCGCTTTTCTCACTCGCCCCTACCCCGGAAATCGGTAGACAGCGCGTCCTGCGATCCCTGCTCCTGCATTCACGTTAGAACTGCGGTGGAACCCGCATTCCCCGGGGCGGCGTCGTCAGCGGTTGCGGCACAGGCACCGGCGCCTGTGGCCTCGGGACCCTCGGTGCTGTTCCCAGCGGTACAGGCACAGGCGCAGGCACAATCCCCGGAGCAGGCGCGGCGGGCATCTCTTCAGGAACCGTCTCCGGAGCCGGTGTCACCGCCTTGGGCTTGGCCGCGTCGTCATCCGTGTCGCTGCCATCGTCGTCGTTCTGTGACGCCGGATTCACCGCGACCGCCAGCTGCCGCTTGGGCGCGTTCTCCCGGGAGAACTGCTCATCGGGCCGGTTGGCGATCGCCGTCTCCATGAAGTTCATCCAGATCGGCAGAGCCGCCCGCGCACCGGTCTCTTTTTCTCCCAGCGACTGCCGGCTGTCGTAGCCCACCCACGTCCCACAGGTGATGGAGGGCGAAAATCCCATAAACCAGGCGTCTGTGTAGTTATTCGTCGTTCCGGTCTTGCCACCGAAGGCATGGTGCAGCGAGGACGCCACCGACGCCGTACCGCGCGTGGTCACCGCCTGCAACAGAATCATCATCTTCCGGGCAATCTCCACCGTGATGACCTCGCGCACCCCGGAGGTCCGCTGCTCCACCGGCGACCCATCCGCCTGCATCACACGGCTGATGTAGTGCGGCGCGATCCGAATGCCGTCATTCGGAAACACTGAATACGACGCCACCTGCTCGGCCAGCGTCACATCCGCCGCACCGATCGCTACCGGCAGGTAGTTCGGCATCGCGCTCGTCACACCGAACCGCCGGGCCACTTCGATCACCTTCTTGATCCCGACCCGGTCCGCCAGGCGCAGCGCCGGGATATTCCGCGACTCCGCAAATGCATCGATCAGGCTCATGGTGCCCATGTAGCCCGACTCGTAATCATGCGGCGTGTACGGCCCACTTGCCGTATAAAACGTCGTCGCCGCGTCCGAGATCGTGTCATAGGGCTTTGCCCCCGCCTCAAACGCCGCGGTGTAGTCATAAATCTTGAACGACGATCCGGTCTGCCGCAACGACTGCGTCGCCCGATTGAACTGCGACAACGCCCAATCGCGGCCGCCGACCATCGCCAGCACCGCACCGTTCGAGTTATCCATTGCCATCAGCGATGCCTGCGCGCCGGAGTCCTGCTCCAGCTCCAGCCGCAGCGCCGGCGTTCCCGCCCCGCTCGCCACCTTCACATACACCACATCGCCGGCGCTGGCTAGGTCGGTGGCCTTGTAATGCTCCGTCCATGCCCAATCCGGCGGTGTCATCGTCACCCGCGTCTGCCCGATGCGCACAGTCAGCTTGACCGGCGAAACCTGCATCACCAGCGCATGAAAATACGCTCCGTTTGTGATCGTGGTCGTCCAGTCCGGGTGCTTGAACGTCGCAAGATCGTACTCCGTATTCACCAGCGTGGGTAACTTGCCCTTCCAGCCATGCCGCCGCTCGTAGGCCGCCAGACCATTCAGCACCGAGGCCTCCGCCCTGTGCTGCAGATCGAGATCCAGCGTGGTGTACACGCGCAAACCGGCCCCGTGCACCTCATCTACGCCGTACTCGCGCTCCAGCTGTCGCCGAACCTCCTCGACGAAATACGGTGCCTCACTGTTGGGCGGCGTCTCTAAATGCAGTTCCAGGGGCGTCGCTGCGGCCGTCTGCGCCTGCGCCTCGGTAATCTTGCCGTCCCGCACCATCTCCTCGAGCACCAGATTCCGACGCCGCAGGGCGCGCTCGGGAAACCGCACCGGCGAATAGTACTCCGGCCCCTTCGGCAGAGCCGCCAGCAGCGCGGCCTCCGGCAGCGTCAACTGCCGCGCGTGCTTGGAAAAGTAGTACTCCGACCCGGCCTCGAAGCCGTAGGTCCCGCGCCCCAGGTAGATCTGATTTGCGTACAGCGTAAAGATCTGGTCCTTGGTGAAATGACGTTCGATCTGCAGGGTCAGAAAGATCTCCTGCAGCTTGCGCCCATACGTCTTCTCGGACGAAAGGAACAGATTTCGCGCCAGCTGCATGGTCAGGGTCGAAGCGCCCTGCGCCTTGCCCTTGCTGTGCAGGTCCTCATAGGCTGCACCCACCACGCGCACCAGATTCACGCCGCCATTGCGGTAAAAATCCTTGTCCTCAATCGACAGGATCGCTTCCCGCAGCACCGGCGGCACCTCCGAAAACGGCACCACGATGCGCCGTTCGGACGCAAATGTCCCAAAGACCTTGCCGTGAACGTCGTAAAGCTCCGTGGTTGTGCTCGGACGGTAGCGCTCCAGCTCCGTCATCTGCGGCAGGCGCACCGAATATACCAGGACCAGCGCCAGCATTACGCCAAGGACCCCTGAGGCACCCAGCAGCAGCAGCCACGCCGCACGGCCGGTGACCGGCCCGGCCGGGCCCGTCGGCTCCCGAAAGGGAAACTGCAGCATCGCATCCCAGACCGGAGACCGCGGACCGCGTCTGATGCGAATCCGAAAGCCTCTCCTCCTGGGAGCACTGCCCTTCTCTTCGGCCCTCTTACGCTCCGGCTGCATCAGGGTGTTCACGGCCTTTTCACCCTATCACGCCTGTGCCGCCAAGGCTCTGTCCCGTTTCGGACACTGAGGCTGCCATGTCTCGTTCCGAGACACCGGCCTAGGCAGGCTTGCCTTTAAGAATCTCCAGAGCCTTGTTCAACTGATCGTCCACCTGAACCCCACCCTTCTTCACCGGCGTCGGTGTGGCGGAGGGGTGTCCCACGGCGCCTTCCGCGTCGGCATCCTCGGCCGCGGCCCGCTCGTCGCTCAGGTTCGACGCCACGGGGACGGAAGGCGTAATGCCCTCGCTTTCAAACGTCTTTCCCGAAGGCGACGCATACTTTGCCACGGACAGAATCACCGCACCGCCATCCGGCAGATCGAATGTCTTCTGCTCCGCACCTTCGCCGAAGGTCTTTTCTCCCACCAGATCGCCGCGCTTGTCATCCGCAATGGCCGCCGCCGCCAACTCCGCCGGCCCCGCCGTTCCGCGATTCACCAAAACCACCATCGGTGTCGTCGGGTCCACCGCCTTGGAGGCCTCTGCAGAGAACGTCTCCTTCGGGAACCGCTGTCCCTCTAAAGTGGCAATCGTCCCCGAGCCCAAAAACAGGTTTGCCAGCCGAATGCCTTCCTTCATATCGCCGCCCGAGACGTCGCGCAGGTCCAGAATCACCTTCTTGGCCCCGCCATTCTTCGCCGCCGCCTTCAGCTTGGCCTCCACGCCGCTCACATGCTCGCGGTCCAGCACCTCCGGCCGCAGATCCAGAATGCTGCCGTTCTCATAGGCTGTGTCGGTCACCGACGGCTCGGCGACGATCGTCCGCGTCAGATCGAGCTTGTCCGGCGCGGCCTTGCTGGGCCGCACCACCGCCAGGCTCAGATGGGTTCCCGGCGCACCGGTCAGCATGTGCTGAATCAGCGCCAGCGACAGATCGCGGGTATCCTTGCCGTCGATTGCCTCAATGATGTCACCATCGCCCAGGTTGGCCTTGTCGGCTGGGCTGTTCACAATTGCGGAGACCACCACCGCGTAACCGAAGCGTTTGGAGATGTTCAGCCCCACCTGCGCTCGGCCGACGGTATCCGTCTTGTAGGCCTTATAGTCGGCCGGGCTCAGATAGCTCGAGTCCGCATCGAGCGACTCCAGCAGCCCGCGCAGCGCGCCCGAGGTCACCGTCGTCATGTTCGGGTCTTCCACATAGTCGCTCTGGATATACTGCAGCACTTGGCCGTACACGTCGATCTGCTTGTAGGCCCCTTGTTGCACATCAAGGCCGGCCGCACTGACGCCCTTGGCGTTGACCCCAAGAAAAATCCCCAGCACCAGCAGAACGGAAAGCGAGAGCAGGGCAAGTTTTACATTTTTGGGCATGGGCGCAGGTCGACTCCTCAAACGGTGTAGGACGCGGAAGGCAACGGGTCCTGAAGGCTTAGACGAAGCCCGATACCGAAATGATACCTCCAGGCGTACTCAATCGGCACCCGGGGCATGAGTTCCCGTGAGGTCCTGCCACAGTGGGAATACTGTTGGTGGCGGTGAGTGGGATCGAACCACTGACCTACGGGTTATGAGTCCGTCGCTCTAACCATCTGAGCTACA
>CAXTBJ010000133.1:0-5401 GCA_964242585.1 uncultured Bryocella sp.
AGACGCCCAGCTTGTCGTACACCTTGCGCAGGTAGTTCTTGATCACCTGCTCGGTGGTGCCGATCTGGTAGGCGATCTCCTTGTTGCGCATGCCGCGGGTGATGCAGCCGATGATGGCAAGCTCTTTTTCGGACAATCGCGGCTGCGTGCGCGGATTGGTCAACATCTGCGCCTGCGCGCGATAGGCCTCAATCACCCAGCTGATGGACTGGTTGTCGATCCAGGTCTCGCCGGCCGCGATCTTGCGCACGCACTTCACCAGCAGGTCCGGAGAGATCGACCGCGGCACCACCCCGCGCACCCCGCGCCGGTACAGCTCCACGGTGTTGCTCTCGTCGGACTCCGTCACCTGCACGATCAGCTTGGCGTCCGGCGCACGGCGGACAAACTCCGGGATGGCGTCGATCGTACCGGCGATCAGTTGCCCTTCGAGCAGCACCACATCGGTCGGAAATCGCTGCAGCGCGGCAAACAGATTGTCCAGGTTCTCCGCCTGCGCCACCACACGGATGTCGTCCTCCAGCGCGAAGATCTTGCGCATGCCCACCCGGTAGATGGCCTGCGAGTCGGCGAGCAGGACACGGATATGATTGGTCAATCCATCCGCGGTGGCCGGGGCCTCCGGCGGTCTGCCTTGTGCTTCCATCTTCATGACTGCTCTGCCTTCAAGACATACTCGTCGATCACCGCGGCGGCCAGTTGTCTGCCGTCGCTGATGGCATGCCGCACGATGCGTCCCGTGCAATGGAGTACCACGTCGTCCTCACCGCCCATCACCCGCGCCGGCATCGTCAAGCGAAACTCCACCGGGGTGTTCAGGGGCGGCAACTCGTCGGAGGCAAACAGGACGCCGCTGGCCGAAACATCCTCGGTCACAGCATGGTATTCGCGCTGATTTGCAAACAAAACGAGCTCCAGGTGTAGCGGAAAGCGGACAGCCGCGCGAACCGGTTCACCTTTCAACAACTCTTCGGGGGGCGCATCTTGCATATTCTCTTACCGGTCTCAGGTTCTGCTGCGGATTCTAAAGTTTAAGGTTACCAAAGGATATCCCGCGAGAGTGTGACGAGGGAACCACCTTGTCGCAGGAACGGACATCTCCGGGTTAGAAATCGGCCAGAAACAGACCCGCCGACCCGCCCACCCACGTCCGATCGCGGTTATGGTCGACGCCCATCATCAGGCCCCGGCCCATGCGCACCAGACTGGTCATGGGCGTCAGCGCGCCGCCCTCCGGCCAAACGTACAGAATGCGGATCTCGGCCTGGGTCATGCCCTCCGGCGTGCGGATCACCGGCTCGAAGCGAACCCGCTCCTGCAGCAGGTAATTGTGGCGTTCGGCCATGGGCACCGCTCGCAGATCGTCATCGGTCGGGGCAAATTGAATGCCCTTGCCCGCAAAAGAATAGAGCGGCTTGAACACCCAGTTCTGACGGTCCACCGGCAGCCGGTCCCGCCCGTCTCCGGCAAACCAGTCATCCAGAAACACCGCCGCGGGGACGGTTCGATGGCGCAGATGGGGAATGGAGAATTTGCTCACCTGAAAGTACCAGTTCGGGTGCCCGGCCCACTCGACCTCCAGCGGTTCCCGGTAGTCGAACGGCAGCGCGATCTCGCGGCGCACCAACTCATCCACGATCGCCCGGTTGTAGATGCGCTCGATCCGGGTCAGCGCCCCGCCGTTCAGCGGATCGCGATACCACAGCGCGTCGCCCCTCTTCACCACGGTCGTGATGTCCACGGTCCGGAGGCCGAGATGCTTCTCATGCATACGAAAATCCGGCAGCGTCTTCTGGTGTTCCGGGTCGATCTCGAGTAGAACCACGTTCTCCGGCCGGTGATGGCCCATCACCACCTCGCGCAGCAGGCGCCAGTACGCCGCGTCGTCCAAGCCGCCGTACAGGTATCGCAGGCGCGGATCGAGCTCGAAGATCTCCTTGTACGCCTGTGCAAATCCGGGCTGAAATCCGAAGATCGACGGAAAGGCCTGCATCTCCACCAGCTTCGGCTCAAGTCTTGCGTCCGCACCGCGCACTAGACCGAAGTCGGCCGTCATGAAGTGCGGCCGGGCATCCTGTCCGGGAACGTCGAAGGCTTTTGGAATGGCAGCCTTGGACGCCTGAAGGTACTCGGCATTGCCCAACAGCTGTTCGGTCAGCTCGATGCCGGCCGCGATCATCTCGTCGAGCAGCGCGACCGGAAAAAAGCAGGGCGTCTCGGCCATGCGGAACTGAATTTCGGTTCCCGTCTCCCGGTTCAGGCGGTCCTTGAAGGCGGTGTATCTTTGCTCGGTGAAGCGGGCGTTGAAGTCGGTGCGAAACGGCTCGATCATGCGCTCTCGACTACCCTTTCCCTGCTCGCTTCCACTCGCCGCACAGCGCCGGCCTGGCAGTGCCCGACTAGGCCTGGATCAAAAACGCGCCATCGCGCATGATCTGTTCTTCGCCGGCCAGGCCGCCCAGCCATATGTTGAACCCGAGCCCCACCACATCGATGTGCGTCGTCGACTTCCAGGGCGCGCCGGTGTGCGCGCCGTATGGGTCGCCGAAGGCGATATGGATGCCGGGAAACTTCTCATCCTGCAGGATATTGCCGACCACTGCCTCCACCCCGATATTGGTGCCGATGGCGAACTCACCCACGCGGTCCGAGTTGGCATCGGTGTGGGTGTACTCCCAAAAGTCCTGCTCCAGCTGCTTGTTCGCGCATTCGACGGTGGTGATGCGGTTGCGGCTGATATGAATCGTCAAGGGCGTATCCCGCAGGATGCCGTAGCGTGCGCACAGAAAATCGCCCACGACGCCGTCCACCACGAACACGCCGTTTACCTCCCCGGGCGCGGTGAAGACCTCGCCGCCGGGCAGGTTGCCCCACTTCTCCGGGCTGATGATGCCGGAGGTTTTGAACCAGCGGTACGCCGGTTCCAGCTCCGCGAAGATGTTCGTCCCTGCCGCTGTGCTCGCCCGCACATACTTCGCCTGGCGCACACGGTCCAGCACCGCCTGGCTCAGCCGATCCACCGCGTTGAAGTCCGCGCGCATGCCGCCCAGCATCACCTCCGGGGTAATGTTCACCATGTGCGCGTGGCGCATACGCCGCCGATTCACCACATCGGTCATCTGCATGCGGCTGCCCAGTTCCTTGGGCTGCACCTCCACGGCAAAGATGCTCACCTGCGCCTGTTCCATGTCGGCGAGCACCTCGGGGGGCATGTTTGCCAGCGGCCGCGCCGCCAGTTCCTCCAGCACAAAGCCGTGCCACGTGCAGCCGATCCGGTCCAGTTCCGCTGCCAGCGACGCCGCAATCGAGAGCGTCGCCTCATCCGTGATCAGCGTCACGCGCTCCTCGGGTTGAATGCGCAGGCAGGTCGTGGCGGCGTTGTGCGCACCCTCGCCGAATTCGGCGGGAAACGGCACGGCGCGCAGGTCGGTGATGGCGGGGTGTGCGGCTGGGGTCATGGTACGGTTGCTCGCCTTCGGTGCGGGGGTCAGGGTGCGGGGGTCGGTGGTGGTCAATGCTGCTCTGTCCTTGTTCTGGTCTGTCCTTATTCTGGTCTGTTTTTGTCCTGATCTGTCCGTTCTACTCTGTTCCCTGTCGAAATCTGTCTTATCGAAATCAGTCCTTGTCGAATCTACGTTTGCCGTTCCCGGTTGGATGCGTCGGACCTACTCCAGGCCCGCGCGGGTCTCCGCGGCCATATAATCCACCACCTTTTTCAGGTCGCCCGTCTCGCGCCATACCCGTAATTGCCGGTCCGCGCCCGAGCCCTCCCGGATCATCGTCCGGATGTGGTTGATCGCCGTCCGGCTACCCAGCTCGTCGAGCACGTCGTCGATAAACTGGAGATACTCCTCAATCAGCTCGCACTCCGGCACCTCCGCCTGCTTGCCGAAGTCGATCAGCTTGCCGCCAAGCCCATACCGCACCGCGCGGAACTTGTTTTCCATCAGCAGCGCGCGGGAGTACTGCCGGTAGTCCTGGTTGCAGGAGTGCAGCTTCCACAGCTTGGCGGCGGTTGCCTGGATCAGTGCGGCAATGGCCACCGACTCCTCGGCCCGCATCGGGATATCGCAGATGCGCACCTCGACCGTATCGAAATACGGATGCGGCCGCACATCCCACCAGATCTTCTTGGCGTTGTCGATCGAATTCGTCCTCACCAGCAGGTTGACGTAGTCCTCAAACTCGGAATAGCTTGCAAAGAAATCCGGCAGGTTGGTCCGTGGAAAGTGCTCGAAGACCTTCGCCCGATAGCTCTTGTAGCCCGTCTCCATCCCCATCCAGAACGGCGAGTTCGTACTCAGCGCCAGAATGTGCGGCAGAAAGTAGCGCAGCGAGTTCATGACCCGAATGGCCGCCTCCCGGTCCTCGATGCCCACATGCACATGCAGGCCGAAGATCAGGTTGGAGCGCGCCACGAGCTGCAGGTCCTCGACCACCTTGTCATAGCGTGGGTCGGGGTAGATCTCCTGCGTCCGCCAGTCGGCAAACGGGTGCGTCGCCCCGGCCACCAGCACCAGGCCGTTCTCCTCCGCCAGCCGGATCAGGTTGCGCCGCAGATCGTACAGATCCTTGCGCGCCTCCTCGATGTTCCGGCAAACCCGCGTGCCCACCTCGATCACCGACTGATGCAACTCCGCCTTGACCCGCTCCTCCAGCCGGACCTTGCCCTGCGCCAGCATGTCCGTCGAGATGTGCGACCGCAGATCGCGCGTCTCCGGGTCGATGGTCTGGTACTCCTCTTCAATGCCCAACGTAAATGACGGTCGCAAGCGAGTCTCCTATCTGAGAGAGGCTGTGTGAAGTAGGGTACCAGCGAGTACGGCCAAGGAATAAAGATAGACGAAATCCGCCGTTGTGCCCTCGATGCCGTACAACGTGCGCGTCTGTTTGCCGACCGGTAGGTTGCGGTAGAAAAGGCAAAAGATCATTCCACCCGCCGCCAGACCCAGAAAGAAATAATGCAGTACCGAGTACACCGGGTCCATGCCCGCCGGAGAGCCTGGCAGGGTATTCGTTCGCCGTGAGTACTGCCGGAAAGCCAGGCTCCAGCAGGCGAGTATGCCAATCAACAATGTGCTTCGTAGGTAGCCAAGGCGGAATCGTATCCTGAACGCCTACCTGGTCGCATCGCGCCCGGTTCCCTTGCCGGCAGCCACCTTCGACTCACGTTTGCTCCCACCCTTTTTTGCCGCTGTCTGCCGTACCGTCTTCCCATTCGTCACGATTGAGTCCATGACGCCGCCCGACAGAAACTTCGACCAATGGAACGCCGCGCTTTGCGGTTGCGCTTCCCCCGCCTTCTTCACCGCCAGATCCGCCACATGCTCCACGATCCATTCGAAATTCGCCGCGCCCACCGAGTGGTAATCCGCATCGGGTGCCGGATTCATGAAGTCGA
>CAXTBJ010000134.1:0-2392 GCA_964242585.1 uncultured Bryocella sp.
TGCAGAAGCATGCGCGCAAGCTGGCGGTGCTGGAGACTTTGGATAATGGCAAACCGATCCGGGAGTCGCGGGATATCGATGTGCCGCTGGTGGCGCGGCATTTTTACTACCATGCGGGGTGGGCGCAGTTGATGGGGTCGCTTGGCGCGGACGGGGCCGGGTTTGCGGGAGAGGAGTTTCGGGGGCAGCTGCCGGTGGGTGTCGTGGGGCAGATTATTCCGTGGAATTTTCCGTTATTGATGTTTGCCTGGAAGGTGGCGCCGGCGCTGGCGGCGGGTTGCACGGTCGTGATCAAGCCAGCCGAATACACGCCGCTGACGGCCGTGGCGATGTGCGAGATTGCGGAGGAGATCGGGCTACCCGCGGGTGTGCTGAACGTGGTGCAGGGCGATGGGCGCACCGGCAAGCTGCTGGTCGAGCACCCGGGGGTGGACAAGGTTGCATTCACGGGGTCGACCGAGGTGGGGCGGCTGATCCGGGCGGCGACGGCGGGGACGGGCAAGAAGCTGTCGCTGGAGCTGGGGGGGAAGTCGCCTTACATTGTGTTCGACGATGCGGATATGGACTCGGCGGTAGAGGGGCTGGTGGATGGGATCTGGTTCAACGGGGGGCAGGTCTGCTGTGCGGGATCGCGGCTGCTGGTGCAGGAGAGCGTGGCGGAAAAGCTGTACGCGAAGATCCGAAGCCGTATGAGCACGCTGCGGGTTGGCTCACCTTTGGACAAGGCTATCGATCTTGGAGCGATTGCCGATAAGAGCCAGTATGAGCGGATTGCGCGGTATGTGGAGGCCGGGGTGCGGGATGGGGCTACCTGCTGGCAGCCATCGATTTCTGTACCGGAGAAGGGGTTGTTTTATAAGCCGACGCTGTTGACGGGGGTAGCGCCGGCGAGTGCGGTGGCGCAGGAGGAGATCTTTGGGCCGGTGCTGGCCGCGATGACGTTTCGGACGCCGGCCGAGGCCGTGGAGCTGGCGAACAACACGGTCTATGGGCTGGCGGCTTGTATCTGGAGCGAAAACGTCAACGTGGCGCTGGATGTGGCAGCGGGGGTAAAGGCCGGGGTGGTTTGGGTGAATGGGACGAATCTGTTCGACGCGGCTTGCGGGTTTGGGGGGTATCGGGAGTCGGGGTTTGGGCGCGAGGGTGGCAAGGAAGGGATGTTGGAGTACCTGGTGCCGGCCTGGACGCGCGGTGCTGGGCAGGATGGGGCGGAGGTGCGGCTGCCGGAGCCTGCCGCGGGATCGGAGTTTGCGATTGCGGGTGGAGTTGAACCCGCCTTGGGCGACGGGGAGGCTGTCAGTGAAGGTGGGGCAGCCGGGTTTGTGGCGCTCGGGGGAGAGAAGCAGGTTCCCTTCGGGAATGACAGCCAGAAAGGCAAAGGCGAAACGCGGATTCCCTTCGGGAACGACAACCAAGAAGGCGAAGGCGAAACGCGGATTCTCATCGGGAATGATAACCAAGATAGTGCGACGCTGCCGGGGATCGACCGGACGATGAAGCAATACATCGGCGGCAAGCAGGTGCGGCCAGATTCCGGATATACGTTGGCGGTGCGTGGGGCGAATGGGTTTGTGGTGGGGCATGTGCCGGTGGGGTCGCGGAAGGATGTTCGCAATGCGGTGGAGGCGGCTCGGGCGGCTGGGGTGAAGTGGGCGAAGCAGACGGCGCATGGCCGGGCGCAGGTGTTGTACTTTCTGGCCGAGAACCTGATCCAGCGGCGAGGGGAGATTGTGGCGAAGCTGGCGGCGTTTGTGGGCGAGGCGCAGGCGGCGATCGAGTTCGACATGAGTGTGGAGCGGACGTTCAGCTACGCGGCGTGGGCGGACAAGTTCGAAGGCTCGGTGCACAACCCGCCGTTCCGGATGGTGGCGCTGGCGATGCATGAGCCTGTTGGCGTGGTGGGCGTGCTGGCGGGTGAAGAGGCTCCGTTGCTGGGCTTGTTATCGCTGATTTTGCCGCTGCTTGCGATGGGTAATAGTGTGGTCGCTGTGCCCGGTGAGGGTGGGGCGCTGCTGATGGGGGAGCTGTATCAGGTGTTCGATACGAGTGATCTACCCGGGGGTGTCGTGAACCTTGTGGCCGGTAAGGCTATAAAGCTGGGCAAGACGCTGGCCGAGCATGATGATGTCGATGCGGTGTGGTGTTTCCGGGATCAGGGGGCGGCGACGATGGTGGAAGCGGCTTCGGTGGGGAATTTGAAGCAGACGTGGGCGGTTTGGAATGCAGCTTCCGGGATCAGCCGGGTGCCGGACTGGTTTGATCCGGCTCAGGGGGAGGGGCGTTGGTTTTTGCGGCGGGCTACGCAGGTGAAGAATGTTTGGGTGCCGTATGGGGAGTGACGACTGGCTGTGTTGATGGTGCAGTGGTTGAACAAGCAGGTTCCCTTCGGGAA
>CAXTBJ010000134.1:2492-5357 GCA_964242585.1 uncultured Bryocella sp.
TGACAGAAAGAAAGGCAAGGGCGGAGACCGGTGTTGATGGTCTCCGCCTTGCTTTCGCGACTGGGTGAGGAACGCGGATTCCCTGCGGGAATGACAACCAAATAGAGGGACGGAGCCGTGTGTTGGTGGTCTCCTTCGTTTTGTGCCGGGATGAAGAAGCAGGTTCCCTTCGGGAATGACAGAAAGAAAGGCAAGGGCGGAGACCGGTGTTGATGGTCTCCGCCTTGCTTTTGCGACTGGGTGAGGAACGCGGATTCCCTTCGGGAATGACAACCAAACTGGCCGAGAGGCAAGGGGTCAGGACTAAACAGCTATTGTGACTTTCCTGCCTTGCAGGCGGCGACGTCTGTGGTGTTGTACTGCGGTTCGGGCTTGTTGAGGAGGTATAGGTCGAACCAGTCGATGATGTTTTCGAGGCGTTCTACGCGGTGCCAGGGTTCGCCGGAGCGGCTTAATTCGTGGGATTCGCGGGGGAAGCGGACCATGACGGTGGGAATGCACTTGTACTTGAGGGCGCGGAAGAAGACCTCGCCGCCGGAGGTGGGTGGGGTGCGGTAGTCGGCGTCACCGAGGATGAACATCATCGGGGTGCGGATGTTGTTGACGAAGGTGAGCGGGGAGTGGGCGCGGTAGAGCTCGACGTGGTCGAAGGGCGGCGACGCCGGGTAGAAGCTCTGGTGAAAGCCGGCGGCGTCGGCGGTGTACCACCAGCCGGCCCAGTCGACGATGTCGCGCTGGGCGACGGCGGCCTTGAAGCGGGTGGTCTGGGTGACGGTCCAGTCGGTGAGCAAGCCGCCGCCGGAGCCGCCGGTGACGCCGAGTTTGTTCGGGTCGGCGATGCCCAGTTTTACGGCTTCATCGACGGTGTCCATGAGGTCGTGAAAGTCGTCGCCGGGGTAGTTGTTCATGATGACGTTCGCGAAGTTGTTGCCGTAGGTGGTGGAGCCGCGCGGGTTGGGGTAGATGACGGCGTAGCCGCGCGCCGCCATGAGCAGCATTTCGTGGTCGAAGACCCAGCCGTAGGCGGAGTGCGGGCCGCCGTGAATGTTGAGGATCGTCGGCAGCGGCTGGGTTGGGCGTGCCCCTGGAGAGACAGGGCCGGTGCCGGGCGGCAGTTCGATGAAGGTGTCGATGGTTTCGCCGTGGAGCGCGGCGGCGGCGTGCGTGGGCTTGACCTGCAGGTCGAGCGGCAGGCTGACGTCGAGCTGCGAGAACAGGGCGTCATTGACATGGGTGAGCTGAGTCTGCGACTTGCCTGCCCCGAGCGTGAAGAGGTCGCCGATGAGGACCGGGTTTGAGATCAGAGCCACGGTGGCGGTCCCCGCGGGATCGGTGACGAAGCCGAGCACGGCCTGTTTGGGCTCGGTGAGTTCGGTCACGGTGCCCTGCGTGGCGTCGACCGAGAGCAGCAGGGCGCTGCCGCGGAAGCCGGCGATGTCGAGCAGATGCGTGGAGTCGGCGGCCCAGGTGATAGCGGCGCGTCCGCCGCCGCGGGGGGCGGTGTTGTCGCCGCCGACGCCGGAGCCCATTTCATAAGCGAGCTTCCCAGTGAGGTTGCGGGGTTGGCCGCTGAGAGTGGGTGTGTTCCCTGCCCAGTTCAGGTCGAGGGTCCAGAGGTCGGACTGCTGGTGCGAGACGCCTTCCTTCGCGCTTGCCGGAATCTGTTCTGCGTGGAAGGCGAAGTGGGTGCCGTCGGGGGAGAGAGCGAGGCCGGAGGCGCGCAGCTTGAGGTCGGCGGTAAAGGCGGTTGCGGGAGCCTCCTTGGCGCGCACGCCGGGCGCGGGCAGGGCGAAGCCGTAGAGGCTGTTGTGCGGCTCGCGGTCGTAGACGGGCTCGTCCTCGTGGGTGGAGGCGTAGAAGATCCATCCCTTGGCGGTGTTCACGACAAAGTCAGAGACGCCGAAGCGGCCATTGGTGAGTTGCAGCGCGGGCTCCTGCGTGCCGTCGGCTGCGGGCAGCGTGATGAGATAAAGCTGCGGGACGAACTCCGGGTTCAGATAGCCTTCGCCGTTGTAGCGGTAGCTGGCGCGATCGATGACGCGCACGTCGGAGACATGGGCGTCGTCGCCGGTGGAGCGTGAGAGGCGGGCGGCCTCGGCTTTGGCCTTGGGCTGGTCCTGGGGGGTGCCGGATTCGACGATCAGGCCGCGGCTGTCGGGTGCCCAGTGGGGGTTGGCCGCGCCTTTGGGCAGATCGGAGACGCGGACGGGGTTCGCGCCGGGGGTGGCGGGCATGACGTAGAGCTGCGCGGGGGTGGGCTTGCCGTCGCGCTCGACGGAGCGCAGGAAGGCGATCTGTTTGCCGTCGGGGGACCAGCGCGGGGAGGTGTCGTGCGTGGCGTTGGGGGTGAGGCGGACGGGTGCGCTGTTGGGGCCGGCCGGGTCGAGGAGGTAGAGCCCGGTTTCGTAGCCGTCATGCGCGGGGGTGACCGAGGTTTGGACGAAGACGATCTGTTTGGAGACGGCGGACAGGTCCGTGTCGCCGATCCAATGAAAGTCGAAGAGGTCCCTTGCGGTGATGGGGCGCTTGGGCGCGTTTTGGGCGAAGGCGGCGAGGGACAGGGACAGGAAAACGGCCAAGCAGGATTGGCGGCGCATGCAACCTCATGTTTACAACGAGTGTTGCGCCTTACGATAGCATCCCTCGGCTTTGGGAGTGGCCGAGGGTGCAGATTGGGTTGGGGATGGATGGTGATGATGGCGGTGATGGCAAGAGCGACGGCAAAAACAACAGCAGGTTCCCTTCGGGAATGACAGAAAGAGAAGCAGCGGCAGCGGCAGCGGCAACGGCAACGGCAACGGCAACAGCAGCGGCAACGGCAACGGCAACGGCAACGGCAACGGCAACGGCAACGGCAGATTCCCT
>CAXTBJ010000135.1:0-5170 GCA_964242585.1 uncultured Bryocella sp.
CGATCTCGTGGTCGTCGGAGATGTTCCTTCGTCCTTTTCGCTCTTCATAGGAATAGTCCCTACCCAAACGGCGAGGGTTTCTTCTTGGCTGGATGTTGGACGGTCACGACGGATCCAGCAACAACCATGATGCCTGCCGCCAGCTCTGCGGCGGCGACTGCGGCCAGCGCTTACATGTTGGCTCCGACCGCGGTCGCAACGGTGCAGGCCACGCAACTCAGGTACATGGCGGAGCGCGATCTTCGGTGGTGGGTTATTGCTGAGGGGGACCCTCTGGCCGTTATGAAAGTTCGGCTGAAGGGTGGATGGCAGGTTGCATTTCAGCCCCCCAATTTGGTGGTCCTGTGAGCGAGAGAACCAAGTCAATGTGGGCATCATTGGGCCGCCTGCGGTTCTGCCGACGTGATTGAGCTGATTAAGGCGAACCGGCTGCAGGGGGCACTAGAGCTGGCTGCCGCGGTGATGGAAGCGTACTGCGAGCTGTGGTCCGCTGTTCCTACGGGGCAGGTTGCCGCACAGTTATGCAGTGTGCCAAAAGTGTGCCGAACAACTTGGCACACTCTGGCACAAAGAGAACGATACGAGCGATGCGGGAAGCCTTGCGTTCACGCCGAACTTTGGGCTAAACTATATATTCTGAATAAGTTAAATGGTGGACGCGGAAGGAATCGAACCTTCAACCTGTCGATTAAGAGTCGAATGCTCTGCCAGTTGAGCTACGCGTCCCAGGTTTAAATGGCTGACCGGATCACTTTCATCAGGTCGTGCCGCATACAGCAAGACTCACTATACCATAGCGCCTTGGCCCCTCGCCGCATTCCGAGGAGGCTACTCGGACGAGACCAAAGCCGTTCTCCCGATGCCGTGTCGTCCAGAGCATCAGAAAATTTACCGTTCTTGAGGGAGCAGCCGCGCGAGCAGCCCCTCCCCCCGCGATATACCTCAGTAGATCTGCTTTAGTCGACGAAATCGACCTCTGCCCTATGGGGAATGAGGCCACGCTCGAAGCCCATATCAAGCAGCTTCTTAATCGCGACGCGTCCATCCGATCCGTAGTCGATCGTACGCTCGTTCACATACATACCGACAAAACGATTGGCCAGGGCCGGGTCGAGGTCGCGGGCGAACTGCATAGCGTATTCAAGCGCCTCTTGGCGGTTCTCCAACGCGTGACGGATGCTTTCACGCAGGGCCTCCGTGACGATGTGCTGCGTCTCGGGGGTGAGCGAACGACGAATCGCGTTGCCGCCGAGAGGCAGAGGTAAACCCGTCTGCTCCTGCCACCAGATCCCGAGATCGAGAATCTTTTTGAGTCCGTCACGGCTGTAGGTAAGCTGCCCTTCGTGAATGATGAGACCGGCTTCACATTCGCCGGCCAGAACCGCGGGAATGATCTGGTCGAAGGGCAGGGTCACCGTCTCAATCTCCGGCGCGAACAGCTTCAGGGTGAGATAGGCCGTGGTCAAGGTCCCCGGAATGGCGATACGCACGCGTTTGATCTCGTCCAGCGTGTAGGCGCGCGGTGCCACAATCATCGGTCCATAGTTTTCCCCAACGGAACCGCCACAGGCCATGATCGCGTAGTTGTCCTGAATGTATGGGTATGCGTGGAAACTGACGGCGGTGACATCGTAGGTTTGCTCGTTTTGAGCCTTGCGGTTCAGCGTTTCGATGTCGGTGAGCGTATGTGTGAAGCGAAAACCGGGAACACGCACCTTATTCGTAGCCAAGCCATAAAACATGAAGGCGTCGTCGGAATCAGGGCTGTGCGCGATGGTGATCTCTTGAATCTGAGGAGGTGCGGCAATCATGGGAATCCATTTCTGTTAGCGCCTTCAGCGCTAGGGCTGGGGAGAGCTTGTGAGGGCGCGGTAGGCCCCGGCTGCGGCGAAGATTTTAATCGCTTCTCCGGGCAAAAAAGGTAGTACGGCGGCAAGGAGGACGCGATGCCAGCCGAGATGCGCTTCATGACCGAGCCATAGAGCGCCGAAGGTGAACAGAAGAACCGTCGCGACTGTGCAAGCCAGCAGTGCGGCTGTAAAGTGAGGCAGATGAATCTGCCACCGCGTGGTGAGGCCTCCACTAAGGAAGGCGACCGCGGGATAGGCCAGTAGGAAACCGCCGGTGGGGCCGAATAGCTGCATCGTGCCTCCCGGACCCGTGGGACTGAAGACAGGAGCGCCAAGCGCTCCTTCTATCAGATACAACGCTAAGGCAAGCGCGCCTTCCCAGGGACCAAGGGCCAACCCCACCCCCAGCACGGCAAGAGGTTGCAATGTGAACGGGACCGGGGTAAACGGCAGAGGAAACGCGATTCGGGCTGCCAGCGCGACAACCAGCGAGGCGCAGACCGGCAGCATGATCCATCGAAGACCATACCCGTACACCCGCCCATTTGCGGAGGAGGTGCCGATGGCGATTTGGTTCATAACACTACATCCTCAAGGTTGGCGTACAAAGAGAAACTGGAGCCCGTCGGAACGAGATCGCGAATGATCTCCCGGATCCCATTCTATCCGGGAAAGTCGGCTTCCGACTCGCTCCGCATGCGAGTCGGAGACGGCAAGTGGATGTAAGAAGGTTGAGATTTGAGTTTATGGAAGGCCAGTAACATACGTTCAGCTCGGATGCGCCTCTCAAGGTACTCATGGAACTATTGCGGCTTACGGATATGTTCTTTCACGTTCCCGGCGCGGCTAATGGTCGAGGAGGTAGAGTGTCAAATCGGGTACGGCCAGGCAGCCCGACACCCGCTCCGCTAGTGCATTCTGCGCCATAATGAGCAGAGAGGTTCCGTTGTGCTTTCCACCCAGAGCAACTTTCGCAGGAGCCGGACAAATCACGCAGCCCAGGGGCGCCGGGCGACATACATCGCTTGGCGACGGCGTGCGGCGACTCTGATGGCGGGCGTACTTGCTCTGTTGATGGCCTATGGTGTGATCTTCGGCCACAACGGCGTCACAGCCTATGCCAGCAAGCGACACGAATCGCAAAGTCTGCTGTGGCAGATGCAGCAGCTGGAGCGTGAAAACAATCGCCTTCAGGGGCATGTCGACAGGTTGCAAAGCGACCCCAGCGCGATCGAGCATCAAGCTCGGGAAGAGCTGCACTACACTCGTTCGGGCGAGGTAATCTATACGCTGCCGCCGTCGGATGCTGCGCCTATTCAGTCGTTACCCTCCATCTCCCGCTGACTGCCCGCAGGATACGTATTGTCGAAGGACGATCGTTGAAAATCGATCATTCTAGAGTCCCAGAACCGCGGCCCACTCCGCGGCGCTCTCCACCATGTAATCGGGAGAACTCGCCTCTAAAGCCTCGCGCGCCAGGCCGTAGCCGCAGCCCAGACTTCGAACCCGGCAACGTTTCGCTGTTGTGATGTCTATGTCGGAGTCTCCGATCATGACCACGTTGTTCGGGGTGATCTCCGAAGTCTCGGCATGAGCGGCGCCTCGGATGGAATTTGCCTGCGCCATGATAAAGAGCAGACCCTCCGGATCGGGTTTTTTGGCAAAAGAGTCCCCACCGTAGATGGCAAAGAAGAAAGGTGCCAAGCCGAGCGCAGCGCAGATCTCCCGGGATGGCCGCACCGGTTTGTTCGTCAAAATAGCCATGGGCAGCAACGGATAACGGGTTCGGATGGATCGCAGAGCCTCAACGACGCCCGGGTAGGGCAGGGTTTCATCTAATTTGTGTACGCGATAGTAGTCGAGAAAGTATTGGAACGACTCTTGAAACATGGCTTGCGGTACGGGCGCGTCCCTCGACTCTTGCTCCGCTGAAGCTGCAAGCGCTCTCCTCATCAACATCGCGGCGCCGTCCCCGATAAAACCGGCAATCTGCGCTGAGGCCAGCGATTCCCGTCCTACATGCCGAAGAGCAGCATTCACTGAACGGCAAAGGTCAGCGGAGGAATCTATGAGGGTTCCATCGAGGTCAAACACGAGGAGGCGTATGGCGAGCGCCTGCCCTGAAACCATACCTTCCGCAGAGGGGGTCAGTGAGCTCTCCGCATCCAGATAGTTCGTGTCGCTCATGCGTATTTGCGCAGCATACCCAGCACACGGCCCTGAATGCTGACGTTGGTCGCTGGAGCGTAGATGGGTGCCATCTCGGCATTAGAGGGTTGGAGCCGCACCAGACTGCCCTCCCGATAAAACCGCTTCAGCGTGGCATCGGACCCGTCAACCAAGGCCACGACAATCTCACCTTCACGCGCGGTTCTGGTCCGCTCGATTAAAACGAAGTCACCTGAAACGATATGCTCGTCCCGCATGGAATCGCCGCGCACCTCCAGGGCAAATACCTCGCGAGTGCCGATGATGTCCCCGAGCGAGATGGTCTCGGCGTTTTCAATGGCTTCGACGGGCCGCCCGGCTGCGATACGGCCAAGCAGAGGCAATCGATCGGCACCTCCGCTCCGCCTGCCACCGCGTTGCGGCAGCACATCGATTGACCGGCTGCGGTTGTGGGCGCGTTGCAGAAGGCCCTTCTCCTGCAAATTTGTAATGTGCTTGTGCACCGTTGCGAGCGAATTCAACCCAAGACCGGATGCGATCTCTTCATAAGAAGGAGAGTATCCGTTTCTTGTGGTGAAACCGGAGAGGAAATCAAGGACCTCTTTTTGCCTGCGTGTGATCGCCATTCCGCGATTGTAGCGAATAAAAAGCGAATTGCAAGGCGGAAGTTGATCAAAATGGTTCCAAGTGCATTCCCATTTCGGAACGGCCTCCTGCCGTTCCATTTTGGGTCGGCAAAATTTACAGAATTGGTGGGAAAAAGGCCCACATCGGCCTTTATTGGTGAATCTTTAAAGAAGAGTACCGCCGCTGGGCTTTGCTCGTAGAGATGGAAGTGTAAAGAGGCCGTGGGTTATGAAAGTTCTCATCGTGGAAGACGATACAGCTCTGGGCCTGTTCCTACGCAAGGGACTTGCCGCAGCGGGACACGACACCGAATGGGTGAGCGATGGCGAAGCAGCTTTGCCGAGGGCACGGCTCTGCAATCCTCAACTCATCGTGCTTGACCTGAGTCTGCCGAAAAAGGACGGCGTGGAGGTCTTGGCGGACATTCGCGCCTGGTCACCGACCATCGCCGTACTGGTTCTTACGGGGCGGAACAATGTGGAGGAACGGGTGCATTGTTTGAACCTGGGCGCCGATGACTGTCT
>CAXTBJ010000136.1:0-4992 GCA_964242585.1 uncultured Bryocella sp.
GAAGATCTGGTCACGCTGCGCCATCTCGACAACATGGCGAAGGTCATGCTGACGACGGGCTCGATCGTGGCCTACGGATACGGCATGGAGGTCTTCATGAGCTGGTTTTCCGCCAGCCACTGGGAGTTCTTCATGATGTGGAACCGGATGTTCGGCCCCATGGGCTGGGCATACTGGATGCTGATCCTGACCAATATCGCGATTCCGTTGACCACGCTCTGGTCGCGGCGGCTGCGCGTCAGCCCGGGGTACCTGTTCTTCCTGAGTTTTGTGGTTAACATCGGTATGTGGTTTGAGCGTTTCGTGATCGTGGTCACCTCGCTCTATCGCGACTACCTGCCATCGAGCTGGGGCACCTACCGTGCCACCAAGTGGGATTACATGCTCTTCCTCGGCACCTGGGGTCTGTTTACCACCCTGTTCCTGCTCTTCGCGCGCCTCGCGCCCATGATCCCCATGTCCGAGATCCGCATGATGCTGCCGCAGACCAAGGTGCGGCAGGGCGGCCAGGACGCGGAAGTCGTCACAGCGGAGGCCCTCTGATGCCGATCGTCGAAGGAGTCTACGGCCTGATTGCCGAGTTCAATACGCCGAGCGAGCTGGTACATGCCACCGAGCACGCCTATCGCGAAGGCTATCGACGTATGGAGTGCTACACGCCGTATCCGGTGGAAGAGGCAGCCGAGGCGCTGCGCTTCACCAAAACCCGTGTTCCGCTCATGTGTCTGATGGGCGGCTTGATGGGGCTGACCACGGCTTGGCTGATGGAGACCTGGATGAACATCTGGAGCTATCCGCTGAACATTCGCGGCATGCCCCTGAACGCCTGGCCGGCCTGGGTGATTCCCGCCTACGAGTGGACGATCCTGTTCGCGGGCCTCTCCGCGGGGTTCGGCATGCTCGCGCAAAATGGGTTGCCGCAGCTCTATCACCCACTCTTCAATGCAACGAACTTCCGCAATGGGGCCACGACGGACAAGTTCTTTCTCTGTCTGGAGGCTCACGATCCCCGGTTTTCTCTCAAGGGCACGCGAACGTTTCTTGAGGGTTTCTCCCCGGTTTCGGTGGTGGAGGTCGACCATTGAAACCAGGGCATAGGGAACAGGTCGCAGAAAACAGGATTAAGAAAGCAGTTATGGGACAGGGCCAAGCGATTCGGGCAATCGGTGCGATGGGAGCGATGCTCCTTTTGGCCGGCTGCCGTCAGGACATGCACAATCAGCCGAAGTTTTATCCGCAGCGAGGCACCACGTTCTATGCGGATGGCCGTTCCGTGCGCCCGCAGGTGGAAAATACGGTGTCGCGAACACAGCTGCACAGCAATAGTTATTTCTACACCGGTGTGGTGGATGGCAAAGAGGGCGACGGTATGCCCCTGCCGGTGACTGCCGAGCTGCTGCAGCGCGGCCAGGAGCAGTACAACGTGTTCTGCACGCCATGCCACTCGCGCGTGGGTAACGGAGTCGGCATGATTGTGCAGCGCGGCTACCGCCCCGCAGGCAACTTCCACACCGACCGCCTGCGCGGCGCGCCGTTGGGCCACTTCTATTCCGTGATCGCCAACGGCTATGGTGCCATGCCCGAGTACGGTTCGCAGGTGAGCACGGAGAACCGCTGGGCGATTGTGGCCTATGTTCGCGCCCTGCAGCTGAGCCAGAATGCGACCGAAGCGGCTTTGCCGGCCGGCCAGCGCCCGCAGGACCTGCATGAGATCGCCAATCAGCAGGGCATGCCGCCGGGGTTCGCTGACCCCTGGCAGGTTCCAAATACGGCCGTCTACGGCACGCCGGACCCGAACGCCGGCATCCCCGGTCAAAGTATCAATACGCCGCCCAACGGCTACACGGCGCACGGCTCGGCAGCCGCCACACAGAACTCCGGAACCCGCAACTCCGGCGGCGGCCCCACCAGCCCCGGCGACGCACAGTCTCCCGGCGGCCTGGCCGGCGCTCCGCAGTCCGGTCCGTACGCCAAACCGGAGTAGAGGACGCTCCGCGGCAGTCAATCTGCAAAGGAACTTCAGCAGCTAAACTGGAACAGGAAGTCGGCAACCGACGGCAGCGGAGCAGGGAAGCCGCAAGGGGTTAAGGGAAGCGATGGCAATGGACTACGGATCTCATGAGGCGCAACACCACCACGGCTCCAAAAGCCTTCCCAGTATCTTGGCGGCTCCGGAGTTCCTCGCGGCTTGGCGGGTGCGTTCGCTTGGTATCGCCGTGGTACTTGCCCTGGTCTCCCTGATGTTTCTCTTTATGCCCCAGGGGCGAGAGCATGTACTCCGCGCCTATCTTATGGGGGTAATGACCTCCTTCAACTTTGTGGGTGGCTCGCTGGCCTTCCTGCTGGTGCAGTACCTATCCGGCGGCAAGTGGGGTCTTATCCTGCGCCGGCCGCTGGAGGCCGCCACGCGCACGTGGTGGGTCGTCGCCGTGCTCATGCTGCCCATCCTGCTGCTGATGAAAAACCTTTATCAGTGGGCCGCCTTCCACACCGTGGAGGCAACCCTCGCGGCATATAAGCAGGGCATTCTGACGCATGAGCAGCAGCTTTGTATCAATGCCAAGCACACCATGCTCAGCCCGGTCAGCGCCTGGGTGCAGTATCTGATCGTGATGGGCTTCATGGGTCTGGTAATTACGCTGCTCAACCGGTTTTCGATGAGCCGTGAGGCGGACCCCGAGGCCGGAACCATGCGTTCCTATGATCGCTGGCGCATTCTGTTTGAGAATATCTCCGGCCCGTCCATTCTGCTGTATGTGGTCGTGATGACCGATTTCGTGATCGTCTTCGTCAAATCGCTGGATGTCACGTGGTACTCGTCCATCTACGGATTGCAGTTCCTGGTGGCGCAGGGCTACGGCGTGCTGGCGCTTGGGATGATCACGCTGTTGTTGCTCAGCCGCTATGAGCCGATGAAGACCATGTTTCGCACCACCGAGCAGCATGATCTCGGCAAGCTGACCTTTGCCTTTGTAATGCTCAATATCTATTTCACCTTTGCCGAATTTTTGATCATCTACTCCGGCAATCTACCGGACGAGATTCCCTGGTACCTGCACCGCATCCGCGGCGGCTGGTGGACGATCACCTCTCTCGATGCGCTCTGCCACTGGGTAATCCCGTTCTGCTTGCTGCTGAGCCGCGAGTTCAAGCGCTCACGCAGCCGCATGTTTGCGCTATGCATTTTCATGATCGTGGCGCGGCTGATTGATATGTTCTGGCTCATTGAGCCGAACTTCAAGGGTGCGGCTGAGAATCTCCACCTGGCCGGCAACTTCAGCATCTTCGCCTACCTCACTGTGCCCTTGGCGGTGTTGTTCTTCTGGGCGACCTTCTATCTCACCGAGCTTGGCCGTCGGCCGCTCATTGCTATGAACGATCCGCACACGGCGGAGGTTTTGGAGCCCGAACATGCACACTAACGGTAAAGAAGGACATGACGCCGGCGCGCCAAGCGGTGTACGGCCGCAGCCCAGCCGCGACCGCAGCCAGGAGAATCCCGGCTTTGAGATCCAGGATGTCAACGTCACCGGCATGATCACCTTTCTTGCCGGCTTGACCGGGTTCATCGTCATCTTCTTCGTCTTCTGCTTCGTCATGGGCAAGGCGATCAATACGGGTCTACGGCATTCGGACGGTGAGCGCGATAAATGGCATCAGGCGCCGACGATGACCAACAATAGCCTGGGCCGCGCGAGTGAGGGTAATCTCACCTCCAACACCGTGCTCGAACAGCAGGAGTACGCCGCGATGACGCAGCGGTTCCCCACGCCCCGCCTGCAGACCGATGACGGCAACCAGGACACCGCCGACCTCCATGCACGGGAGGACCTGTTGCTGAGCAACTACTCCACAGGCTCGGGCCTGCCGCCCGGCAAGATCCGTATCCCGATTGATCGGGCGATGCAGTTGATTGCACAGCAGGGCTTGCCGCAGCCCGCCGGCGGTCTGCAAACGGTGGGCACCACCATGGCTGGCGACAGCCATCCGCAGATACATCAGCCCTTGACGGACGGTTTTGCCCGCACCGGATACGAGTTGGACCAGATCAGCGCCCGGGAACAGCGGCAGGAGTTCAACCAGGCCGAGGCCAGGCGGTAAACGGTAAGCAGATCACCCAAAGGTGCAGGATTGAAGGCAACGGACGTGGAGTGCGCGTCTCTGTCGATGCGGTAAAAATCGTACCCATAGACTAGGAAACATGATGTTCAGCAGCAGCAGGCACGAAAACCGGGAGACGAGGGGCACAGTGGAATCTCCACAGCCTTTTCAGGTGCGTGCAGCGCGTGCACGGCGTGCGCTCGGTTACCTGTTCGTGTGTGCGCTGGGCCTGTGTTTCGGATTGGTGCAGTTTCCGACCGCGAGTGCCCAGGTAGCCGGTTACGGCGAAAAGACCATGGGTGAAAATCGCGGGGATGAGCTGCCGACGGTCCTTCAGCGGGTTCAGGTGACGCAACACTTGAATCAGCAACTGCCGCTGGCGGCGACCTTCACGGACAGCACGGGGCAGACGGTTCGCCTGGGTCAGTACTTTGACGGTAAGCATCCCGCTGTATTGACCACGGTTTACTACAACTGCCCCATGCTGTGCTCGGAGGAGATGGACGGTCTGACGAGCGCGCTCGAGATGGTGAATCTGCGCCCCGGCAAGGATTTTCAGATTGTGGTGATCTCCATCGATCCGACAGAGACACCGCAGCTGGCCGCACGTAACAAGAACTTTTATCTGCATCGTTACGGCCATCCGGAGACTGCCGCCGGCTGGCATTTCCTCACCGGCCCGAAGAGCTCGATTGACGCTGTGACCGACGCTGTAGGCTTTGGCTACGTCAAGGTTCCCGGGCCGGATGGCAAACTGACGCAGTTCGCGCACGCCAGCTCCATCGAGATTGCTACACCGACGGGTCGTCTGGCGCAGTACTATCTTGGGGTGGAGTACTCCCCGAAGGATGTCCTTCTAGGTTTAATTGACGCATCAGGGAATCGGATCGG
>CAXTBJ010000137.1:0-4720 GCA_964242585.1 uncultured Bryocella sp.
AACGATTTTGCGTGGAATGACCTCGGTTCGTGGGCGGCGCTCTATGAGCACATGTCAGAGGACGGGATGGTTCAGAAAAACAATGTCCTGGAGGCGGGGCACGGGGTGGAGATCACGTCCTCCGGGTGCTATGTGTTCGCGCCGGGTAAAGTGGTCGCCCTGGTGGGGGTGAAGGATCTGGTGGTGGTGGAGACGGAGGATGCGCTGCTGATCACGACGCGGGATGGATCGCAGGATGTGGGCCGTGTGGTGACGGAGTTGAAAAAAGCCGGACGGGTAGATCTCATCTGATGGGCACAGAGACCATACAAACGGCACCGGCTGCCTTGGGAGCCGTCAAGTTCGGAACCGACGGTTGGCGCGGTATCATCGCCGACGACTTCACCTATGAAAACGTGCGTATCGCCGCGCGAGCGATCGCTCACCATGTGCTCGCGGAGGAACGGCCCGAGGCGGGTGTGTGCATCGGCTATGACACGCGCTTCGGGTCCCGGTCGTTTGCGCGTCTGGTGGCGGAGGTCATCTCGCAGGCGGGGATTCCGGTGTTTCTAGCCGATAAGGTAACTCCCACCCCGGAGCTCTCGTATGCGGTGCGCGACCGAGGAGCCGCGGGTGGGGTCATGATCACGTCCAGCCATAATCCGGCGGAGTGGAATGGGGTGAAGTACAAAGCGTACTACGGCGGTTCGGGCAAGCCGTCAATCATTGCGAGTATCGAGCGCAGATTGTACCTGCCGCTACCTTCGGCGGCGAAGCCGGGAGCGATCCAAGAGGTTGATTTCGCGCCGCCGTACCTTGCCGCGCTGAAGAGCTTCGTTGATTTACCGGCGATCAAGGCCTCCGGCTTCCGCTTCTTGATCGACAGCATGTATGGCGCGGGGCAGGGCTATGTTGCCGGCATCTTTGAGGAGGCGGGTATTCCATATGTGGCCATTCGGAACGAGGTGAACCCGGCGTTTCCGGGGATCAATCCGGAGCCGATTCTGCCGCACATCCGTCTGTCGCAGCGCAAGGTGGTGCAAGAGGGGTGCGATGCCGGTCTGATCACGGATGGCGACGCGGACAGGATCGGGGCCGTGGATGAACACGGCAACGTTGTGGATGCGCATAAGATCTTTGCGATCCTGCTGCAGTGGCTGCTGACCCGCAAGGGGTGGCCCGGCGATGTGACGCGAGCGTTCAATACGACGAAGATGCTGGACCGTATCGCGGCCAAATTTGGCCGTACCCTGCACGAGCATGGGATCGGCTTTAAGTATGTGTGCGATCTGATGTTGGAGAAGGATATTTTGATCGGCGGGGAGGAATCGGGCGGTGTAGGGATTAGCCGACACCTGCCGGAGCGGGATGGGCTGCTGAATAGCCTGCTGTTGGCGAATGTGATGGCGGATGAGGGCAAAACGCTGGGTCAGCTCGTGGCCGCGCTGCAGGCCGAGTACGGCGAACACCAGTACGGGCGTATCGACATGCACATCACGGAGGATTTAAAACGGGAGGCTATTCGGCGTGCGGGCAGCGGGATGACCGAGTTTGCCGGATGGCGTGTGTTGCGAACAGAGACCGTGGACGGCATCAAGTTCTTTCTGGAGGAATCTAGCTGTGTCGGCAAAGCCAACGCGGCGGAGACGTGGCTGCTGCTGCGCGCGAGCGGAACGGAGCCGCTGTTGCGTGTTTATTGCGAGAGCTGCAGCGAGGCAAGCGTCGAGGCTATTCTTGCCGCAGCCGAAACCTTTGTCCTGGCGGGAGAGACAGCTTGACGGACACGGCTATGACCGAAGAGGTCCGTGGTGAGGATTTTATCGAGGTCGAGGGAATCCTCTTCGATATGGATGGTGTCTTGGTCAGCTCCATTGCCAGCGTGCGCCGATGCTGGCGGAGCTGGGCGGCACACTACGGGGTGTCCGATCCGGACAGGGTGGAGATCCCGCACGGAACGCGGGCCGTCGATGTCATGCAAATGCTGCTACCGGGTATCGATGTGGCGGAGGGGCTCAGGTTGATTGAGGATCTGGAGGTGGCCGATGTCGCCGACATTCAGGTATTGCCCGGTGCACGAGCTTTGCTCTCCAGTCTGCCGCCGGACCGATGGACCATCGTCACATCGGCAACGCAGCGGCTTGCTTTGAGTCGCTTGGCCGCTGCGGGCCTGCCGGTACCGGAACATCTGATCACCGCCGAGAGGGTGACGCGAGGCAAACCTGATCCGGAGCCGTATCAACTGGGGGCGAAGGTTCTGGGACTTCCAAGCGCGCGATGCCTGGTGGTGGAGGATGCGGTAAGCGGCGTTGCGGCAGGAGTCGCTGCCGGTTGCCGTGTGCTCGGGGTGGAAGGGACGTATCCTGCCGATGCCTTGCGCACGGCAGGCGCTTATTGGGTGGTGCCGACACTGGAGGACGTTGGGGTTGAGGTGCGGGGTGGAGCGCTTCGTTTGCTAAGTTCGCGCGCTTGTTGAACCCGCTATCGCACGCAGCCAGCCCGGAATCGGTATGAGGCTGTTCGGGAACGGGAGCGTACCCACATACAGCTAAATACAGCTACAGTCGGGTCAAGCGCAGGCGAGTGCGGTGCAGGCTCGGAGGGCCTCGATGGTTCGGCAGTATCGTGTGCTGAAGCGGCGGATGTGCTTGAGGCGGTTGAAGCAGCGTTCGCTGCGATTGTTTTTTAGCGGATTCGCGGTCATAGTTGCCCGGCTGTTTCCAGCGCCGTCCGCGTAGGATGACGGCCGACTGCGTAGAGGCTTCAATTTTGGACACGATTCAGCTGAGTCGTAGCCCTTGCCGGCGACTCCGGTCTCGGCACGGTACTAGTCGAGAAGGTCAAAAGCCGCGGTGTGGTCGCTCGCTTGGCCTGCCGTCATGCGTAAGTCCACCGCCTCGCTGCTTGGCAGATAGAGGTGGTTTAATTGTCAATTTACTACCTCTGGAAACCCTAGACTAGAGCGGATTGGCAGATGGTTTAGATAACATGCAAGCAAGGACAACCGCAGATTCCCTTCGGGAATGACAACAAAGGATGATGCCTGCACACTATCAGCTGCTTTGCTCTAAAGAGGATTTAGCTGATGGTACAGATAACAGGTAAAAGCAAGAACAATCACAGATTCCTTTCCCACCCCGTTGAGCAAAAGCGCTCGATGGGACTCCGGCTTCGGGAATGACGACAAAGGATGGAATGCCTGCACACCTCCGCCATTTTGCTCTAGATGCAATCGGTTTCAGACCCGAGTAAGACGGTAGCTATACACCGCCTAAGTTGAGCCGTTGCGGGATATGCAGGTTTTGCCCAAAGCCGACCGCACTGCTGTGGGGAACGTAGAAATATTGCCCTATGTTGAAGGAGAGGAGCTCATATTGAAGGCCGGGCGGTATGGCCGGTGATACGGTCGCGTAGGAGGGCGTCTACGCGCTGTAGATCTTCTTCGGTGTCTACGCCGATCGTGTCAGCGGGAGCGACCGCCACGTGGAGGGCCAGGCCGTTTTCAAGCAGGCGTAGTTGTTCGAGACGCTCGATCTGCTCGAGGGGGCTGGGCGGGAGGGCGGCGAAGCGGTCCAGGGCAGCGCGGCGGTAGGCGTAGAGGCCGAGGTGTTTCCAGTGGGGGACAGAGGCGGTCAGGTCGCGGTGGAAAGGGATGGGGGCGCGGGAGAAGTACAGGGCTCGGCCGCCGATGCCGGTGACGACCTTGACGGTGTTGGGATCTGCGATGCCGGCGGGGGGGCAAGGGACGCGAAGGGTGGTGACGTCGATGGAGGGGTCGGCGAAGGGGCGGAGCAGGGCCACGAGGTGGGCAGGGGTGAGAAGCGGCTCGTCGCCCTGGATGTTGACGTAGATGTCGGCGGGGTGGCGTGCGGAGACGGCGTGCAGGCGGTCGGTCCCGCTGGGCAGGGTCGGCGAGGTCATCCGCCAGGGCCAGCCGTGTTGTCGGCAAAGGGCGGCGACCTCGTCGGAGTCGACGGCGACCAGGACGCGATCGAGCAAGGGGCAGGCCTGGGCGGCCTCAACGACCCAGGCGAGCAGTGGACGGCCGGCGACGGTGCGCAGGACTTTGCGTGGAAGACGCGTGGAGGCGAGGCGCGCGGGAATGACGCCGAGGACCGCCACGGGGAGTTCCGGTGGTGAGATATCGGCGGGTTCGGTCATGAGGGGACGCCTTTGGGAAGGCTTTTTGAACGATTGCGGCGGTAAATCCACACCGCGCAGAGGACAATTACCGCTAGTAGGGCGGCGAGGATGAGGGCGGCTACGTGCAGTAGGTGCAGAACGCGGTCGAGTTGATGGGCGAGAGGGGCCTCAGCGGAGCCGGTGAGCAGGAGCAGAGCGGTTTGCATGGGTGAGGCTACCCCCCCTTTTTCATTGCGACAGTCCTCCCGAGCTTAAGCCAATCATGAGGGGGGGGAGCAAGAAGATGTGCTCGCGTTGTAGAGCTGGCGTGCCGGCGCCTGGCAGAAAGTGAAATGCAAAGCGCGCAAAGGATCGCAATCCCTTGTAAAGGATCGCGAAGCGGCAAGTGTGTGCGACGGCCGTCGCTTACGCAGGTAGGGCAGGGCAGCTGTCATGGAGGACCGTTTGACCTCGGGGAACGGGCGAACTTATGATGGAAGCTGCGCCGCAGGTGAGCCGAATACGCTTTTTGCGTCTTGTCGGGCTGTTCCAGGTGGCGTTTGGCGGTGTAGCTCAGATGGTTAGAGCGACGGACTCATAACCCGTAGGTCAGTGGTTCGAT
>CAXTBJ010000138.1:0-4475 GCA_964242585.1 uncultured Bryocella sp.
GCTGGCGGACGTCCAGGTCCCGAAGGGCAAGCATCATGGGGTGCTGGTAAACGACTGCTTCCAGGTCGAGGGTATGGAGGGGGTCTGGGCCATCGGCGACTGTGCGGAGATCCCGCAGGCCGATGGGACAACCTACGCACCCACCGCACAGAACGCCACCCGCGAGGGAGCGCATCTGGCCGCCAACATCAACGCGGTGGTTCGCGGCCGGGCTCCCCGTCCGTTCCGTTACACCATGATCGGCCAACTCGCCCTGCTCTCCCATCACCGCGCGGTGGCACAGGTCTTCGGCATCAAGCTGCGCGGCCTGCTCGCCTGGGCGATGTGGTGGGGCATCTACACCCTGAAGCTGCCCTACATGAAGGGACGCCTCGGGGTCATCCGCAGCCTGCTGGGCAACGGAGCCGGCTCAGCGCAGAAGCAGGAGGGGAAACAGATCAAGCAGCTGCCCGTAAGCGCCACTTAGCCGCTTTTGTCGCCATCCCGAAGGGAACCCCACGTTCCTACGGCTGGAACGGACGCCCAAACCAGCTCTACTGCATCACCTGCGAGAGCAGCCGCTTCCAGTTCTTCTGATTGCGCCGGTAGCTCTTCTTCAGATCCTCCAGCGCGCGCTGAAAGTCATGGTTGTCGCTCATACCGCGCCAGGCCGGATTGATGCTGAACCACGGGTAGTTCTCGTTGCCCAGGTAGATGGCCCGCCGCAGCCAGTGCAGCGCCTCGCTTGCATCGCCTTCTACGGCAAAATACGTGGCCAGTCGATAGGCCATCTCGCTGTCGGCCTCGGCCGCGCCCAGCACATCTTCCATAATGAAGTCGGCGGCGCGGCGTCGGTCTCCCAGCTGCACGTAGCACATGGCAATGGTGGGGAAGACGATGCGCAGGGAAGCGTCATCGTGGATCACGCCCTCCAGGGTGTCGATCGCCTTGGACAACTGCCCCAGCCGCATCTGCTGGTAGCCGTAGGAGATCCGTAATAGCGGCTGCCGGGGCTCCAGCGTCAGCCCCTTTTCAATCTCATCGCCCGCGATCTCCAACTGATTTTGATACTGGTACACGCGCGCACGGTGGTTATAGATCAACGCCGCATTCGCCGGATTCAGCCGCAACGAGGTATTGAACTGATCCAGCGCATCGGGGTACAGGCCATCCAGCCGCAGGGTCATGCCGGCCAGCAGGTGTACGTTCCAATCGTTGCCGGCATCCTGCAACAGGTGCTCGATGCCGTGCCGGGCGCTTTCCTTCTCCCCGCGCGACAACAGCATGTACACCCGGTAAAGATTGGCCTCCACCGAGGCCGGATCGCGTTCCAAGGCCTTGTCGAACGCCCGCCGGGCCTCCAGCACGTGCATCTGCCCGCCCAACCCGTGGCGCGCATATTGCAGCTGCGTGATCCCGAGCCCCGTCCACCCAGGCGCATATCCCGGATCGCGCGCCGTCACGCTTTCAAACAGCGCCCGGGCGCGGTCCAGCTCATCGCGGCTGCCGGTACGCGTCATGAACGACGAAAGCAGTGCCCGCGCGCGCAGGTAATCCTCGGACGCCGCATCCCCCAGCGGCGCGGTGCGCAGGCCTTCGGGCACATTGAACTGCAACGAACCCGCCCCATGCAGCTCGGCAAAGACCTCATCGCAGATCTCCGCCTGCACCGAGATCAGATCGAAGCTCGCCACACTGATCGAGCCGCCCGTCCGTACGCTCTCGCCCTTCACATCCAGCATCTGCCAGTTCAGGTCGAAGCCCTTTTCCGAACGCAGAAAGCTGCCCGCCACAACAAAGTCCACCAGCAGCTTGCGCCCGATGCTCAACGGATCGAACTGCTTGACGCCCAGGTTCAGCAGCGAACTCGAAGGCCGCACCACCAGCGACGGCACCTTGGCCAGGCGGGCACCCAGGGCATCCGCCAGCGCCGACCCGTAAAACGGGGTCCCATCGCTTTTGCCCAGGTTTAAAAACGGGAGCACCACAATCGTGGTGCGGCGCTCCGTCTCGGCTTCGGGTGCATCACGAAAGCGCTCCGCCAGCATGGAGAGCAGGCCGGTGGTGCGCTTCTCCTCCTCCGGCGTGTGCATATCCAGCCGCTGCTGCGCGGCCATGAAGGTTGCGCTCTCACCCGGCATCGCGGCCATATCCAACTGCAGCGACCGCAAGATCGTCTTCAGTCCCTCCCGCACATCGGCCGCCGAGGCGAAGCGCTCCGAAGGCTGCTTTTCCAGGCAGCGCAGGATCACGCTTTCCAGCTCCACGGGCAGATCCGGCACAATCTCGCGCAGCCGCGGCGGCGCGGCAAACTGGATGGCGCGGATGCTTTGCAGATCCTCCGCATCCGGCTTGTGAAACGGGTGCCGGCCGCTTGCCAGCTCGTATAACAGCAGCCCCAGCGCGAAGATATCGCTGCGCACGCTGCTTTGCCCGGTCACAAACTGCTCGGGCGCCATGTAGGCGATGGTGCCCCCGCGCGCCGTGTAGGTGGCGTCGGGCAGCAGCGGCATCAGCGGCCCAAGCCCGTCCGAGCTCGAGGGATCGAACTCCACCTGCTCGCGCTTCAACTGGCGCGCCAGGCCGAAGTCCAGGATCTTGATCAGGCCGCCGTCCGTCAGCATGACGTTGGCCGGCTTCAGATCGCGATGGAAGATGCCGAGATTGTGCGCGGCCTGCAGGCCGTCGGCGATCTGAATGCCGCTTGACAGCACCAGCTGCACGCTCGCCGGCCCTTCCGCGATCACCTTATCAAGGCTCTTGCCCGGGATGTACTGCATCACGATGTAGGCCTCGTCAGCCTCCTCGCCCACCTCATAAATGGCGCAAACATTGGGATGATCGATCGCGGAGGCCAGGCGCGCCTCGCGCAGCTGCGTCACGCGCATCTGCTCCGGCGTCTGCGAGCCCTGCTTCAGCAGCTTCAGCACCACAGGCCGTTGCAGCAGCGTGTCGTTGGCCAGGAACACCACCCCGCTGCCGCCCGAGCCGATCTTCCGCAGAACCTCGTAGTGGCGGATGACGCGGCGCTTCATAAAATCCATTATCGCAGCCCACGGGATGCGAACCTCGGCGGGCTGCTCTCAAAACCGATCCCCTCGCGCAGCTGCCCCACTCCGGATCGCCAGCCCCGGGGCATCCGCACCCAGGTGGCTAATATCGACCCAAGGGGGCGACACTTCTTTCACCGCCGGCATCAGAGTACAAACAACGATGGAGACGCCAATGCGCCTCCACACCTCGGATTGGGAAGACTGGAACGAATGCCGGGCACGATTCTCCTCATTGATGACAACGCGGTACAAGCCGCGACGCGCCAAACCATTCTGAAGCGTGCCGGGTTCTTCGTTATCGCCGTGCTTAGCCCCGAGCGGGCTTTGGAGCAGTACCGCAGCGGCGAGTTCCCCGCCCCCATCGACCTGATCATCACCGATCACATCATGCCCTGCATGACCGGGGCGGAGTTTGTGCGCGCCATCCGCAGCTTCGATACGCAGGTACCCGTGCTGGTGATCAGCGGTCTGGCCGAGGCTGAAGACGAGTACGGCGGGCTCGACATACACTTCCGGCTCAAGCCGTTGTTGCCGGACAACCTGCTGGCCAGCGCGAACCGGCTCGTGGCCGAACGCAACGCCGTTTCCACAGAATAGAAACGCGGCGGGAAAGGCGAGTCCGCGACCCCCTTCCGAAAGCGGAAACCTGCGAGAATGAAAGCTGGAAGGAACGCCTTTCCCCATGCCGCCATTGCCGCCGCATCCCATGCCTTCGCTGGGTAGTTTCTCTCTCCTCCTCGCGCTCGCCGTCAGCCTTTATACCGTTTTTGCCGGCAGCCTATCGCTTTGGGCGGTCTCTCACGGCCGCGTGCTGGCCGTCTCGCCGGAGCGTCTGCGCGAGACCGCGCGCCGCGCCGGGCTCGCCAGCTTTTTTATCATTTCGACCGCTGCCCTGGCACTGGTCTGGGCCGCCTTCACCAACGATTTTTCCGTCGACTACATCCTGCACCACACCAACCGCGCCCTGCATCCGGCCTATAAGTTCTCCGCCCTGTGGTCCGGGCAGGAAGGCTCGCTGCTCCTGTGGGCTTGGCTGCTCTCCGCCTACGGCTTCGTCCTGCGCCTTCGCCACAAGGTCGATATCACCCTCTCGGCCTATGCCTCGACCATCCTGGCCGGCATCCAGGTCTTTTTCCTGTTGCTGCTCGTCTTTGCCGCGCCGCCCTTCGCCCTCGTCGCGGGCGGCGTCGCCCCGGGGGACGGCTTCGGCCTCAATCCCCTGCTCCAATACCCGGAGATGGTCATCCATCCGCCGATGCTCTACCTCGGCTATGTCGGCTTCTCCGTCCCGTTCGCCTTCGCACTCGGCGCACTGATGATGCGCTACCCCGGCGAAAAGTGGATACACATCACCCGCCGCTGGACCATGGTCACCTGGCTGTTCCTCACCTGCGGCATCGTGCTGGGTATGCACTGGGCCTACGCCGTGCTGGGCTGGGGCGG
>CAXTBJ010000139.1:0-4094 GCA_964242585.1 uncultured Bryocella sp.
GCCCAGCACGGGGCCCAGCGCGGTGCCTGGCCGCCGGGTGCCTGGCCGCCGATTGCCTGATCGCCGATTGCCCGGCCGCAACCCCCGCACAGAAAGCGCAGATCGGCTTCAAGCAGCGGGCTGCGCCGGCGCCGCAGAAGCAGTGGCTGCAACCGCTGCGGGCCGTGCTCGGCGGCCCAGCTCTCCCAACTGCGCAGGGGGGGATACAGGCAGCCCAGCACGGCAAGGTAGCGTTCGCGCGTCAGCCCGGGCCTCAGCAGCGGCATGGCCGCCTCGGTGGCCTCGTGTTCGGGCCGCGTGACCGTCCGTAGGTACTGCAGATCCATGGCCTATTCTCGCCCACCTTGCGCGCCCCGAGGGATGACCTTGCCCCGGGCGTTCGCTTAACGCGCCCTACTCAGCGGGCAATTCCAAAACGGGACGAACCGGGCAATCATTTGCGCTCTCGGGACACAACATTTTTTGTGCGATCCGGCATCCACACCCTTAAACCACACCGTTGCCCTCCGAAACCGCCGGAGACGCGGGAATTCCCGATGCCGACTTCCATGAAGATCAAACTCTCTCTCGCTCTCGTCCTGCTTTCGACAGCCCACCTTGCCGCCGAGCCGCTCCCCAGCCGCCTGGAGGGCACCTGGCGCATCACGCGCGTGCTGCCCACCACCAATAACGCGTGCTGGGGCAAGGGGCAGGCCGAGCCGCTGCTGGGTTCCACCCTCACCTACCGCGAGAGCTCCCTGCGCTGGCGCGGCGGCTCCGTGCCGCTTGAAAACGTCGTCACCCGCACGGTAACCGATGATGTATTCCGCAGGGAAAACGGCGGTTCGGAGCCCGCCAGCTTCGCCCAGCTCGGCATCCACGCACACACGGTCACCGAGGTCGATCTGCAGCACGAGGACGCCGACATCACCGGCGCCACCACCGAGGTTCCCGGCGATTCCGTGCTGCTGGCCGGAGCCAACCGCATCGTGGTCAGCGCCTGCGGGGTGTACTTCGAGGCCACCCGCAACCCCGGCGCAGGCAGCATAAAACCCACAGCCTTCCGCCGCTAGGGCACCAGCGAATCTGCCGTGCTGTTGCTCTCTTCATGCTGTTGCTCTCTTGTTGTCATTCCCGCAGGGAATCCGCGTTCGTTTTCCCTTCCGTCATCCTCGAAGCAGCGGTTAGAAGGAACTTACTGTAAGGGGCTCCACTACACCATCAGCGAATCGGGTTTGAGCAACGTCTCCCACCACACAAAAAGCCGTCATCCTGAGCGCAGCGAAGGATCTCTGTATTCGCCCGGGGCTGCAACACCTTTAGGAATCCGCTCGGCTACTGCCGCAACGACACCATCGTCACCCCCTGACCGCCCTCGTTATAAGGCGGTTCCTCGATCCCGGTGACATGCGGATGTTTCCGCAGCGCCTCGCGCAGCGTGCGCCGCAGAACGCCCATACCCACCCCGTGCACCACCCGGACATGCGGCAGACCGGCCAGAAAGGCCCGTTCCACGAAGCGGTCCACCTCCGCCTCGGCCTCGTCCGCCGTGCGGCCGATCACATTGATCTCCGTGCTCATCGCATCCGAGTCGGCTCCGGCGATGTACACCCCCCCGCGCCGCCGGTTCAGGCTATCGCTCGTGGGTTCCTTCACGGGCGTCAGCTCGGCGATGTCCGTGCGTTGCACACGCGTCTTCATGGTGCCGAAGCTCACCTCCAGGGTCCGCGCATCGAGCACGCGCTCCACGCGGCCCTCGCGATTCAGGCTCTTTAACCGCACCAGGTCGCCGGCTCGCGGCTCGCCGTCACGCCGGGCCTTGGCGGCGGCCTGTCGCGACGGCTCCGGTGTGCTGTGGGTCTCCACCGCCGACTGAAACTGCTCGGAAAACTCGCGCTTCAGCCGCGCAATCCGCAGCGCGGAATCCTTCGCGATCTTCTGCGCGATGGTGCGGTCGTCGATCGCCTTCACCGTATCCCGCAGCTGCGCCTCGAAGTCCTTGATCAGCCCCCCGAGCTGCCGTTCCAGCTCCCGTGTGCGCGCCTGCTGCTCCTTGCGGCCCTCGGCCTGCACGAACTCGCGCTCCCGCTCCAGCTTGCGTGCGGTCTCGGCGTTTTCGGCGCGCTCCGCCGAAGCCGCCGTCAGCTGCGCGTGCAGCTCATCCAGAAAACGGCCGATATCGATCTGCTGCGAGCTCATCTGCGCTCGCGCATTGGCCACGATCGCCGGGTCCAACCCCAGCCGCGCCGCGATATTCAACCCCGCCGAAGCCCCGGGTACCCCCAGCCTCAGCTCATAGGTGGGCGAAAGCGTCGCCTCATCGAACCCCACGGCCGCATTCAGCACATCTTCGTGCTTGGCCGCATACACCTTCAGCGCCGTCAGGTGGGTGGTCACCAGGGACCAGGCGTTCCGCGTCAAAAAGTGCTCCGCCACGGCTACCGCGAGCGCCGCGCCCTCCTCCGGATCGGTCGCCGACCCCAACTCGTCCAGCAGCACCAGCGAGCGGTCGTCCGCCAGCCGCGCGATGCGGTCCACGTTGGTGACATGCGCGGAAAACGTCGAAAGATTGGTCTCCAGCGACTGCGCATCGCCGATATCCGCATACACCGCCGTAAACAGCGGCAGCCGCGCGGCCTCGGCCGGCACCGGCAACCCCGCCTGTGCCATCAGCGCGAGCAGCCCCGCGGTCTTCAGCGCAACGGTCTTGCCGCCGGTATTGGGCCCCGAAATAATCATCTGGCGCTTGCCCTCGGGCAGCGCCACGGTGATGGGCATGATGCTTGCGCCGGCCTCGCGCAGCCGCAGCTCCAGCAGGGGATGCCGTGCCGCCGTCAGTGCAAACGGCTCATCGCCGTTGTCGGCCTCGCGGGAGCTATCCCCGCCCTCAAACTGGGGCCGCACGCAATCGAGATCCTCGGCCAGGCGCGCGGCCGCCCCATGCGCATCGGCCTCGGCCAGGATCTGCGCCCCCAGCGCCAGCGCCTCGCTCGCCCCCGCCACCGCGCGCGTCATCGCCAGCAGGATGCGGTGAATCTCGGCCTGCTCCTCGCCCAGCAGCCGCGTCAGCTCATTGTTGCTCTCGATCGTGTCGAGCGGCTCCACAAAGATCGTCTGCCCGGAGGAGCTCGATCCATGCACCACGCCGGGTACACGACGTTTGGCCTCGGCCTTTACGGGAATGACGAACCGGTCGCCGCGCACCGTAATCAGTGCGTCCTGGACAAGGTTGTCGGCGCTGAGCCGGTCGAGCGCGCGCCGCAGGCTGGCCTCAATCACCGCGTGCTGCCGGCCCAAGGCGCGTCGGATACGCGCCAGCTCCGGCGAGGCATCGTCGGCGAGCGAGCCGTCCGGCTCCAGCTTGCCCTCCAGGCCCCGCAGCAGCCCTGACAGATCGTGCGGCAGCAACGGCGCGGAGAGCCGCTCGATGCCCGGCCATGCGTCCTTTACGGCGTCCGGCGGCGTCAGCACCAGCTGCCGCCAGGCCTCCACCCGCCCGGCATGGCCTATCACGCGCAGCAGCTCCTCGGCCTCCAGCGCCGCGCCGGGAATGCGCGCCTTGGCGAGTGTGTCCTCGACGTCGAAGATGCCGCGAAAGCTGAACGGTGCGCCGCCGGCCAGCAGCAGCCGCATCTCCGCCGTGCGGCCCTGCTGCGCCTCAATCCAGGGGAGGTCGGCTGAGGGCTCGAGCGCCCGTACACGCAGCTGCCCGAGCGGCGACTGCGCCCGCCCGGCCAAGCGTTCGCGCAGCGCCTCCCACTGCAGCGCCGCCCCGCCGCGCTCAATCAAAATCTCGGGAATTTCAGTAAAAGTCATCACTCCCTATTAGAAGCGATTTACCGGGCAAAGGCGCACCCCCGCCTCGAACTCCTCGTTCCATAAACCCGCAGCTTCAACGGCATGATGCTCACGATTGTGGCGATAGAGAGCAAGCACGGCTATCGCTGCCTACTGCTGCTCCGGCTCAATTGAAAAAGAAGAGATGCCAGTCGAGCGATAGCGCTCACCGAGCTCACGCCGCCGCAAAGTAATCCCATAAGGCCATAGTGAATCTGCGCTCCGGCCAAACTCATTTAGCGGCGACCATCCTTGAGATGTTTAGGGCTCAATATTTA
>CAXTBJ010000140.1:0-3983 GCA_964242585.1 uncultured Bryocella sp.
AAGGCTGCTGGCCAGCGGGGATGCGGTGCAGGCCGCTTCCGTGCGCCGGGCGCTATTCAGCCGTGACTTCGGCGATCGGCGTGTCGCTCAGAAGGCGCTCTTTTACAAGCTGCCCGGCAGGCCGCTCATCAAGTGGCTGGTCATGGTGCTCCTTCGCCGCGCCGTGCTGGACGGCCGTGCCGGCGTAGCCTATGCCACCCTGCAGGCCTTCTACGAGTACCTCATCGAGGTAAAACGGCGGGAGATCGTGCGCCAAAGAGCCGGACAACCCATCTAGCGGGTTCATCCTTCCGGCCGCCCGCTCTGGCCGCCGATTTTTGCCTACCGCCTTTTATTGTCATTCCCGAACCGGGGTCCCTGGAGAGCTTGCTCGCCGGGTGGGAAGGGAATCTGCGTTTGCACGCCGGACGTAACCGCCTCCACAGGGAACGGTTTACGAACGCAACTTCGCCAGCAGATCCGTGGGATGGACCGGCTTCGCCAGAATCTCAAACTCGTGTCCCTGGGCGCGGGCCCGCTCCAGCAGATCGGCCGTGGCCGCCTGGCCGGAAAACAGCAGAATCTTGCACTGCGGTAGTTTGCTGCGTGTCTGGATCGCGGCTTCGATACCCGTCATGCCGGTCATGATCACGTCCGAGATCAACATATCGGGGCGAAACGTCTCGAGCGCGTCGATCGCCTTCTCTCCGCTGTACACCGCGCGGGCCTCGAAGCCCGCCTGGTTGAGGATAATCGCGAGCGTGTTGGCGATCACCTGTTCATCATCCGCTACGAGAACGCGGGGTTTGGAGCTACTGGTGGTCGTCTCTGCCATGAATACGCCTTTTTAGATCCCTTCGTGCCCAGATTCAGATGTCTTTTCTATTCTGCCCGATGCAGGAGGTTCTCGCATGTCCCGTGTGGATCATCGTCGGCGCTTCGATGATTTTAAAGCCGCAAAGGATTCTAAAGCCGCAGATGGCTGTAAAGCCGTAGATGACTCTAAAGCCGTAGTCGCTGCACGCAAGTTCGGCCCATGCCGAGCGGCGATAAATGCTACTCTTTTCTTTGATGGTTGATCTGCACCACCACCTCCTGCCGGGCCTCGACGACGGCTCGCCGGATCTCGGCACCTCCATCGAGATGGCCAGGATCGCCGAGGCGGAGGGCATCACCCATGTCGTCTGCACGCCGCACGCAAGCAGCCGCTACCCCTTTGACCCGCAAAAAAATGCCCTCCTGCTCGCCCAGCTTCGCGAGGGTCTCCAGGCAGCCGGCGTCCACCTGACACTGGGGCTCGGCTGCGACTTCCATATCAGCTATGACAATGTGCAGGATGCCCTCGCGCACCCCTCGCGCTACAGCATCAACGGCCGCGACTATCTGATGATCGAGCTGCCCGATTTCAGTCTCTCTCCCAATCTGCAGGAGACCTTCTATGAGCTTCGCCTGAAGGGACTGATCCCCATCCTGACCCACCCGGAGCGCAACCCCACCCTGCAACGCGACCCCGATCGTCTGCTGCCCTGGCTGCGCGACGGTCTGCTCTGCCAGGTTACTGCCGGCTCCGTGCTCGGCCACATGGGCAAGGAGGCCGAACGGTTTTCCCGGCGCCTGCTCAAAAACCGGTGGGTCCACTTCCTGGCCACCGACGCGCACAACACCACATCGCGGGCCCCGCGGATGCGCGAGGCCGCCGACCTGATCGCCAAACGCCACGGCCCGGAATACGCCGAACAGATCTGCCGATCCAACCCCATGGCCGTCTTTGAAGGCTGGCCGCTCGCCGAGCCTCAGATGCTGGGCCTCGAAACCGAGGACGAGTTCAAACCCCCAAGCTGGTGGCAGCGCCTGCTGCGCATGTAACGCCGGCATGGGGCACCCAACATTTGGTGTCCCGCATCCAGGTCCCAGACCCCAGCTCTCTAGAGACCCAACCCGCCATCCACGGCCAGCAATTGCCCGGTGATGAACCGCGGGGCGGTCGCGAAAAACAGCAGCGCCGCGGCCACATCGTCCGGTGTTCCGTTGCGGCGCATGGGCGTCTTCGCGGCAAAGGGCTCGTATCCCGCACTGTTCTCGCCCGTGGTCACAATCATGCCCGGCGCAATGCAGTTCACGCTGATCTCCGGCGCCCAGGCCTTCGCCATGGTCTGCGAAAGCATGTGCAGCGCGGCCTTTGAGGTGCAGTAGTGCGCATGGGTCGACCAGGGGTGCGTGCCGCCCAGCGAACCGATGTTCACGATGCGTCCACCGCTGGCCTTCAGGTGCGGAAAGGCTGCTTTGGCCACGAAAAACGGGCCGCGTGTGTTGGTTTCAAACATCGCGTCCCATTGCTCGGCGGAGATCGTCTCGAGCGGCGCGGTCTCAAACGCGCCGGCATTGTTGACCAGCAGATCGAGCCCGCCGAGACGGCCGGCAGCCTCGGCGATCGCCCCCCGGACACTGGCCTCATCGCGCACATCGCACGGCACGGCAAAGCCCTCCGAGCCCAGTGCTCGCAGTTCCGCGATGGTCGCTTCCGCCGCCGCCGCCGATCCGCGGTAGGTGATCGCGACCGTCGCGCCGGCCTCGGCCAGCCTGAGCGCGAGCACGCGGCCGATGCGCTTGGCGGCACCGGTCACCAGAACACGCCGGCCGCTCAAAGGTTCACCGAAATTGAATCCACGATCTATCAGGGCCGAAGTCGATCCGTGGCTCACTGCGGCGTTCCCGCCGTGGAGGGTGGCGCGGAGGGTGTCGTGCTGCTGCCCGGCGCGGCCGCCGGCACCGGCGGCGTGGTCTTCAGCGGAGAGGTGGGCGAAGGAATCGCTGCCGGCACTCCTGCCGGGGCTCCGCTTGATGCCTTGGGCCGCTCCTGCACGCCCGGCTGCACCTCCGCCGGCCGGTCCTTGTCTTCGCCGTACACCGACACCTGCGCACGTGGCCGCTGCAGCTTCACCAGCAGCTGCTTGCCGTCCGGCGTGAGGTCGAAGTCCGAGGCATAGGTTGCATACCCTCCGGCGATGACCTGCACCGTCACATGGCTGCCGACCTCCAGCAGATCGAGGCTGGCGTGACCGTCCGGATCGGTCTTCATCTCCAGGTTGGCCGAGGTCTCATCGTTGCGCACCGCGCGAAAGATCACCGAAGCATTCGATAAGGGCTTTTCGTTCGCGGCTTTTTCCACCGTCACCACCACCGTCGCCGTGGGCGGCAGCGCTTTGTAGCCGCGACCGTGTTTTTCACCCTGCGCCCCCGCACGGGGCAGCGCCATCACGGAAGCAGCGACGAGACAGCCGGAAGTAAGCAGACAAGCGATCTCGGAACGGGTGCGGCGCGAACGGATCATCGCCCCTACTCTAAATGATCCAACCGGAATGATCCCATCCGGCTCTTGGCACCCGCGTGCCGCCCCGGGCGGATCGCTTCCCCTCACGTGCGGATGCCGATACACAGGCCGTCAGGCTATAGGCGCTTCGTCCATTCCGAATATGAGTGTCGTTCACTAAGATTTAACGTAGGAACATTGACAGGGGCCATCCGCGAGGGCTACATTAGCACTCGGCAGTGAAGAGTGCCAAGCAGCAAGGAAGCGGCTCGCCGCGGCGGCTTCGCCCTTCCTCACAGGCAGTTACGTCCGGAACACACGAAATCTACATCACCCACACATCATCCACAGGAGACACGCATTATGGCTTCCAGCAAGTTCACGCCGTTACACGACCGCATTCTGGTGCAGCGCCTCGAAGAGGGCGAATCCATGCGCGGCGGCATCATCATCCCCGACAGCGCCAAGGAAAAGCCCTCGCAGGGCAAGGTCATCTCGGTCGGCAAGGGTAAGTCCAACGACGAGGGCAAGGTCTTCCCGCTCGACGTGAAGAGCGGCGACACGGTTTTGTTCGGCAAGTACTCGGGTACCGAGATCAAGCTGGACGGCGATGATTTCCTGATCATGCGTGAAGAAGAAGTCCTCGGCGTGCTGGCGTAAAAGCAGGGTACAGGGATTAGGGCACAGGGCACAG
>CAXTBJ010000141.1:0-3861 GCA_964242585.1 uncultured Bryocella sp.
CGCCCCGCTTCACGACGGGAGGAGAATAGAAGTCGCAGAAAGACGGATCGTCGATCGCGTTGCAAAGTATGCCCGCCGCATTGGCTTCCGCATAGACCGCACGGTTCACCTCTGCCGTGGCTGTGCCGGCAACGGCCAGAAATGCGCCACGCAGGTCGCCCTCACGATACGCGCGCCGATGCCAGACGATCTCGCCCGCCTCGGCCCAGGCCTCCACCCGCGGCAACGCGTGCGGCGCAATCACCGTCACCTGCGCCTCCGCCTGACGGAGACTTTCGATCTTCGACTCCGCGATATTGCCCGCTCCAACCACCACGCAGGGCCGAGCGGTCAGCTTCAAAAACATCGGAAACAGACTCATGGATCGGTGCCCTCCGGTTTACATATCGATATTGGGTGAGATATGCCGTCCCGGCGCCGGTTCGCGATCCACGGGGGCCACCACCGCTCCCGCGATCAGATTGCGCAGATCCTCATCGCTCGAACGGTTAAAGTAGCCGCGCAGGTTTTCACCCTCAAACCGATGAACCTTATAGCCTTCGAGCAATCGCTCAATGGCCTGCGGACAGTCCTCCGCCGCCGCGCGATAGCCGATCGGCCGAGCCGCCCGGGCGTTTTCGCCCACCGCGCCGCCGACGCAGAAGTAGTAGGCGTCCACAAGCGCGCCGTCCTTCTTGATCTTTTTACCCTCAAGCCCGATGTCCGCGATCCAGTGCTGTCCGCAGCTGTTGGTGCAGCCGGTCACGTGCAGCTTGATCTGCTGGTCGAAGCCCGGCATGCGCTCCTCCATTTCCTCCACCAGCCACTTGGCAAAGCCCTTGGTCTCGGAGATGGCCAACTTGCAGAACTCGGTGCCCGTGCAGGCAATGGCGCCGCGGTAGAACACACTCGGCTCCACCTGCAGGCCCAACTGCACCAACTCCCCTACCAGCGCGGACACGTCCGCGTTGCGTATGTTCACCAGAACGATGTTCTGCATGATGGTCGTTCGCAGGTGGCCGTCGCCGTAGCGCTCGGCCAGCGAGGCCAATGCGTGCATCTGCTCCGCCGTCAGCCGTCCGCGCAGCACACTGCAGCCCACGGAGCTCAAGCCCTCCTGCTTCTGCCGGTGCACGCCCATGTGGTCGCGGTAGAGGTCATCCGCGATCGGCCCTTCTTCCTGCGGGTCGAAGCTATAGCCCAGCCTCTCTTCAATGGCCGCCAGCATCGACTCCGCCGTCCAACCGTGGCGCATAAACAGATACTTCAGCCGCGCCCGGGTCCGGTTCTCGCGCAGCGCATCCTGTTCGCGGAAGATCTCGCATACCGCGTGCACCACTTCATAGGCCTTATCCTGTGGGATAAAGGCGTTCAGCCGCACGGCCATATGCGGTTCGGTTGAAAGCCCGCCGCCGATGCGCACGCTGTAGCCGATCTCCGTTTGCCCGTCCTTCACGCGCTTCAGCGCCGTCAGCGACACATCGTTGATCTCCGGGTACGAGCACCAGATCGGACAGCCCGTGACGGAAACCTTGAACTTGCGCGGCAGATTTACAAAGTCCGGGTTCGCCGTCAGCTTCTCGGCGATCTCCACGGCCAGCGGCGAGGCATCGAGCAGCTCCTCGTGATTCAGCCCGGCCAGCGGGCAGCCGGTCACGTTGCGCACCACGTCGCCGCACGCGCCCTTGGGGCTCAGCCCGATCTCCGTCAGCGCGTCCACGACCTCCGGCAACGCCTGGATCGTCAGCCAGTGCAGCTGAATATTTTGCCGTGTGGTGATGTCGCCCATGCCGCGGGCGTGCCTGCCGGTCAGCTCGGCGATGGTGTGCAGCTGGTGCGAGGTCAGCAGGCCGTTGGGGATACCGATGCGCATCATGAAATACTCGCTGGCCTTACCCTCGCCGCCTACGCCGCCGGTCGCGCCGACCCCGTCGCCCTGTGTGTACACGCCCCACCACTTGAAGTAAGTGCCGGCCCACTCGGGCAGCACGCTCTCGCGGCCCTCGCGCGCGAACTGGCGCACCTCCTCCCACGCCTCCCAGGGGTTCTTCTCACGCTTCAGACGTTCGACCTTCTGAGCCTTAGTTTCCTTCACTTCCTTGGTGGCGGGCGGGGTGGCGGGAGCGGAGAGGGTCTCCGCAACCGAGCGTTCAGGGGCCGTTGTCGTATCGCTCAAAGCAAATCTCCAGTCGGAAAAAGCAAAACCCACGATTAGATCGTGGGCGCGGGCGGAGGATGCGTTCAGGCTCTCAGGAAAGGAGCCCAAAGCTCACGCAGGCGCGGGGGGAACAACACTCGGAGCTGTCTAGATTGCAACACGCCATCATCCAAGCCTACCGGGACAGCCTACCCAAGGCAAACACTCCCTTTGGCTCCACCGACAATTCCCCGCAGGCGTCGCAGCCGAACTCAAGTCAGTTTCGTCCCCCGTGCCTCGCGTCCCAGCCACGCGGCCGCCGCGACCCAAACGCTGACTACCGCCACGGTCCAGGCCAGCACCGGTGCCAGACTGCCGCCGAAGACGCTCGCGGCCAGCGCCGTCTGCAGCACCGCGTTGCGCGAGGAGAACAGGTTGCCCAACTGGTAGGCCAGCCCCGGCAGCAGCGCCCGCAATGGCCCCGGCGAAAGCTCATTCAGGTGCGCCGGCACAATGCCCCACGCGCCCTGCACCATGAACTGCATCAGGAATCCGCCCAGCGCGAGCAGCAAAGGCGAATGTCCCCAGATCCACAGCGGAATCATCGGAATGGCCAGCAGCGCCGAGGCGGCCAGCGCCGCGCGGCGGCCCCATCGCTCCGAAAGCGCCCCCCACGTCGGTCCTCCGGCCAGGGCCCCGAGCGTTGCCACGATGGCGACAACGGAGACCGTTCGCGGCGGCAGCCGGTACACGGTCTTCAGAAACGTCGGGTACAGGTCCTGTGTCCCATGGCTCAGCGAGGTCAGCCCCGTCATCAGCACAATCAGCAGCAGAAACACCGGCAGATGCGCCCGCAGCGACCGGACGAGCTCACCGGCACTGCCTCGTTTGCCTGCCGGCCGGCGGCTGCCCTGCCACGCGGGCGACTCGCTCACCCCGGACCGGATGTAGAACACCAGCAACGAAGGCAGGGCACCCACCAGGAACAGCACCCTCCAGGCGGCAAACGCGTGGCCGTGGTAGGCGACGGCCAGCAGACCATAGGCCGCGGCGGCCAACAGATTGCCCGCCGCGTACCCTTCCTGCAGCAGTCCGGCGAAGAAGCCGCGATTCTCCGCAGGCAGCGTCTCGAGCGCCAGCGCCGCGCCGACGCCCCACTCGCCGCCCATCGCCACGCCAAACAGCGCGCGTAGCACCAGAAAGCTGCCAAAGGTCGGCGCAAAGGCAGAGAGCAGCTCAAATATCGAAAAGCAGACGATATTGAGCATCAGAGTCGGTCGCCGGCCATACCGCTCGGCCAGCCAACCGAACAGCAGCGCACCGACCGGACGCATGCACAGCGTCCAGAAGATTGCCGTGGTCGCGGTCTTCAGGCTCACGCCGAAGGTCCGGGCGACGGCGTCCAGGGTATAGGTCAGCAGGAAAAAGTCGAAGGCATCCAGCGTCCAACCCAAAAAACAGGCGGTGAAGGCCCGGCGCTGCCCGGGGGCGAGCTCCCGAAAGGATCGAAACGGTGCAAGGGGTGACGGCATGCGCATCCAGCAAGGGAGGATGCCGCAGTGTACAACGTCGCCTTACAGCTTCGCTCGCAGCGGTAACCCAGGATCGGCAAAGGCCAGCTCCGCCGCGGAGGTCTCATTGCGCAGAATCTCATGGTGCAGGCAGTAGAGCGCCAGCTCCAGCCGGTCGGAGACGCCCAGCTTGTCGTACACCTTGCGCAGGTAGTTCTTGATCACCTGCTCGGT
>CAXTBJ010000142.1:0-3425 GCA_964242585.1 uncultured Bryocella sp.
TGGAGAGATCCCCGTACCCGCCGTAGCGCTACTCCGGCTCCGTCAGATTCAATGTCCCCTGCAACCCCACCCGCACCCGTTCCACCAGCCGGTCCGTCGAAGCCAGCACCTCCAGCCGCAGCGGTCCATCCTCCACCACCTCACCGGGCAACGGAATGTGGCCCGCGATCTCGCTCACCAGGCCCCCGACCGTGGTGGCCTCATACCCGGTCAACAGCTGGGGCAGCACCTGCTCGGGCGTCATCGCGTCGTTATCCTCCTCGCCGCCCCCGGACACGTTCGCCGTCGGCTGCGCAAACAGCTCCCGCAGGCGGCTCACCTCAAAGCTGCCCGAAAGGAGGTACGTGCCCCCGCGCTCGGCCACGGGCGCGTAGCCCGCGTCTTCCAGGTCATGCTCATCCTCGATATTGCCGACGATGGCCTCCAGCAGATCCTCGATCGTCACTAGGCCCGCCACGCTGCCATATTCGTCGATGGCCAGGCTCATGTGCTGCTTGCCGCGCTGCATCTCGCGCAGCAGCTCGTTCACCTTCTTGCTTTCGGGCACGAACTTGGCCTCGCGCGCCAGGCTCGCCACCGTCTGCGAGGCCGCGTCATCGTCCTTCACACCCAGCAGATCGCGCGCAAACGCGATCCCGATCACCTCATCGAGCGATCCCGCATAAACCGGCACCCGCGACAGGTTGCGCCGGTTCACCTCCTCCGTGAACGCCACCAGCGTCATGGTCGCCGGCACCGCGAATATGTCCGGCCGCGGGGTCATCACCTCGCGCACCACCTTGTCGCCGAACTCCACCACAGACCGCACCAGCTCGCGGTCGCTCTCCTCGAAGATGCCCTCCTCCTCACCGGCCTCCAGCAGCGCATCCATGGCCTCGTTCTGCGGCCGGTCCTCATCCGGCGTCTCCGGTTCAGCCAGATCCGCAATCGACATCACCAGCGAGATCAGCAGCGTCACCGGCAGCACCGCGTAGAAGAGCACCCGCACCACCGGCGCCAGCCACCGTAACCAAAGTCCCGAAGACCGCGTGAACAGAAACTGCGGCAGCAGCCAGTTGCAGAACACCACCGCCAGGCCCACCTCCAGCACCAGCCGCCCGACCGCCACCAGGCCGCCCTTCGTTCCCCAAGGCATCTTGCTCGCCAGCAGCACGGCCAGGGCGCCCAGGGCCACCTGCGACAGGATCGAGGCCGAGGTCGTCGCCGCCTCGCGCCCCAACCCCAGCTTCGGCTCCAGCTCGCGCTCCCAGGCCGCCACCGCCGCCGCCGGCTCGCGTGGCAGAAACTGATCCATGGCGGCGTACACCCGCTCCGCAAACGCGGCCAGCAGCATCACCGCCAGCAGCAGCAGCACCGCGGCACCGTATAAAAAAATCAACATAAGAAGATCAACGATTGCCCTTCCTCAACCCGGGTGCCCCGTTCTTTATCGCCTCCGACACAGGGCGGGGTGCCTTTGCCCCGGAGCGTTGCGGACGCCCAGCACTCCCTAAACGCCCAGCTCCTCCGAAGATCCCCGCCGTCCGCGCGATCAGCCCCGCCGGCAGCCGCAGCCGCAGCCGCAGCTCCGCCTCGCGCACGGCCATCTCGCCCCCATCGGCCTCATGATCCAGCCCGCTGAGGTGCAGCACCCCGTGCAGCAGCAGCACGCGCACCTCATCCCGCAGCGTCAACCCGTGCTCGGCCGCCTGCCGCGCCGCCGTCTCCAACGAAACGGCGAGATCGCCGGCATACTGACCGGCCAGCTCCGGCAACGCGGGAAAACTCAGCACATCGGTTGCCTTGTTTTTGCCCCGAAACTGCCGGTTCAGCCGCTTCAGCGTCCGATCGTCGGCCAGCAGCACCTCGACCCCGCCCCGCAGGTCCGCAAGCTCCTGGGCCCTGTGCAAAAAACGGGTAAGCCCGGCCCGTGACAGACCGAGCGCACCCCACGGGTCCGGCTCCGCTTCCACACTTCGCGGCGGTTCGAGCGAGATCATGATCCCAGTATCTCTCCCACCCCAACGCTTTCGCCGTTACTGCGGCTTCAATCGCGAGGACCGGGTCTCCGCCGCGGCCTCGTTGCGTCCCGCCATCGCCAGTGCGGGATCGCCTTCCACGCCCATCGGTGCCTGCGCTACCTGCTCGGCCGCGCGCGTATGGCTCTCATACGCCTGCACAATCCGCTGCACCAGCGAGTGCCGCACCACGTCCTTGTTCTCAAAATGGCAGAACCCGATGCCCTCCACGCCCTCCAGCACCCGCAGCGCCTCATACAGGCCGCTCTTCTTCGGGTTCGGCAGGTCGATCTGCGTCAAATCGCCCGTAATGATCGCCTTTGACCCCTGCCCCAGCCGGGTCAGAAACATCTTCATCTGCTCGGTGGTGGTGTTCTGCGCCTCATCCATGATGATGAAGGCTTCATTCAACGTCCGCCCGCGCATAAACGCCAGCGGCGCAATCTCGATTACGCCCGTCTCCAGCATGCGGTCGATCTTGGCCGGATCGATCAGATCGTAGAGCGCGTCATAGAGCGGCCGCATGTAGGGATCGACCTTCTCCTGCAGCGATCCCGGCAAAAACCCGAGCCGCTCGCCCGCCTCCACCGCCGGCCGTACCAGGATGATCCGTGCGACCTTCTTGGCCAATAGCGCGCTGACCGCCATCGCGACCGCCAGGTAGGTCTTGCCCGTTCCCGCCGGCCCCAGCCCAAAGACCATATCGCTCTTGTCGATAGCCTCCAGATACTTGCGCTGGTTGGGCGTGCGCGGCTGCACGGTGCGCTTGGCGCCCGCGCCGCGCTGCTTGCCGCTTTCAATCAGCCCGCGCAGCGTGGCCGCCGGGTCTGCCACCACCAGCTTCAGCAGGGCGTTCAACTCGCCGTTGTGCGGGTGCACCCCGGTCCGGCGCAGGTGCTCGAAGTCGGCGAAGATGCCTTCCACGCGAGCCACGGCCTCGGCCTCGCCCATCACCTTCACCGCGTCGGATCGCAGATCGATCTGCACCCCGAGCGAGTCTTCCATCAGACGAAGGTTCTCGTCGCGTGTGCCGTACAGCGGCTCGATTCCGGGCGTCAGGGGCAGCGATGTCTTGACCAAGTAGGGATCTGACCTCCGTCAGGGACGTACTGTGAAATTGGATGTTTGAGGGGCACACTCGTTGCGTTTGTCCCCGGCGCCGAAACCGCCTACCGGCAAACGCCGGCCGCCGTTCCTGTGTCGTGAAGCCATCGGGTTGGCGAAGGGTGCCAAGGCAGTGACGATGTTGCGGTGAGCGTAGCGCCGGAACATGCAGCCGGTCAAGCCAATTTCTGGAAAACAGGGCTGGAATTCATAAATCTCGGTCCCACAAATGGGTCACGCCGTAAGGAAGCTGCTGCTTTTGCTCTTACCTTCTGCTTTTGCTCTTACCTTCTGCTTGTCATTCCCGAAGGGAATCTGCGTTTG
>CAXTBJ010000143.1:0-3175 GCA_964242585.1 uncultured Bryocella sp.
ACAAACAACGCCAGCAAAGAACCTAGCTCGGTTCAAAGTTCATAACAGCCTCTAGCAACGATTCCCTCTGCTGAGCCTGTGCCCTGTGCCCCTGTAAACTCTCCTGCCCTGCGCCCTGTAAACTGATCATCAGTGATTATCGGTCCCATAGCCCTGCTGCACACCGTTTCGGCCACGCTGCTGAGGTACATGAAACCCTTAGGCGTTTGGGGCGTCGGCGGCCTTGCGCTGATCGATTCGGCCCTGATCCCAATCCCCGTCTCCATGGACGGCGTGGTCATCGGGTATGTGGCGAATAATCACCAGCGCTTCATGCTGTACTGCGCGGTCGCCGCGGCGGCCTCGGCGCTCGGTTCGCTGGTTCCCTTCTTCGTCGGTCGGGCCGGCGGCGAGCTCTTTCTGCTCAAGCGCATCAACCGGGAACGTTACGAACGTATGCGCGACCGTTTTGAACAGCAGGAGTTCTTCGCCATCCTGATTCCAGCCATGCTGCCGCCGCCCATGCCGCTGAAGCTCTTTGAATTTGCCGCCGGTGTCTTCGAGATGAAGGCCCTGCCCTTTGTGCTGGCTATCTTCCTTGGCAAAATGACCCAGTTTCTGATCTGCTCGCTGCTGACCATCTGGTTTGGCCCCACGCTCATCCACAGCCTGCGCCGCACGGCCCACAACCATATGGGCCTTGTGATCGGCACCGCGCTGTTCGGGCTGTTGGCGCTGGTTTTTTACATGGTGCGACGCATCTTCGATCGTCGCCGGGGCGTCGCGCTGCCGATTGAAGAGGCACCGCTTCCGGAATAGCCGAGCGGAGTGAATAGCGGAATAGCCGATCGCTTAACCGAGCGGCTGCCGACCCGCCGCCGCCGCGCGCCAGATCGTCACCAAATGATGCGCCGCGACCGGCAAACCGAACAGCGCACCCGCCGTCAGACCGGTTGAAACGAGATCGTTGGCATAGAACGGCACGGCCATCCCATAGCAGGCGAGCAAACCGTTGAAGGTGTGGGGGTATAGCCCGCCCCCTACCCAAACCATGAGATTGCTCAAGACGAAAAAGCTTGTCGCGGAGCAGAAGACGGCCCCGGCCACGCGGCCGGCTGTCGTGCGCCGCAGCAGCGCCGCCCCTAACAGGCCCACGCCCACGTACCAGGCCCAGGTGACCGCATAGGCGCGCGGGTGAAAGGGAACGCCGTAGACAACGCGCGTCAGGTACACGTCCGTGAGCGCCATCACCGCGCCGCCGAGGAGCGCGAACGAGCGTGACCGGCGCGCCCCGAAGTACAGCAGGCCCCCACCGACCGCCGTGAAATTCAGACCCACGCCATGCAAGGCGTGCGGCAGCAGGCGGGATAGGGCTGCCAGGAGGAGGACGAGATAGGGCATGTTGGCCTCAAGCGTGGGGCGTAGCTGATTGCGGCCGCAGAAAATCAGCAGCGACCTCCCTAGTCTACGGGATCGGGAGGCCGGACTCGTAAGTCAAGGCCCGGGTGCCAGAGACCCGAGGCAAGTGAACGTCGTTCGACACAAACGACGGTCAACGCCCAAACCGGCCATCTATACCTTGCGCCTGCACGGCACCTCCTGGGCCCAGAACGACCTCGCCCGTGAGGGGAGGTCGGCCCCCGCGATGCAAGAACGGCGTATCACCCATAAACCGCGGGTCGGCGAAGCGCACGGTACGCCTTCCCCGCGGAGAATCGAACTCCGCCGGCAGATCACTCTCCTCACCCACACTCAACATCGGCATGGGCGACCAATCGAGGTAGACCTGGCCAAGATGGCTGCGCTCCGCGGCTCGCAACGTAGCTGTCGGCTCGGGTTTAGGGAGGATGAAGCCATCCGTCATCGTGAGCAGGTGCGTATCGGCAACACCCAGCCGGTACGCCGGGCCGAAGTCCGTCGCGGTATACCACCGGAAGATGCTGAGCGGATCGGGGCTTGCCAGGGACCGTTGCGCCTGCAGGAGCGGGTTTGTCCGAACCGGTGCCACTTCACGATCAGGACTCTGCAAGCTGCCGAAAGGGGTCTCGGCGGAATCGTCCACGGCAGGCTCCAGGGTCGCGGGAGCACGCAGGGTCGTGCCCTGGGCCAGTGCCACCGCGCGGTGGTGTTCGTACGTCCGAACAGCCCAAAACACAACCACGCAGGCCAGCGCCGCGCGCGCCCACACCGGGCTGGCGGTGGACTGTCTATCCGTACCCACCTCACGGCTGATCAGGCCGAACAGCGCGGGAAGCACCAAAGCTCCGAGAAGAACCAGGAACAGCAACGGGTCGAAGATGAACACGATCGAGCCCGCGTACCAGCGGTCGTTAAACGGAAAGAAGGGCCGTAAACCGTGGTTATTGGTGTAATCCAGCAGTAGATGACTGAACAGCGCCAGCGTGATCAGACCGTACAAGGCCGGCCAACGTACCGCGGGCGAGCCGGCCGGTGTACGTCTAGGCGCATTGCCGTGAAGCATCCCGTGATCCGGGCCGGCTCTCGATCCATGCAGCCTGTGCCAAAGAAAAAAGGCGAGTAGGAGCAGTCCGGCCTCAAACGGGATACCTAAAAGGGTGTGCGTCAAGCCGCGATGGTGCTCAAAGCCGGCGACGGGGCCGGGCAGGCTCCAGACCGTGTCGATATCCGGAAACTCCGCCGCCACCGCCATTGCAGCCGTGGCATACACGACACGCCGGTGGAAGCCAGTCCGGGCCAGACAGGCACCTGTCAGCAGGTGCGTTACAGGTTCCATGGAGGGGTCAGCCGCGGGGCAGAACGGTCCATAGGGGCGGAGCCGAAGTCAATTGGCGCGGCCGACCTTGCCGATTCAACAAACTCGGCAGGCTTAACGCGAAAGGACAAAATCTCGTTCCGAGGGGGCCGGTAGGGCTGCCGGATACAGGCTGCCGGGCGCACTGGGGAGCGCGGGATCGAGGAAGACCGACTCGCGTTCCTGGGCACTGGCCTCCTCGCGCGAGATCGCCAGGGTCAGCATCTCCACCTCCGCGGGGGCCAGCATCTCCGGGCTGAAGCCGGCGATGGCGACACTGCCCGGGGCGTCGCCGAGGATCTCGGAGATACGGTTCCAGAGAAAGAAGGGCGAGGTTGTGGGTAGCAGAATCATCCGGCGCTTGGGTTCAGGCAGGCCGAAGTAGGTGCCCCAGACAAGGCAAGCGATACAGCCGCCCGCAGC
>CAXTBJ010000144.1:0-2956 GCA_964242585.1 uncultured Bryocella sp.
CCTTCGGGCGCGGGCGCGGGTGGCACCACGGGCGGCGCGGGCGGCGCGGGCGGCGGTGCTTCGGGGCTGGTGCAATCCACCCTCGGCACAGGCACGGCGGTGGCCTCGTACGATCCGCTGATCAGCGCGCAAGGCAGCCTGCAGCACTACGCGGACCCGCTCGCGAACGAGGTCGGCTACAACGTTCCGGTGCTGCGCTTGAACACGATCGTGGGGGACCTCAACTACTCGCAGGCGTTTGCGACGGGAACCACGTTTTCCTTCACCCTGGACAACACGCGCCAAACGCAAAACGGCGCCTTCACCTTCTTGAATCCGCAGATCAACACATTTTATTCGGCGGCATTTACGCAGCAGCTGCTGGCCGGCTTCGGGCTGGGCCCCAATCTGCGCTACCTGCGTATCGCCCGCAACAACAGCCGAGCCTCCGATGCGGCGTTTGCCCTGCAGGTATGCGCCACCGTGACCCAGATCGAAAATCTCTATTGGGATCTCGTCAGTGCCTTTGAGGATGAGGCGGTGAAAAACGGTTCGCTCGCCTTCGCCAACGACACGCTGGCCATGGCGCGCAAACAGCTCGCGCTGCAGGCGATTCCGGCGATCGACGTGATGCGGGATGAGGTGGAAGTCGCCAACCGTGAGCAGGACCTGTCCATTGCGCGTTCGCAGCTGCAATTTCAACAGCTGCTGATGAAAAATGCCGTCACCAAAAATCTCGAAGACCCGCTGCTGGAAGCGATGCCGGTGCGGCCCACCGATCTGATTTCAGATCTGAGCACCGTGGCGGGGGGTACATCGTCGGCGCTCGCCGCGGCTCCGACGGATAACATCGTGAACGAAGCCTTGGCGAGGCGGCTGGAGCTCCAGGAGTCGGAGATCGACCTCGAGAGCCGGGCCCTCAGCAAGAAGGCCGCGGAGAATGCGCTGCTGCCCTCCCTGGCGCTGAATGCGTTCTACGGCGGCAGTGGCCTGGCAGGGCCGGTGAACCCGACGGCGGGCATTCCCTCCACGGCGCCGCTGAGCTACGGCGGTGCCCTGGGCAACGCCTTCAACAACTCGGCTCCGGATTACTATGTCGGCCTGTCGTTGAATGTGCCTTTACGCAATCGTGTGGCAAAGAGCGATCAGTACCGCGCGGAACTTGAGTCGCGCCAGGCCGAACTGCGCCTCGCGCAGCAGCGCAAGCAGATTCGGATCGAGGTCCGCAACGCGCAGTATGCTTTAGCGGAGAGCGCGGCGCGGGTGCGTGCGGCAACGGAGGCACACGACCTGGCCGCCAAGACCTTTGAGATTACACAGAAGGAGCAGACGCTCGGCGCGGGGTCGGCGCTGCAGACCCTGGCCGCGCGCCACGATCTGGCCACGGCCGATTCAACGCTGGTCGATGCCCGGACCGCACTCCAGAAGGCGCGGGTCGAGCTGGACAGAGCCGTGGGGCGCACATTGGAGGCCAACGGCATCTCGATAGAATCGGCTCGGGCCGGCGCCGCTCCCGACGCCGTGCAAACGGCCCCGACACACCCTTGACTCACTTGACGCCCTTGATACCAAGCCCACCCATGACCCTATCCGCCCCCAGGCTCCCATCGGCCTCCAATTTCCCGGAGCGCTCCCCCCACCTGCTCATCGCCGATGATCAGCCGCACATTCTCGAGGCGCTCGAGTTTCTCCTCCGCCCCGAGGGCTACACCCTCGAGACCGCCCGCACCCCCGCGCTTGTCCTGGAGGCGCTCGCCAGCGCCGACTTCGACGGCATCCTCATCGACCTCAACTACACCCGCGACACCACCTCCGGCCGCGAGGGCCTCGATCTGCTCGCCGCCATCCGGGGGCACGACAGCCGCATCCCGGTGGTCGTCATGACCGCCTGGGGTTCGGTCGAACTCGCCGTCGAGGCCATGCGCCGCGGCGCCAGCGACTTCATCGGCAAGCCCTGGGACAATCCGCGTCTGCTCACGGTCCTGCGCACCCAGATCGAGCTCTACCGCGCCGGCCGCCGCGCCGAGTGGCTCGAAGCCGAAAATCGCATCCTGCGGGCCGAGGGCGCGCCCGACTTCATCGCCGCCGCGCCCTCCATGCGACCCGTCCTCGATCTCCTCAGCCGCATCGGCCCCTCCGATGCCAACGTCCTGGTCACCGGTGAGCACGGGACCGGCAAGGAGGTCGTCGCCCAGACCCTGCACCGGCTCTCCGCGCGCGCGCACCGCACCCTCGTCGCCGTCAACACCGGCGCGCTGCCCGAGGGCACCTTCGAATCCGAACTCTTCGGCCACATCAAAGGCGCCTTCACCGACGCGCGCGCCGACCGCATCGGCCGCTTCGAGCTCGCCCACGGCGGCACCCTGTTCCTCGACGAGATCGCCAACATCCCCATCCGCCAGCAGGCCAAGCTGCTCCGCGTGCTCGAAACCGGCGAGCTCGAGCGCGTCGGCTCCTCCACCACGCGAAAAATCGACGTCCGCATGATCTCGGCCACCAACGCCGACCTCCCCGCGGAGGCCGCCGCCGGCCGCTTCCGCGAGGACCTCCTGTTTCGCCTCAATACCGTCGAAATCCGCATTCCCCCGCTGCGCGAACGCCGCGAGGACATCCCCACCCTCGCCGCGCACTTCCTCTCGCGCTACGCCACACGCTACCGCAGGCCGGTCGGCGGCTTCGACCCCGCGGCCCTGCACACGCTCCTCACCCACACCTGGCCCGGCAACGTGCGCGAGTTGGAGCACACCCTGGAGCGCTCCGTCTTGATGGCCCGCACCCCCCAGATCACGGTCGCCGACCTCGGTCTCTCCCCCACGCGCTCCGCCTCCGCCTCGCTGGACGACCTGTCCCTAGAGGCTGTCGAAGCCGTCCTCATCCGCAAGGCCCTCAGCCGCGCCGGCGGCAACATAAGCCAAGCCGCCGAAGCTCTAGGCCTCTCCCGCGGCGCCCTCTACCGCCGCATGGAAAAACACGGGCT